>NZ_JBFUIY010000006.1:0-330358 GCF_056401655.1 Allobosea sp. P4_E12 | reverse complement strand
CTTCGAGGGTCCTTCGGTCCCATGGGCGCATCGGATGTGGTGGTCCTTTTGCGCCACTTGAGCACAGTCTTCGGATTCAAGCCGTAGCGGACGGCAAGGGCCCGGCTGCTCTCTTTCGACCCTTGGAGCTCGGCTCGAACACGCGCCGTCGTGCGGGCGCTGCCATGAAGAACGCTTCCCATAATGCATCCTCCTCCTGACGACTCAGGATCGATGATGCACCATCAGATTTCGGGACTACACATCTAGAACTCGTAGGAGATCTTCAATTTGGCCTGGTGACGGGCGAAGTTGTCGAGATCGAGCCGCCGGCCTGGCGTGGCTTCCGACTTCCCGGCAATCTGGGCGGAGTAGGCCGCGGAGATCGACACGGTCTCGCTGAGCTTGGCGTAGAGGGTCGGGCCGACGAAGACGGCGTGTCCTTCGAAGCTGTTCAACCCGAGCCCGGCATAGGAGCGCAAATAGCGAACCTCGCCGCCGATAAAGACATTGGGGTTGATCTGGATCGCGAGTGCTCCCGAGAGCCCGAGGAGAGAGGACCGCTCCGCTGACTTGCGCCGCGCGGACGCGACGCATGTCTCCAGGGCGTCGTCCTCGGCATAGGGCTGGCACGGCCCGGATAACACGCCTTCCAAGGGCTCGGCTTCGCCATTGAACAGGTTTACGCCGCGCGGGCGGAATTTCTCCAATTCGTAGATCAGGTTGAGTCCACCGAACAACCTCCTGGGAACAAGTTCGGCATCAAGCGCGATCCGCCCCTCCAGCCCCACGCCCCGGCCACGCCCGCCAGCCTCCGCGTCGCGAAAGCTCGCGCCCGGCTCGACGATAAAGGTCAGGCCGACGGGCGAGGCGTCTCCCCGCTTGATAGCCTGCCATTTCAACTCGGCGGAAAAGCCACCGAAGCCGCCGCCGTGGCGATTGTCCAGTCCCGGTACGTCGCGGATCGAGACGCGGTTGCCGACCGCCCCCAACTCGATGCTGAGCCCGTCGACCGGGGCGAACGCAAAGCTGCCACCCAGGCCTCCCGTCCGATACCGGCCGAGGCGCTTGCCGAATGCACCCTCGCCGGCGCCGGAGATTTCGAACTTGCCCTTTTCGAGGATGCTGGTGCCCTCCGTAAAGCCGAACATGTCCTCGGTTTCGGCGCCCTCCTCGGCGTCATCGTCATCCCGGCTGCTCTTGCCGCCGCCACTGGCGCTGGCCTTGAGGACCCCGACACAGTCGTCGAACTGGCGTTCGCCGGCCTCCCGCTCCGCCCGGCGCAGCGTGCCGAGAAGTGTGTCCCGGTCGGGAGGGGCAGGTCTTGCAGCAGTCGCGCTGCGCAGGCGCGCGATGCCGGCGAGGCACTCGCTGCGCTCATCGGCATGGGTTGGGAGAGCCGTGAACAGAAGAGCGGCAGTCGTGGTCAAGACAAGGCGCATGGGACCTCGCGGGAACGATAGGCTGCAGCGCTCGGGATCATGAGGCTGATTCGGCTATAAACCGAGCCCAAGCGTCACGAACAGAATGTGCGCTCTCGCGGAGCACGTCCCCGAACAGCGCGTGCCCACCCTTGGCCCTTGCACGCCCAGGCGCAGTACTCCGCGCAGAGCGAACGGCCCATGGCCGTCCTACCCCGTGCGGAGACCGCGAATTCTGGCGCGCCCCGGTCGCTCTCACCCACGCTCGGGCGGGATGAGGCTCCGCTCGTTCAACTCAGGTAGCGCTTGAACCAGGCGATGGTCCGGTCCCAGGCCAGCTTGGCGGCCGCTTCGTCATAACGGGGGGTGGAGTCGTTGTGGAAGCCATGATTGGCGCCTGGATAGATATAGGCCTCATAGGTTTTCCCGCCCGCCTTCAAGGCCGCCTCATAGGCCGGCCAGCCGGCATTGATGCCGGTGTCGAGAGCGCCGTAATGGATCAGGAGCGGCGCCTTGATCCGCGGCACGTCCTCGGCGCGGGGCTGACGGCCATAGAACGGCACGGCCGCGCCGAGTTCGGGATAGGCGACGGCAGCCGCGTTGGCGACGCCACCGCCATAGCAGAAGCCGGTGATGCCGACCTTGCCGGTGGTCTGATCGCTCTTCATCAGGAATTCGATGGCCGCGAAGAAGTCATTCATCAGCTTCTCCGGATTGACCTGCTGCTGCAGTTCTCGGCCCTTCTCGTCATTGCCGGGATAACCGCCGACGGAGCTCAGGCCATCCGGAGCAAGCGCGATGAAGCCGGCCTTCGCGACCCGGCGCGCGACATCCTCGATATAGGGGTTCAAACCGCGGTTCTCATGCACGACGACCACCGCGGGGACGCGGCCGGATAGTTTTGCCGGACGCACCAGATAGCCGCGGACATCGCCATTCCCCTTCGGCGAGGGGTAGGTGAGGTAACTGGCGGTGATATCGGGGTCCGTGAACGAGATCTGTTGCGCGAGCGCGTAGTCGGGGCTCATCGAGGCCAGGATCGACGCCGCCGTCATGCCACCCACGGCGAATTTGCCGGCGCGATCGAAAAACTCGCGCTTGGTGATCCGTCCGTGCGCATAATAGTCGTACAGTTCGAGCAGTTCCTGCGGAAAATCCTTGGCGGTCAGGCGCGGCACAGTCGTTCTCCCCTGTGGTGTTATTGGCATCACGCGGCCGATCCTACGCGCCGGACCATTCCTGTCTTGGGAATTCCGGTTGCTGCCGTTTCAAGATCGCGTGTTTGACGTCCGGCAGGGACAGGACTGGTGCAAGCGCGATAGTCGAGAGGCACGAAATCGGCCTGGCGGATGTGCCCCTCCCCGCGTGATCTCACCAGCCGTAGCCTTCGACGCAGAGGTCGTCGAGCGCGCCCGGCGTCGCTTCGGCAGGGCCGCGGCATTCTTCTACATGCAAATGCGTCTCAATGCTAAGAGTTTGAAATCGTTATCGAATTGACATCATGAGCGTGATTCACTAGGTGCAGACGCATCGGGGAGTAGCGGCGTGCTTCGGCGCGCGATCGCATCAACACGCTCGCGGCGAGGACTGCGTGGTGCGATCAGCCGGATGATTTCGGCCAAGCGAGACCGTGACGGAGAGGCCTTGCGGACAAGGCCCGAGATCCGTCTGGTCCTCCGTCCGCAATTTGAGACTGCCATGTCACCTGCTTCTATCGCCGTGCTCGCCGTGGGCATGTCCGTCGACGCCCTGCTGGCCTCGATCGGGCGGGGCGCCGCCTCCAGCCGCCCGCGTTTCACGCAGGCGCTTCGCACCGGTGTGGTCTTCGGCATCGTTGAGGCCATCACGCCGCTCATAGGCTGGGCCGCGGGGTTTGCCGCAAGCCAGTATGTCGCGGCCGTCGACCACTGGATCGCCTTCGTTCTGCTCGGCATCGTCGGCGGGCGCATGCTCCTGCATTCCATGAAGCCTGCGGCCGAGCGCAATGATGCTGCGCATGGCAACTCGCTCTGGGCCCTGATGGCGACCGCGATCGGCACCAGCATCGATGCCATGGCGGTCGGCGTGTCGCTCGCCTTCCTGGACGTGAACATCTTCGTCGTCGCGCTGGCCATCGGCTTTGCGACATTCGTGATGTCGACGGGGGGCATGATGGCCGGCAACCTGGTCGGCGCCAAATTCGGGCGCTGGGCCGAGCGGATCGGCGGTCTCGCCCTCATCGGCCTCGGCACCTCGATCCTGTTCAGCCACCTGATAGCGGGCTGAACCTCAACCCCGCTCGAATGCGGCCCAGACGGCCTCGGCAACGGGCCCCTGACGGGCCATGGGACGAAACAGCCGGATCTCAATCGGTATGGCCAGGCCGGGATCACCGGCCTGGACCAGTCGGCCGAGCGACATATCCTCCTCCGCCAATGTTCGGGGCAGCCATGCGACCCCGTCTCCGGCGCGCGCCATCGAGAGCAATGTGGCGGCGAGGTGCGATGTAAAGACCGTCTCCAGCGCAACATTTCGATCTGCAGCGCGCCGAAGCCCGGCAATGATCCGCCCCAGGCCGGACTGCTCGCTGTAACCGAGATACTTGACCGGCACAGTGCGCTCGAGCCGCCAGCGCGGCGCCCCATCCTGGTCGGGCGCACAAAGCGGCACGAGCGTATCGGCCCCGACCACGATGCTCTTGAACTGGCTGGTTTCGACCCGGCTGCCAATGCTGGGGTGATGGTGGCAAAGCAGGAACTGCACATCCCCCCGCAGCATCATCTGCTCGCAGGCCTGCATGCTGTCGGAGATCAGGTTGAGGGTCCCAAGGGCCAGGATCTTCTCATTTCCACGAACCCATTTCGGAAAGAACGTGAAGGAAAGGGCGTGGGTTGCCGCGATAGACAACGGACCGGCGCCACGTCCGGCAACCTCCAGGGTATCGCGCCGCAACTGATGCAACGCGCGTGTCAGAACCTCCGCCTGATTGCGGAACTGCTCGCCTGCCGGTGTCAGCGCGACGCTATGCGTGGTGCGGATGAACAAGGGCGCACCGATCCAATCCTCAAGCGCGCGGATCCTCCGGCTGAAGGCCGGCTGGGTCACGTGCCGTGCAGAAGCGGCCCTGGAGAAATTCAAGGCATCAGCCAGCGCCAGGTAATCCTCAAGCCAGATCAGTTCCATTGGTAATGCCTAAAACGCATGATCAATTCCGGCAACAGCATTGGCGTTTGCCGCAAAGCAGTTCTAACCGTCGCTCCCGTCGTCATCTGCGGCTGTTCCCGCCCCTCAGCGGAGGTTCCGCCGGACGGCGCCCGAACAGAGGCAAGCAAGCGCCTCGCGGAACGGAATGGGGCGCCTTATCGAATGGAAAACTGGTCAATAATCAGCAGGATCAGCGAATTCTGCCTCCAGCGTCGATCGACCTTCGAGCAGGTTCGGACGGGCCTCGCCCAAGGTCGACACCAGCTTGCAGCGGATCGCCCAGGCTTCACCAGGCGAGCGAATGTCCCCAGCCTCCCCTCTTCGGAAACATTCGCTGTCGGCATAGCCAAGCCGAGCGGTCCCACGGAGGCCAGCAGGCCGGGATCGCGCCGGGCCTGGCGCATTGACGCTCCACCAGCACAAAATCCAGAACCGAACGGAAGGACCTGACCATGCGTATCGTCGATGTCGTCGAGATCACGAAGCCCATCGCCTCTCCCATCCGCAACGCCTATATCGACTTCTCGAAGATGACGGCGAGCCTTGTTGCCGTCGTGACCGATGTCGTGCGCGACGGCCGACGCGTAGTTGGATACGGCTTCAATTCCAACGGGCGCTATGGCCAGGGCGGCCTCATCCGAGAGCGCTTCCGCAATCGCATTCTCGAGGCCGAGCCGAAGAGCCTGCTCGATGATGCCGGCACCAATCTCGATCCCCAGCGCGTCTGGGCAGCGATGATGTCGAATGAGAAGCCGGGCGGACATGGCGAGCGCTCCGTCGCGGTCGGCACTCTCGACATGGCGGTCTGGGATGCGGTCGCGAAGATCGCCGGCAAGCCCCTGTTCCGCCTTCTGGCCGAGAAGAAGGGCCGCGAAGCCGATCCGCGTGTCTTCGTCTATGCGGCAGGCGGCTACTATTATCCAGGAAAGGACAACTCGGCGCTCCAGGCGGAGATGCGGGGCTATCTCGATCGTGGCTACACTGTCGTCAAGATGAAAATCGGTGGGGCCCCGATCGACGAGGACCGCGAGCGCATCGAGGCGGCGCTGAAGGAGATCGGATCGCAAGCCCAGCTGGCGGTGGATGCGAATGGCCGTTTCGACCTGGAGACCGGCATCGCCTACGCCAAGATGCTGCGGGATTATCCTCTATTCTGGTACGAGGAAGTCGGCGATCCGCTCGACTACGCCCTCCAGGCCGCCCTCTCGGAATTCTATCCGGGGCCGATGGCGACGGGCGAGAACCTCTTCTCTCACCAGGACGCACGCAACCTGCTGCGCTACGGCGGCATGCGCCCGGATCGCGACTGGCTTCAGTTCGACTGCGCCCTGTCATACGGGCTTGTCGAATATCTCAGAACGCTCGRTGTCCTCCAGCAATTTGGCTGGTCGCCGTCCCGCTGCATTCCCCATGGCGGGCATCAGATGTCGCTGAATATTGCGGCTGGCCTCGGCCTGGGCGGCAACGAGAGCTACCCCGATCTCTTCCAGCCCTATGGCGGCTTCCCGGATTCGGTTCGTGTCGAGGACGGCCACATCGTCATGCCGGACCTGCCGGGAATCGGATTCGAGGGAAAATCCGACCTGATCAAGGTCATGCGAGCGCTGGCTGAGTGAGCGCGCGCTGATGCAGCCAATGCAGCGCGATCGTCAGGGGCAGCGGATCGACGAGAACCGTCGGCGGGTTGACGCGCAGGGGGCGGGCCATCTAGCACGCGGCAGGTTGACACGGCCGGGGCGGCTCGATGCGCCTCGTCGTGGTTCCCAGCCGAATGCGGCTAGCTGGGGTGACAGGCGTGGTGGAGCCAACGGTCTTCGGAACCCTCGGTCGCAACCGTCTGCGCCGCAACGCGCGTGCGGCCTGGCTACGCTTCAGACGGGACCTGCCACGGCGGCTGCGCAGCGACGAGATCGCGCTCGTCGTCTTCGCCGGCCTGGTCGGCATCGCGGCCGGCCTGCTCGTCGTTGCGATGGTCGGGGCTTCGAAATTCCTGCACCTGTCCTTTTTTGCGACCCATAAGGGCGACGTCAGCGGCGCAGCCCTGGTCGATCCGCTCCGCGCGGTCGCAATACCTGTCCTGGGGGGCCTCTTGATGGGAGTGCTCGGCGTGGTGCTGGCTCGCCGCAGGCGGGGCTCCGTCGTCGACCCGATCGAGGCCAATGCTCTCCACGGCGGGCGCCTGTCGCTTCGGGACAGCCTGATCCTCGTGGCCCAGACGCTGGTCTCGAACGGTTTTGGCGCGTCCGTTGGCATGGAGGCCGGCTATACGCAGGGCGGTGCCGCCTTCGCCTCCAAGATCGGACGCCTGCTGCAGGTCCGGCGCGCCGACTTGCGGGTGCTGGTCGGCTGCGGCGCCGCCGGCGCGATCGCCGCGGCCTTCGATGCGCCGCTGACCGGCGCCTTCTACGCCTTCGAGCTCATCATCGCGACCTATACCGTCGCGATGCTCGCCCCGGTCGTCGTCGCCTCGCTCTGCGCCATAGGCGTGACCCGGCTCTTCCTGACGCCGATGCCGTTCCAGGTCGACATCACCGCGCCGCTCACCGGGCAGGACTATGTCCTCGTGATGGTGATGGGGGCACTCTGCGCCGGCCTCGGCATCCTGCTGATGCGGGGCGTATCGCTGGCCGAGTACCTGTTCAGGCAAAGCCGACTGCCGCTCGCCCTGCGTCCCGCCATCGGGGGGTTGATGGTGGGCCTGCTGGCCCTGCTGACGCCGACCGTCCTGTCCTCGGGACACAGCGCGCTGCATGTCGGCTTCGCCGCCGACTACACGGCGTCCTTCCTCCTCACCGTGATCCTGCTGAAATCGATCGCCTCGGCGGTCTCGATCGGCTCCGGCTTTCGCGGCGGCCTGTTCTTCGCCTCGCTCTTCATCGGCGCCATGTTCGGCAAGCTGATGGCTCTGGCCTGGACCGCCGGGTTCGGGATTCCGGCCGCTTCGACGGTCTTCGCCGTCGTCGGCATGAGCGCGATGGCAACCGCAGTCGTCGGTGGCCCGCTGACCATGGCCCTGCTCGCCCTGGAGACGACGGGGAGCCTGCCGCTCACGGTGGCGGTGCTCGCCGCCTCGGTCGTCTCCTCGATCACGGTGCGCCGCACCTTCGGCTATTCCTTCGCGACCTGGCGCTTCCACCTGCGCGGCGAGGCGATCCGCAGCGCTGCCGATATCGGCTGGGTTCGCGACCTCGCCGTCGGGCGCATGATGCGCCGGGATGTCCGGACGGTCGCGGAAGGCACATCCCTCGAAGGCTTCCGCCGCGCATTCCCGCTGGGCGCGAACCAGCGCGCCGTGCTGGTCGATGGACAGGGCCGCTATGCCGGCCTGGTGCTGGTATCCGAGGCGTATGGCGCCGATCTGGAGGTCGCCACGGTCGCTGAACTCGCCCGCAACCAGAAGGACGTCCTGCTGCCTTCGATGAATATCCGCGAGGCTGCGGCGCTGTTTGCCGCATCGCAGAGCGAGGAACTCGCCGTCGTCGACAGTCGCGAGACGCTGCAAGTGATCGGCCTTCTGACCGAGCAGTTCGCCCTGCGCCGCTACAATGCGGAGCTCGATCGCCAAAGCCGCGACCTGACCGGCGGCTGAGCGCAACCCAAACAGGGGGGCTCCCGCCCCTCCGCTGCCGCGATTGCGGAGCCCCTGGGCCCGAGAACGCAGAAGGGCCGCCAATCCCGGCGGCCGCTTCATCCTGCCTGAATGCAAGGACAGGCCGAAACCCGGCGGGCTTCGACCTGTGGGAACGCCTGGATCAGAGACGGCGCCGGCCCCAACCCGGCATTTCGCGCTGCTCGTCACGGTGGCCACCTCCAAGCACCGCCCCGAACCAGCCCGCGGCAGCACCGACGAGAAGCACGGCGGCCGTCAGGAAGGCCGAGATGATGCCGACCTTCCGTGCCTTTTCGGCGGCCTGCTTCGCCGTCTCCTTGGCCTGGTTCAGTTTTGCCAGCGTGTCATCGACACGCTTTTCCGCCTCGGGCTTGCCGATCCCGGCACGGCTTGCCATGCGGGTCGCGATATAGTCGCGGTCCGCCGGATCGAGCGTGCCATTCCCCATCGCCGTCGACATCAGCCGGCTCAGCTCCGAACGCTCTTCGGGCGTCACCGGCGCACCGGCGCCGGGCGCCCGCAGGATGCCATCGATGGCCGAGCCGAGCGGATCCGGCTGCAGCTTCAGGAGCGAAGTCGCCCCCGAGGTTGCGGCTGCCGCGCCCTCAAGGGCTGTGCGGCCCGCGCCAACAGCCGATGACGTCGCGATGAAAGCCAGCAGGAGCGCCCCCGTTGCCCAGACCAGGAGGCCATGCGCTCCGTCACGCATCTCCCGTTCGTGGGCGGTGGCATCGGGAACAGGGCGCCGCATCCGGCCGGCCACATAGCCGCCGGCAATGCAGGCCGAGACGGTGACCCAGAGCGCCCATAGCGCTGCTGCGATGCCGAGCACGGCGAGCGAAGAGCTGCGCGAAGGCTCCGCCGAAACCAAGGAAAGCCCGATCGCCGATCCGAAGGCCGTCATGATCGAGGAGATGGCGGCTGCGAGCACCGCTCCCCCCAGGATGGGGGCCCATTCCAGATAGGAGGACGGAGCCGGCGCGACCGCGATCGAGACATCGGTTTCTGTGGGAAGAACAGCCATTCTCGCCTCCTCTCAACGCAGACCAAGGAACGAGAGGATGGCCATGACCACCACAATCAACCCGACGAGATAGATGATACCGTCCATTGCCCCCTCCTCCTGATTGCCCGTGGCCAGCGCCACAATCGAGCAACCTCCGGTGGGGCATTCGGTTCCCTGCGCTATGGGGCGGCCTCTCAGGCCAGCGAACGAGCGGCTACCATTGCTCAGGACGACCGGCTGAAGCTGCGCCGTGACGTCGCGATGCTCCCGGCTCCGCAGCGTGCTCTGTATTTCTCGTCCACGGGCATGTTGGGCTGATCCGCCCGCTCGTTGCTCCTCGCCCATACGATCGCGCGCAATTACGACCCCTGCCCGCACTTCGCGCCAATAAATCGTTTGGTCGATGCGGCGAGATGCTCGGTGCCTCGGTGGAAATCTCCGTCGTATAAAAATTCCTTGCTGCCCATGTGGAGAATAAATCTGCGGTATCCCACATAGGCGCCGAAGCTATTCTTTGAATCGATCCATCCGCAAAGGTATACGTTCTCAGACACAGGCCTGACATTTCTGATTTTAGTCGAAGTACCGTCGTTCATGTGCAGATCGATAGCCTCAATCAGGGTTGCTCGGTCTATCGGCTCCAGCTTGGCCAAACTGCCATCGATATCTTCGAATGCGACGACGCCTGTCACGAGCAGCGCCGCAATGACCACAATGGACATTCGCAACATCTGGCTTCAATCCTCTATGACAGGCCAAGTTCGCTGAACAGCAGGGTGTCGTTGCCAGCAGTTCGGATCGCGCGGTCGGCAGCCGATCATCCACCCCGCCCTCGATTATCGTCAACACCCAGCGGACGAGGCGCTCGGCCGTTCGGCAGCGGGTGCCACGCGCGGCTCGCTGTAGCGGCAGCTCGGGCCGATCCGCGGCAGGACCGGCACAGGCAGACAAAAAAAGACCCGCCGCCCCTTTCGGAGCAGCGGGCAAACTCGGGCGACCCGAGGGTCGCTGGATTCGGGCCTCAGCCCTTGGTCACGATCGGCGAAGCCACCGGCGGCGGGGCTTTGCCTTTGCCCTTGCCGTACATATCGGCGGCACAGCCACCAATGCCCATCAGCCCCACAGAAACGGCCAGAACCAGTATGGTTTTCATATCGGTTATCCCTCGTTGCCAGGACGACGACGCCGCCCATCCAATGTAGCATGACGGAAGGGAAATTCCCATTTCCCCGATCGGTTCCATCGATTGAGGAAGTTATCGTGCGAAGGTTAACGAAAAAGACCCACCATCTCTCTCGGGATGGCGGGCCAGTTCGTGGGAATCCTCGCGGATCACTGTGAAACGAACGGGCATCCCTCCGGTTCCCGATGGGCCGCCCTGGGCGCCCCGGTCGCCCGCGTCCTGGCCGGCACGGTGCCGGGACGCGACTGCTGACGGGTCAAGCGCAGGCCGGCTCTGCACATGCCGGATTGGCAAGGTTGCAGAGGCTAGACGAGCGATCCGAACCTTGTTGCCCGCGAATTTCATGAATTTCGTACCGAATTCAACGGCACCGGCTGAGCGCTCCGGAGACGGGCCAGTCGGCGGCGATCCGATGCCAGCGCGCGGCTAGAGCGTCTTGCGAAGAACCCATTCGCCATGGCGCGTGGTCTCATTCGCCTCTGTAAATCCAAGCGACAGGTAAAAGCCCAGCGGGCTGTGCTGGCCCAGAACAACGCTGGTGATCAAGGTATCGAAGCCGAGCGCACGCCATTCCGTAAAGGCCAATTCCATCGCGGCACGCGCATGGCCTTTTCCCTGGTGCTTCCTGTCGACCATGAAGCGCCAGAGATAAGCCGATTTCGGCTGTTCCCCGCTGCGCCACAGGATGAAGCCCACGGGCTCGTCATCCGCATAGATCGCTCGAAACATCGATGTCGGCTCGAAATGAGCCTGAGCTATCGATACCGCTACAGGCGCAACATAGGTGCGCTGTTCGTCGGCGACCTCCAGGCTGCAGATCGATCGAACGGTTGCGGCGGTCACTTCGCGCAGCTCGACGCCCATGCTTCGCCTATCCGCGTCCCACCCGATCTGCCGCATTCCTAGCAGCAAACCGCTTTGACGCCTCCTGCCCAACGGAAAGACCCACCACCGTTCTGCATGGTGGGCCCATCCCGCAGGCCGAGCCTTGCGGGTTCCCGACCTTCCGGCTCAAGCCAGGGTACGAACCTTTGGCTCGCGGCCCCATTGGCGCGTGCAGGCGGGGGCAAGAAAGGCCTGAGCCTTGGCACCGAGCTCCACGACGCCCGCATCCGCGACGATGCCCGCCTTGTCGAGGAGCGGTTTCGCTTCGGCGCTGAAGCCGATCGCCTTGAGATGGCCAAAGGCGTCCTTGGCGAAATCGATGGCTGCGCCCTCGCTGAGCAGGGCTGCGCAACCTGCTTCGGACAGCACGAGGGCGATAGCGTCGAACATCACCGACGGCGTGCCCGCCAGTTGACCGTCGGCCTTCAGCGTCCTGCCGCCCTTCAAGGTCACGCCGCCGATCCTTGGCGCGACGATCTTGACCGTGCCGCCCTCGCCCTCGACGGCCTTTCCAAGCATGTCGATCAAGGCTCCGTCCGCCCCGTCCGAAACCAGGACACCGACCACCCGGCCCTTCAGCGTCTCGGGATACTTGCCGACGATGCGCAGGGCTGGCGAAACCTCCATGTCCTGCGGGGCCACGGCCGGCGCCGATGCCTTGGGCAGCGCCATGTTCATGCCGTCCGCGACGCGACCGGCCAGTGTCTCGTCGACATTGCGTAGATTGGAGAGAACCCGCAAGCGGACATGGTCGAGCGAGACCTTCGACAGCTCGAAGACCAGCGCGCTGGCGATGTGGGCCTGCTCGATCTCCGTCTGCGATCGAAAGAACAGACGGGCGTGCGAGTAATGGTCGGCGAAACTCTCCGAACGCAGCCTGAGCTTCGTCTCCTCCACCGGCAGGGCGAAGGTCCGGAAGCCGCCGTTCGGATCCTCGCGCGGCCCGCCGTCCTCGCCGGCCTCGCTGAGGCTGTTGGGCTCGTAATTCGCGCGCCCCGTGAACACCTTTGTCTGCATCTGCCCGTCGCGCTGCAGATTCTGGAAGGGACAGCCCTTGGCCTTGTTGATCGGGATCTGGTGGAAGTTGACGGTGCCAAGGCGCGAGAGCTGCGTGTCCTGATAGGAGAAAAGCCGCCCCTGCAGCAGCGGATCCTCCGAGACATCGATGCCCGGCGGCATGTTGGTCGGCAGGAAGGCGACCTGCTCCGTCTCGGCAAAGAAGTTGTCCGGGTTGCGATTGAGCACCATGCGGCCGATGAAGCGGATCGGCACGAGCTCCTCGGGTATCAGCTTGGTGGCATCGAGAATGTCGAATGGCAGCGCGTCCGCCTCCTTCTGGCTCAGGAGCTGGACACCGAACTCCCATTCCGGAAAATCACCCGCAGCGATGGCTTCATGCAGATCGCGACGGTGATAATCGGGATCGGCACCGGCGATCTTCACGGCCTCGTCCCAGCAAGTCGATTGCGTGCCGAGCTTCGGCCGCCAGTGGAACTTGACGAAGGTCGGCTCATCCTTGTCGTTCAAAAGCCGGAAGGTGTTGACTCCAAAACCCTCCATCATGCGCAACGAACGCGGAATGGCCCGGTCCGACATCGCCCACATTATCATGTGGGTGGCCTCGGGCATCAGGCCGATGAAATCCCAGAAGGTGTCATGGGCGCTGGCGGCCTGCGGATATCCGCGATCGGCCTCCATCTTCACGGCGTGAATGAGATCGGGAAACTTGATCGCGTCCTGGATGAAGAAGACCGGGATGTTGTTGCCGACGAGGTCCCAGTTGCCCTCCCGGGTGTAGAACTTGACCGCAAAGCCACGCACATCGCGCGGCGTGTCGACAGAACCGGCGCCGCCCGCGACGGTCGAGAAGCGCGTGAACAGCTCCGTCTTGACGCCGACTTCGGTGAGGATCCTGGCGCGGGTGAATTCGGCCAGCGACTCAGTCAGCTCGAAATAGCCGTGCGCCGCCGAGCCGCGTGCATGGACGATCCTCTCGGGAATGCGCTCGTGGTCGAAATGCTGGATCTTTTCCCGGAGCACGAAATCCTCGAGCAGGGTCGGGCCACGCCGCCCCGCCCTGAGCGAGTTCTGGTTGTCGCTCACCGGCACGCCGTGGTTCGTCGTGATCCGCTTGTCCGGGGCAGAAGCGGTCTGGTGCGTCTCGCCCCCGTTGCCTGGGTTTGCCTTCGGCGCTCCCGTCGATCTTGATTTGCTCATGATGGCTGCCCGTCGCTGGCTTGCAAGTCGTCGGGGCCAGGTTTGGCGCCGCCCGGATCTTGCGTGTGCGGCTCCAACGTCCGAGCCAGCCGCCCGTTCCCACCGAGACCGCTCCCAACGCCCTGGTCCGGCGCCGACCGCACGGGATCAAGTGCACGCCTGCGCTGGCGGTTGCTCGCCCCGGCTCCTTGCCAAATGCTCGCCCCTCAGAGGATCGAACTGCCGAACGAAGGCCGGAGTTGCCGGCAATCATCCGTTGAGAACAGCGACGCCGATCGGTCCGTTGCTCCAACCGCTGCTCGCCTCGGCGGCACTGATCCTGTTCACCGTCAGTGTCAGCCGGCCCGGCCAGCGCGCGCCAGACCATGCGACACGAGACGATCGAGGATTTCGGCATAGCTCACGCCGCTGGCGGCCATCGCCTTGGAATACATGCTGATATTGGTGAAGCCCGGAATCGTGTTCACCTCGTTCACGAGGCACTGCATATCCGCCGTCAGGAAGAAATCGACGCGCGCCATGCCATCGCAGCCGAGAGCCCTGAATGCCCTGGCGGCCATCTCCCGCATCTGCGCCTCGACCTCTGCGGGCAATTCCGCCGGCACCTTCAACGCCGCACCGTTCTCGTCGATATATTTGGCGTCGTAGCTGTAGAAGCCGTGGCTCTCGGCCGGAACGATCTCTCCGGGCCGGGACACGAACAATCCGCCCCTTTCATCTTCCAGCACACTGAATTCGATCTCGCGCCCCTGGATGAATTCTTCGGCAAGCAGCTTGCGGTCATGCCGGAACCCTTCGCTCAGCGCCGGCCTGAATTCCTGGCTTCCGGAGACCTTTCTGACGCCGATCGAAGAGCCCTGCCGGGCCGGCTTGATGAAGAGCGGCAGCCCAAGCTCGCGCTCCAGGGCCGGAAGGTCAGGTGCAGTATCGTCGCTGATGGTCACGGATCGGGCGACCGGAAGGCCGGCTGCCCGCAGCAGGCGCTTGGCGATATCCTTGTCCAGCGCCGCCGCAGAGCCGAGGATGCCGCAGCCCGCGAGCGGCACGCGCGCGACTTCCGCAAGCCCCTGTATCGAACCGTCCTCGCCATAGAGCCCGTGCAGGACGGGAAACAGGATGTCGATCGTCCCGGCATCGACCATCCTGCCGCCGGCCTCGATGGCGATCATTCGCCCGCGTCCGCCCGGGACGAGGGAGACCTCCGTACCGCTCTCGGGTTTGGCGAGCATGCCCCCCTCGAGGCGGCTCAGCAGCCATTGCCCTTCGCGCGTCACGAAAATCGGTACCGCATCATATTTCGCGGGCTCCAGGGCCTTCATCACATTGGTGGCCGACAGCACGGACACGTCATGCTCGGCAGAGCGTCCGCCGAACAGCACGGCAATCCGCAATCGGGGCGAAGACATCGACATCAGGAACTCCAGGAGATTCGCTTTGCAGAAGGCTCAAAAACCGACCGCGAAGCCGTGATGGGCGAAGACGCGGTCGAAGAGGGCCTGCAGCGGCGTGGCGCCTGCATCTCCATCCCTGCTTCTCCTCGTCGATCTGCGGCGGCACTTTGAAAGTGGCTCAATCAGAATGCATTATTGATTCAATTTACAGAGCCACTATACGATTCCACCCTGAGCCACTTGGTGAGCCATTTGGATGGGAGGCTTGATGAACCTGAAGCGGCGCAGGGAAAGCCCATCGGCTCGCTTTCAGCCGGGTATTAATCCATCCTCCCCGGCATCCCTGGCGCGGCAGCTCTACCTTGCCCTGCGCGGTGCGATTGCCGACGGCCGGTTGGATGCGGGACAGCGCCTGCCCTCGACCCGCCTGGCGTCGCAGGAGTGGAAGCTGTCGCGCGGCACCATTGCCGAGGCCTATGAGATCCTGATCGCCGAGGGCTATGCCATCGCGCGCCACGGGTCGGGCACCTATATTTCTGCAGGCGTTCCGGATGGGCTCTTGAGAGCCGGTGAACGCAAGGAGCCAGCGGCTCATGCGACCAGCCGCGCGCTCTCGCAAGCGGTCACGCGGGTTCTGACCTGCGGACCCAGCCTCGAACCACAAAGGCCCCTGCCGTTTGTGACGGGCCGGATCGCCCATGATGAGCGCACCGCCGGCCTCCTGAACCGCATTGCCGGCCGGCACATGAACTACGCCTTTGAAGGCTACGGCGATATTCAGGGGGAGCCCGCGCTTCGGGCTGCGATCGCCGCTCACCTAGCCGTTTCACGGGGGGTGCGCTGTACGCCTGATCAGCTGTTCATCACGGCCGGAACGCAGCAGGCGCTCGACCTGGCCTTTCGCGTGCTGGCCTCGCCTGGCGACAGCGTCGTTGTCGAGGACCCGTGTTATCCGCCGGCCAGACAATGCCTGACTCTCAATGGCGCGCAGATCGTCGGCCTGCCCGTGGATCACGAGGGGGTCATGACGGAGGTCCTGGCGACCGGCTCGCTGCAACCACCGGCGCTGTTCTATGTGACGCCGTCAAACCAATATCCGGTCGGCTCCGTTCTATCCCTGCCGCGGCGGCTCGAGCTTCTCGCCTATGCAAGGGAGCATGGCTGCTGGATTGTCGAGGACGACTATGACAGCGAATTTCGCTATGACGGTCACCCGATCGCATCGTTGCAAGGCCTGGATCAGGCCAATCGTGTCCTCTACACCGGCACGTTCAGCAAAGCCCTGCTGCCGAGCCTGCGCCTTGGCTATCTCGTGGTCCCAGCCGATCTGGTGCCGGTGTTCCGGGCGGTGCGCCCGGCGCTTGACCGCTGCCCGCCGACCTTCCAGCAACGTGTCGTCGGCGATTTTCTCAATGAGGGCTATTTTCCGGCGCATCTGCGCCGCCTCAGGGAGCGGCTGCGCGCTTCGCGGGATCTGCTGACGGGCCTCCTGAGGGACCGTACCAGCGAGCATCTTGCCGTCGTCGTTCCTGATCAGGGCATCAATCTCACCACACGCAGCACGGGGACCTGGAGCAACGACAGGGCTGTCTCCGCGGCTGCTTTGGCGAAGGGCGTCGTCGTCATGCCGCTGTCCCGGATGAACGTCGCATCCTCCGATACATCGAGACTGCTGTTCGGATTTTCCGGGCTTTCCGAGGCGGAAGCCGATCTCGGAACGCGGCTTCTGGCGGAGGTGCTCGACGGTACGGATTTTCGCAAGGCGCCCGATTGAGGCGGCAATCCGGGAGGCGCGAGGCCGGTATCCGACCGCTCAGTCCGGGTCTCGCGGAAACGCCTGGATGCCGGTGGGCAGCGCAACCCATCCATGCCGCCGGATGTCGTAGACGGACACCTGGGGCAGCGGGAAATCCGGGTCGCCGAAGGCGCCGACAGCAACCGAGACCGACCCGGTCGCCCCCTCCTCGCCGTGGAAGAGATTGCTCCCGCAGACCGGGCAGAAGCGGAATTTGAACGCCGCTCCCTGGTCGCCGGTACGAACATATTCGGACGCCCGCCCGGCCACCGTGTAGGGAGCGGCGAAGCTGGCCAGATAGGCGAAAGCGCTTCCCGTTCGGCTCTGACATGCCAGGCAATGGCACAGGCCGACCCCACGCGGCTCGCCTTCGACGGTGATGCTCAGCTGGCCGCATGTGCAGGAGGCGACGCGTTGCATGGGATCTCCCGGACCTTCCAGGGCCGCCTGTGCACAGCGGACGCCCATTCGCCGCGCGGTCTCCTGTTGCAGCAGCGCGCTACGCGCCCGCGGGGGCTCAGTGCTTTGACGACCGGTGCTGGCCCGACTGGCGCTGCATCTCACCGGCCAGGCTTGTCTCGGAAGGGTGCCGCGTATCCGTCAGGGGCCTGCCGTCCCGCACGCAATAGCCCTGGGCCCGGCCGGCCAGGATCCATTGCTCGATCTGCTTGCCCAAAGCGTCGCCCTCGTCGTCATGGCCTGCGAGATAGTGCTCGCGCTGGGTTCGCTCCATGCGCTCCAGCACGGCCATCCAGTCTGTGTAGGTGGCTTTCGTCATCCCGGCCTCCCCTGCTGCAATCCCCGCGAAGCATGAATTGTGCCTGTCCGATATTCCTCCAGTCCGCCCGCGATCGAGCGCCGCAATCCATCCCATCTCTGCCCATTCCCGGACGACAGGGTCTGCCATATCCGACCACGCGTCCACGCCCGGTCAAACAAAAATCCGTGTTGGTTCATGGCCCGCCGATCGGGCTCGCTGATCACACCGGACATTCCAGGGCCTCGGGATGATCAGGGGGCCCGATCCGCAAGCGTAGCCAGACCCGACGTTTCGAGCCGACCTGAACGACCGGGCTGGCCGCATGTCACATCAGGAACGGCTCAGCCGGCGGGTCCGCGTCAATTCGATCGCCGTATGGCAGACGACCGCTGCGAAGATGACTGCGCCCCCGATGACCGTGGCAACCGGCGGTTTCTCGGCCAGCAGGAGCCAGACCCACAAGGGGGTCATCACGATCTCCGTGGTCCCGATGAGCGCCGCCTCGGCCGGCGGCAGGTGACGTGCGCCCATGATGAAGAGCACCAGGGCTATCGAGAAATTCGTGGCGCCGAAGGCCGCAAGCACGACCCAGTTATGGAGGTCGAGCGAACCAGCCGAGCCGAAAGGGGCAAACAGCACGAAGGTCAAAAGCGCGCTGACGATGATGGGCGGCAGCGCCGGCAGGTCCGGGTTAAGCCTTGGCAGCACGATGACCATGGCGAACGAGGCCGTCATGACGAGGGCAAGCAGGTCTCCGACGACCCGCCCGCCGCCGATCGACGACGCCATGATGATGCCGACCCCGATCAGGCAGACCGGGCCCGTCGCCAGCGTGCGCCAGGAGGCGCGCTCCTTCAGGAGCAGCCAGCCCAGCAATGCGGCAATGAACGGCGCTGTCGCATAAATCGCGGCCACGTTGGCGACGCTGGTCGTGTAATAGGCACCGATGAAGCTCGCCTGGCTGATCGTCTGGCAGGCGATCATGGCCAATCCGGCCGGCTGCACGACCGTCCGCCAGTGCCGGCGCGACAGGCCGCCGCCGAGAAAAAGCAAGGGCCCGATCAGGAAGAGGCCGGCGAACAAGGAGCGCCATCCGATCGCCGTCCAGACATCGGTGGTCAGCAGGCGCGAATAGAGCCCGCTGGCGCTCCAGCAGATCGTCGCCGCCAGGACGAGGAACGTCCCCCTGGAGCGCTCGCTCATGTGTGTCGAATGCTGGGTCAAGCGCTGTGTCTGCCGGTGCGTCGGGTTCGGGGTCGTGGCGGGTCTTGTGGCGCGGGACTATGCGATTGTATAGCTACTATGCAAGCGCATAATATTGATCTGCTGACCCTGACTGCATCGGAGGCACAGTGATGACGGCGACATTCAGGCGGGCCCCCGACTTCAACCGGCGCGCCGACCTGATCGAAGCCGCGCTCGACTGCATCGCGGAGCTCGGCATCCAGGGCACGACGGTACGCGCCGTGGCTGCCCATGCCGGCGTCAGCAACGGCCTGATCCGGCACCACTTCGCTTCGAAGGACAATCTGATGGTCGAAGCGTACCGTCGGACGATCGAGATCATCACCGGACCGCCTCTCGCGATCGTCGAGACGGAGGGCAGCGCGCATGAGAAGCTGCGCCGTTTCATCCTCGCGAGCATCAGCGGGCCGGTCGCCGATCCTCGCGTCCTGTCGCTATGGGCGACCTTCATCAGCCAGGTTCCGATCAACCCTGCCTTCGCCGAGGTGCATCGCGACAAATATCTCGCCTACCGATGCGCCTGCGACCACCTGATCGGAGAAGTGCTGACGGCCGAGCAGCGCAATCCAGGCCCATCTGAGCGGCAACGCCTCAGCATCGCGCTCAACGCCGTGATCGACGGCCTCTGGCTCGAAGGGTGCCTCAGCGCAGAGGAAATCGACGAGAAGCTCCAGGCGGAGATCGGGATCAAGACCATCGAAAGACTGCTGGACATCAAGCTTGGCTGATAAGCCAGATTCCCGCCCCGTTCCGCGAACCGGACTAGCCTGATGCCCCGATTGTAGCCTAGCAGCGCGGCGCCCGGACGCCGACGCGCTCAGCCCTGGGCGCTGCGGGCCAGATAGTGGTCGAGGCTCGCCCGCGTGCCGACGTGCCAAATTCGTTGCAGGGCCTGACCAAAAGCCTCCCGGAAGCGCGGGTCGTCCGCCAGATCGCCATAGACATCCCGCATCGCGAGCCAGGACTCCGGCTGGGTTCTGGCCTTGCGGGCCTGCTCCGTCAGCCTTTGCCAGCTCGGATCGTTCGGCGCGATCGCCTGCCCGCTTTCGGTTTCGCCATAGCAATAGCGGCACCAGAGCGCGGTGACGAGCGCGAGACCGTCGATCCTGCGACCCGCACCGAGCGCGTCGCGCAGCGTCGGCAGGATGAACTTGGGCTGGCGGTTCGACCCGTCCAGGCAAAGCCGGCGGATCGTGTCGCCGATCTTCGGATTGGCGAAGCGCCGCTCGATCGTCCGCCGATAAGCCCCGAGGTCGGTATTGGGCACAGGGGGCACGAGCGGGATGATCTCGTGATCGAGCAGGGCCCGGAGGAAACGCGCGATCTGCGGGTCCTCCATCGCCTCATGCACGAAATGGATATCGAGCAGGCCGGCGGGATAGGCGATCGCCGCGTGCCCGCCATTCAGGATGCGGATTTTCATCAGCTCGAAGGGCGCGACATCGGCGACGAATTCGACACCGACCTGTTCGAGCCGCGGCCGCCCGGCGGGGAAGCGATCCTCCAGCACCCATTGCCGAAAATCCTCGCAGAAGACCGGGCGCCGGTCGTCGATGCCGAAATCGCTGCGCAGGGCCGCGCGCTCGCGCTCCGAGGTCGCGGGCGTGATGCGGTCGACCATCCCGTTGGGAAAGGCGACGCTCTCGCGGATCCAGTGCGCGTCGGAACGGTCGACCAGTTCCACCAGCCCCGCGACGGCATTCTCCGTGACATGGCCATTGCCCGGCAGGTTGTCGCAGGACATCACCGTGAAGGGCGCAAGGGCGGCGGCGCGGCGCTGCAGCAGGGCGGCGCCGATCAGCCCGAAGGCGGTCTTCGGAGAGGCGAGCCTATCGGCGGCATCCGCAATGATATCGGGGTGGTTCGCGTCGAAGGCCTGCGTCGCCGGATCGATGTAGTAGCCGCCCTCGGTGACGGTGAGCGAGACGATCCGCGTGCGGGCATCGACGAGGCGAGCGAGCAGCCCTGCCCTGTCGCCGGGCGGGATGAAATCGATCATCGCACCGGTGATCCGCGCCTGCGCGGAGGTCGCGTCCTGCGCGACGACCGTGGTCAGGAAGTCCTGGGCGGCAAGCTCGCGCCCCATCGCCGCATCGCTTTCCTGCACGCCGGTGCCGATGATCGCCCAGTCGCGATCGAGCCCGCTCTCGAAGAGTTCGTCGAGATAGCAGGCCTGATGCGCGCGGTGGAAATTGCCGACGCCGAAATGGACGATGCCGGCGCTCAGATCCTCCGGCCGATAGCGCGGCCGGGCGACCGCGCTGCCGATTTCGCCGAGCCGGGCCCGCGACAGAGTGACGGCCATCGCCTCACCCAGCCTTCGCGGCCAGCAATTGCAGGGCGAGATCGGGGCGATCGCTGGTGATCTGCGCGATCGGCTGCCCCAGCCAGTAATCAAGCTCGCGCAGGGTGTTCGGCACCCAGACACCGAGTTTCTCGCGCCCGACAATGCCCAGCGCACGATCGAGTGCCAGCCGCAGCAGCGACTGCTCGACCGCGATGATGCAGCCGAGATCGACGAAGCGCCGCAAGGTGGCATCAACGCCGCCGAAGGCTTCGCAGGAGCGGCGATCGACCGAAGCGAGGCGGCGCATATGCGGGGCCTTCGCCCGGATCTCCTCGATGACCTCGGGAACGAAGCAGGTCAGGACGACGCGCGAGGCCATGCCTCTGGCCTCGACCAGGGCGATGACCTTCTCCAGCAGTCCCGCATGGGGATTGCCGAGCGCGTCCATCTTCATCTCGATCTCGAGCTCGATACCGGTCGGCGCGAAGACGTCGAGCACGGCCGCCAAGGTCGGGATCGTCTCGCCCAGCGTGTCGTTGAGCCGAACCTTGCGCAGCGCCTCGCGGGAGAGCCCGGCGACCGGCCCCTTATGGTCCGTCGTGCGCTCGAGCAGCGGATCATGGATCACCATGATCTCGCCATCGGCGGAGAGATGCACGTCGAGTTCGACCGCGTCGACCTTGAGGTCGCAGACGTTCTTGAGGTCGCAGACTTGCCGGAAGCCGCTGAGACTGTTCTCCGCCCAGATATTGCGCGCGCCGCGATGTCCGATGATCCGCATGATGAGAGCCTTGGCTTTATGGTGCTGGCCGCTACTTGCCGCTGTCGACAAGTCCCTTCACGAACCAGCGCTGAAGGAGAAGGATGACGAGGGTCGGCGGCAGCATCGTCAGCAGGGCCGCGTTCATCAGGAGATGCCAGGTCGGCAGCGAGTCGGCCTGCGGCATCAGCTTCTTCAGCCCGATCACGGCATTGGCCATGGCGGGCTCGGTGGTGAGCAGCAGCGGCCAGAGATACTGGTTCCAGCCCATCAGGAAGAGGATGATCGCGAGCGCGACGATGTTGGAGCGCGAGAGCGGCAGCAGGATCAGGCGGAAGAACTGCCAGGGGCTGGCGCCGTCGATACGGGCGGCCTCGCAGAGTTCGTCCGGAATGGTCAGGAAGAACTGGCGGAACAGGAAGGTCGCGGTGGCCGAGGCAATCAAGGGCAGGATCAGGCCGGAATAGCGGTTGACCATGTTCCAGTCGAGATCGACCAGGACCTGCATGCCGAGCCATGAGCCGAGGATGTTGAGCGGCAGGGCGACATTCGCCGCCGATTCATAGGTCGGGACGATGCGGACCTCGATCGGCAGCATCAGCGACATGAAGATCAGCCAGAACACGGTCAGCCGGAAGGGAAAACGGAAATAGGTGACGGCGAAGGCCGCGATCACCGAGACCGAGAGTTTTCCGATGGTGATGCCGCTGGCGATGATGAAGGAGTTGAGCAGGAGCCGGCCGAAATTGGCGCTGCTCAACACGGTCTCCAGATTCGTGAAATAGGCGTCGCCAGGCAGCCAGGACATCGGCACCCGCATGACCTCCTGCTGGGTCAGCGTTCCCGTGACGAAGACGAAATAGAGCGGCAGGCAGACGAGTGCTGCGCCGACCAGCAGGATGAGATGGCAGACGACATCGAGGACGGGCGTGCGCTCGTTCATGCTCAGGCGCTCCCCTTACACGCTGTAGTTCACGCGCCGCTCGATGAAGCGGAACTGCGCATAGGTGAGGAGCAGGGCCAGCCCCATCAGGATCACGGACTGGGCGGCGGACGAACCGAGATCGAGCGTGACGAAACCGTCCTGATAGACCTTGTAGACCAGGATCGAGGTCGCTCCGGCCGGGCCGCCGCGCGTCGTCGCGTCGACGATGGCGAAGGTCTCGAACAGCCCGTAGACGAAATTGATGACGATCAGGAAGAACAGCGTCGGCGCGATCATCGGCAGCGAGATGCGCAGGAACCGCTGGATCGGCCCGGCCCCGTCGAGATAGGCGGATTCCAGGATCGAATGGGGCACCGAAAGCAGCGCCGCGACCAGGAAGATGTAGTTGTAGCAGATGTGTTTCCAGGACGCCGCCATGACGATCAGGGCGAGCGCATGCGAGGAATTGCGGTTCGGATCCCAGTCGAAGCCGAGCCCCTGCAGCATATGGGCGACCGGGCCGACGCGCGGGTTGAACAGGAAGGCGAGCATGATGCCGGCGATCGCGGGCGCGATCGCATAGGGCAGCAGCAGGATGGTGCGGTAGGCACCGCGCCCGCGCAGGATGTGGTTCGAGGCGAAGGCGAGCAGCAGCGCGAGCGACAGCGTCAGCACGTTCTGCGCGACGGTGAACACGACCGTGACCTGGACCGAGGACCAATAAACGCTGCTGCGGAACAGCCGCTCGAAATTCTGGAAGCCGACCCATTGCGTCGTCGCGCCGAACGGATCGGTGAGCTGGAACGCCTGGATCAGCGCCCTGACGGAGGGGATGAAGAAGAACAGCAGGAGGATGAAGAGCTGCGGCGCCAGCAGCCAGAAGGGCAAGCGCCATTCCGTGAAATGGGCCCGCTTCAAGCCGCTCTCGGCCTGCCCGTCGGAGAAAGCCGGAGCAGTCCGGCGCCGCAGCAGCCAGCGCAAGCGCCAGCCGCCGGCAGCCGCCGCGGGAAGCTCCGCCGCGCTATTTCTTGCCAGCATTGAGCTGCTCGTAGCGGCGCAACGACTCGTTGCCGCGCGAAACGGCATCGTCGAGCGCCTGCTGCACCGGCTTGCGGCCGAGGAAGGCGGCCGAGACCTCTTCCATGATCGCGACATTGATCTGGTTGCTGTTGCCGATGCGGAAGCCCAGAGAATTGTCGCTCGGCGTGCCGCGCATCAGCTGCACGACCGCGATCTCGCGCGTCGGGTTCTTCTGGTAGTAGCCCTGCGCCTTGGCTGCGTCATAGGCGGCGACCGTGACCGGCACATAGCCGGTGGCCTGGTGCCACCAGACCTGCGTGTCGGTCTGGGCCAGGAAATTGTAGAAGGCGCCGATCGCCTTGTACTTCTCCGGCGTGTGCCCCTTCAGGGTCCAGAGTGCCGCGCCGCCGATGACGCTGTTCTTCGGCGTCACACCCTGCTCGAAGGGCATCTCGGCCGCGCTCCAGTCGAATTTGGCAGCGGCGACGACGGCGGCATGCGAGGCCGTCGAGGCGATGATCGTCGAGCATTCACCCGAGGTGAAGAGCTGGATCGGGATGACGCCCTGCCCCGCGAGCTGCATCACGCCGGGGCCGATCAGGCGCTTCATCCGCTCGACCTGGCCGACGAGCTTGCCCTTGTTGAAGACGAAGCTGGTGTCGAGCCCGTCCATGCCGTTGCGCTTGGTCGCATACGGGATGTCGTTCACGGCGCTGTAGTTTTCCAGGAAGCTCCACTCGTAGTCGCCCGGCAGCACCATGGCGCATTTCGACACGCCCTTGGCCTTGATCGCTTCGAGCTGCGGCTCGAGCTCCTGCCAGGTCGCGCCGGGCTTGTCGAAGCCCGCGGCTTTGAAATGGTCGCGGTTGTAGAACAGGATCGGCGTCGAGGAGTTGAACGGCATCGCCTGGAGCTTGCCGTCGATGGCGTAGTAGCTGACGACCGGCGCGATGTATTTCTTGACGTCGATCGGCTGGCCCTGCTGGGCCATCAGTTCGCTGGTCGGGATGATCGCCCCCGAATTGACCATGGTCAGGAAGGAGCGCTCGTTCGACTGCACGATCTCCGGCTGGCGCTTGGCCCGATAGGCGGCGATCGTGCCGTTCAGGACCTCGTCATAGGTGCCCTTGCCGACCGCCTTGACGACATAGTCCTTCTGCGAGTCGTTGAACTTCTTGACCAGCTCGTCGACGCGTTCGCCGAGCGTGCCGCTCATCGCATGCCAGAACTCGATTTCGGTTGCCGCCTGGGCGCAGGACAACCCCGCCAGAAGCATCGCACCCGCACCAGCGAGCGCACCAAAGACAGGTCGCATTCAAAGCCTCCCTCGTCGGTTTATATGAGCATCTGCTCTTGATTGAAGCATATGCTCGCACACTCCGCTTCTATGTCAACCATCGATGACAAAGCGATGACGGCCGCCGGCAATCGGGGGCACGGGCCGGACATCAGGACGAAGCGGGAGTGAAGCGATGGACGCAGGGAGCTGCCAGCCGGCCTCAGAGCGCCAGCAGGGCGCGCGCCGTATCCTCGTCCGTGACGAGGCCATTGATGAGACGACCGCTGAGCGCGGCACGCAGGGGGGCGACCTTTGCCGTGCCCTGCCCGATGCAGATCCGCAGCCGGTCGCTGCCGGGCTCCGGCGGCACGGAGGTGACCCGCAGATTGGTACCGCGGTCGAGCAGCCTGCCCTCACCGTCGAAGACCCAGCCGGTGACCTCGCCGACCGCGCCGTGACGGACCATTTCGAGCAATTCGCTGCGCGTCATGAAACCGTCCCGATAGAGCACGGCATCCTCGCCGATCTGGCTGATGCCCATCAGCCAGAGATCGGCCTCGCCGGCGATGGCGCGGATGCGCCGGATCGCCTCGATCTCGATCAGCTGCGCCCGCTCCTCGGGACTCGAGACATAGAGGGGCAACGGCATCGGGAAATGCTGGGCCTTGGTGATCTCGGCGAGCTTGACCAGCGTGTCGAACGGGCTGGCGGAGCCATCCGGCGAGATCGTGCCGACCAGCGAGACGAGCCGGTGCAGCGGGCAGGACATCGGCGACACCCGCTCGATGCTGGCGCGCATCGAGCGCCCGGTACCGAGCGCCATGACCAGCGATTTGCGCGAGCGCAGCCAGCGCTCGATCAGCACCCCGCCGAGCGAGGCGACGCCGGCCGCAGCCGTCTCGGCCGAGCCGTCGGAGGGCGCGATCTCGCAGTGCTGCAGCTCGAAACGATCGCGCAGCCGTGCCGCAAGCTCCATGCAGGCGCCGATCGGATGGCTCATCTGGAAGCTGATCAGCCCCTCGCTGCGGCTGAGCGAAACCAGGCGCTGCGCGGCGGGGCGCGAAATGTTCAGGATCCCGGCGATGTCGTCCTGGGTGCGGCCGGCAATGTAGTAGAGCCAGCCGGCGCGGGCGGCATCGTCGAGGCGCGCGCTGTCATTATCGGCCATGGCGCGTCAGCCCGCCGTTGCAGGCAGCGCGAGCTCGCGCCAGGCGCCGAGCAACCTGTCGGCTCCGGCCTCGACCAGGGCGCGCCGCTGGTCCAGCACCGCGAAGTGACTGCCGGCGGTCAGGCCATAGGCGGTCATTCCCGCCGCCTTGGCGGCGAGCACGCCGCTGACGCTGTCCTCGATGACGAGGCAGCGCTCGGGCGCCACGCCGCGTTCACGCGCCGCGAGCAGGAAGAGATCGGGCGCGGGCTTGCCGCGCTGGACGCGCGTCGTGCTGAAGATCCGCCCCTCGAACAGATCCCAGAGCTCTGTCTTGCGCAGGCAATGCTCGATGCGCTCCTCGTCGCTGGAGGACGCGACGCAATAGTCGACATCGAAGGCCTCGACCGCCTCGCGCACGCCGGCAAGGGGCTGCAACGCCGCGCTGAAGGCGGAGAAGAGCCGCACCCGCCAGTCCTGCCTGAAACTCTYCGGAGCCGGCCGGCCGGTCATGCGCTCATAATCCTCGACGACTGCGCTGGCGGGTCGCCCGAGATAGCGCCGCATCACCGCTTCCAGATCATAATCCGGGTCCAGTGGCGAGAGAATATCGACCAGGGTGCGGCAGCTGATCGTCTCGCTGTCGACGAGCACGCCGTCGCAGTCGAGGATGATGAGGTCGAAGCGTGGATGCGGAGCCATGAGACAGCAACAATCTTGAACGGATGCTCCGATCAAGAGCATCCGCTCGCGTTTCTGTCAAATCCTGCAGCCGCGTCTACTGCATCGTGCGACTGAATTCTGCGGCGCTCTGCCAATCGTCGTAGCGCTCCCGATAGGCCGCAACGAGATCCCGCTGCGGATTGAAAATCTCGGGGCTGCCCAGGGGTTGGGTACAGATTTCGCCGGAGTTCTCGCCGGTGCAGGCCAAGCGGGCGAGCCGCGCCGCCCCGAAGGCGGCGCCGGTCTCGGTCTGAGGATAACGATGCAATCTCATGTCCAGGACGCTGGCGAGGATGGAGAGCCACAGGCCCGAACGCGCGCCGCCGCCAATGACCACGGCTTCCATGATCGGCCCGCCCGCGCTTTCCAGCGCCGCCTTGCCGTCCCTGAATGCGAAGGCGACGCCCTCCAGCACCGCCTGCGTCATGGCATTGCGGCCGGTTTCGTGACCGAGACGGGCGAAGCCGCCGCGCATCTGCGGGTCGTTATGGGGCGTGCGCTCGCCGGAGAGATAGGGCGTGAACAACACCGGCGATGGCGCCGTGACGGTCTCGCCGAGCGCCGCCAGCAACTCGGCCTCTGTATGCCCCGTCACGTTCGCCCACCAGTTCAGGCTCGCGGCGGCGGAGAGATGGACCGACATCTGGTGCCAGAGGCCGGGCAAGGCATGGCAGAAGGCATGAACGGCCCTGTCAGCCCGCGGCTCGAAACCGGCGGTGGTACGCCAGAGCACACCGGATGTGCCGAGCGACAGGAAACTCGCCCCGGCGGCGACGGCGCCCAAGCCAACCGCGCCGGCCGCATTATCGCCTGCCCCTCCGGCAAAGAGCGGCGGTGAATCAAAGCCGAGTTCTCGGGCGAGATCCGCGCGCATCCGTCCGGCGGGCTGCGAGCCCTCGACGAGGGCTGGCATCTGGCTGCGATCGAGCCCGGTCGCAGCAAGCATCCTCTGCGACCAGTCGCGGGAACCGACATCGAGCCAGAGCGTGCCTGATGCGTCCGACATCTCCTCGATCGCCTCCCCCGTCAGCACAAGGCGCAGATAGGCTTTCGGCAGCAGGACCTTTCGGATGCGCCGGAAGAGACCGGGCTCATGCCGGCGGACCCAGAGCAGCTTTGGCGCGGTGAAGCCCGGCATCGCGATGTTGCCGGTGATGGCGCGCGAGGCCGGCTCGGCCGCCTCGAGCGCGGCGCATTCCGCGCTGGCGCGGCCATCATTCCAGAGGATGCAGGGACGCAGCGGCCGGTCGGCCTCGTCCAGGAGAACCGCGCCATGCATCTGCCCGGAGAGCCCGATGCCCCGGCAGAGACGAAAGGCAGCCGGAGCAGCGTCCCTCAGGTCGTGCAAAGCGCCCAAGGCGGCGGCGACCCAATCGCCCGGCTCCTGCTCCGACCAGAGCGGCTGCGGACGATGCACGGTGAGCGCGCGCGCCGTATCGGCGACGACGCGTTGTTGCCCGTCGACCAGGATGGCCTTGAGCGACGAGGTGCCGAGATCGATGCCGATATAGCTCACGTCAGGCGCCACCTAGCCAGTGTCGGACGCCCATCATGTTTCCACGAGCGCTTCGGTCATCGGACCGGATATCGTGTCCGGTCTGATGATCTAAGCTTATGTGTTTGCATCGGCTTTCCCGAAAACCGCAATCCACTTTTCGGGCCGATGCTCTTATGTGCTTGCATCGGCTCTTCCGAAAACCGCGATTCACTTTTCGGGCCGATGCTCTAGCGCGCGTCATCAGCGGGCCCTCGCGGGTAGATCAGGCTCTTCACCATGCCGGGCTCATTGGCGGCGTGGCGACGAAAGGCGTCGGGTCCGTCGGCAAGCGAGAAGCGGTGGCTGACGACCGCATCGACATCGACCTTGCCCTGCGCCACGAGTTCGATCGCCCGGGGGTAGACATGGCCCATGCGCCGCGAAAACTTGATGGTGAGGCCGCGCCGGCGGGCTTCGGCGGCGGGAACGACATAGCTGTCGCCATCCGGGATGCCGACGAGCACGACCCGCCCGCCGATGCGCGCGGCGCGAATGGCATCTCGAAAGCCTTCCGGTGCGTTGGTGGCCTCGATCACCAGCGGCATGCCCTCGCCCTTCGTCCAGTCCGCGATCTCGGCAACGCTGGCGCCGGCCTTGCTCGCGCCGAGCTTAAGCGCCAGCGCGCGCCGATGCGGCTGCGGATCGCAGGCCAGGATTTCGCCGACGCCGACGGCCCGGAGCACCTGCAGGATCAGGAGCCCGATCGGGCCGCAGCCGATCAGCGCGACGCGTTCGAGCAGGCGGGGCTTGGCGAGGTCGACCGCATGGATCGCGACGCCGAGCGGCTCCAGCATCACGGCATCGCTCGGCGTGAAGCGTTCCGGCACAGGAACGATCTGCGATTTCGGCACCCAGATCCGCTCGGTCATCGCGCCATCATGCGGGGGCGCACCGATGAACACGACCTCGGGGCAGAGATTGGGGTGGCCGTCACGGCAATGCTGGCACTGGCCGCAGGCCTGGTTCGGATCGACGGCGACCAGCGCGCCCCGCGCCAGGCCAAGCTCCGGCAGGTCCTCGGTCAGCCAGCCGCTGAACTCGTGGCCCGGCACGAAAGGGGCGGCAATCACGGCCGAACCAATGCCGCCATCCTTGTAATAATGCAGGTCGCTGCCACAGAGCCCGACGGCAGCGACATCCAGCAGGGTTTCACTGGCAGCCCCCTCGCGCAGGTTGAACGGCGCGAAGCGCGCATCACCTGCGGCGTGAAGAAAGATGGCGTGGGACATTGCGCAATGCACTCCGGCTTCGCATAGACCTTCAACAAATGTATTTTTGTATTTACATTAGTGATGGTCAAGGCAAATCCGCAGCGGCAGGCCGCATCGCTGTGCGTTGTCGCAGCAAACGAAAGCGATGTAAGCCCGGTGCAGGAACGCAATCTCGACCGGTTCCGCCGCGAAGGGCTGGCGGTCTCGACGCCGCTCTCGCCCTTGGGATGACGCGATGCCGGAGGATCCGCAAACCCAGGTCAGGGCCGCCTGGCTCTATTACATGGAAGGCCTGACCCAGGCGGATATCGCCGACCGGCTGAAGATGACGCGGTTGCGGGTCAACCGCCTGCTGAACGAGGCGCGCAACAGCGGGCTCGTGAATATCACGATCAATTCGCGGCTGGAGAGCTGCGTCAGGCTGGAACAGGCGCTGGTCGAGGCGTTCGGCCTCAAGGACGCGATCGTCGTGCCGACGCCGAGCGACCCGGCACAGATCTCCGCGCAGATCGGCAAGGCGGCCGGCGAGCTGGTCTCGCAGATCATCGACGAGCATCCCTCGGGCGTCTTCGGAGTCGGCTGGGGCGGGACGCTGCGCGAGACGATCCGGCATGTGCGGGCCGGCCAGTATCGCGACCTGACCGTGACCTCGATGATGGGCGGGCTGACCTATGGCATCGAAATCAACACGTTCGAGATCGCCAGCCATTTCGCCAGGCTCTGGCAGGCGGAGTGCCATTATCTGGCGGCGCCGATCTATGCCGGCACGCCACAATCGCGCGACACCATCCTGGCGCAGGACGTGTTCGAGGCCGCCTTCGCCCGGATCCGCGCGACCGATGTCGCGATCCTCAGCGCCGGCGATCTGAGCGAGCGTTCGCTTTTGGTGCGCTACGGACTACCCGGCGAGGTCGGCCCCAGGGAATTGGCGGAGCATGGCGCGGTCGGCGACATGCTGGGTCAGTTCATCGACGCTGAGGGCAACGCGATCGACCACCCGATCAACCGCCGCGCCATCGCCCTGCCCCTGGACGGCCTGCGCCGCATCCCGACCGTGATCCTGGCATCCGGCGGCACGAACAAGGCCGCGGTGATCGCAGCCGCACTCCGCGCCAGGCTGGCGTCCGTGGTGATCACCGATGAAGACGCCGCCGCGGCGGTGCTGGCGCTGCATCGGGGCTGACGCGTGAGCGCGCGAGGCGCTCATCGCCGCCAGAAGGGCTTGGCGATCTCGGCCTCGACCTGCCATGTCGTCAGGCCGATATCCCTGATCAGACGCGGATTCTCCTGCAGGTTCCGCGCGAGCTGCCAGCGGAAGCGCAGCCGCCAGCGCCAGGTCGTGAGAATGCTGCGCAGGCTCGCCAGACTGGACTGCAAACGCGACATGCCCGGCGGCGCGGCCCGGTGCGGGACTGAGGCAAGGGTACAAGATCCGTCCATGACAACCTCCATCCGGTTTGAGGGGTCGGGAGCCCTCGGCCTGAATGAGGTTGAAGACTGCGGGAGACGAGCAGCGTCGTACTTAAGCCAGCCCAAATAGTTCCAAAAACTTCCAAACGGGCTATAAATGCGCCGCATGCAGGGATCGCGCTTTGCCTTTGGTCCGTTCGTGCTTGATTCAGGTGCGGGAACGCTGCTTCGCAACGATGTCCCCGTTGCCCTTGGCCAGCGCGGGCTGAAACTGCTTGCGGCGCTCGTCGAGCGGCCCGGCGAAATCCTGGAGAAGGCCGCGCTGATGGATGCGGCCTGGCCGGGTACGGCCGTCGAGGAAGGCAATCTCACCGTCCAGATCGCGCAGTTGCGGAAGCTGCTGGGCCCTGCCGCCGGCAGCGGCGAATGGATCGCGACCGTTCCGCGCGTCGGTTACCGCTTCACGGGGGCGATCGAACAGCTTGACGGCGCGAGGCGCGCCCCTTTGGCGCTGCCCGGGAAACCCTCGATCGCCGTGCTGCCCTTCGTCAATCTCAGCACCGATCCCGAGCAGGAATCCTTCGCCGATGGCTTGACCGAAGACCTGATCACCGACCTGTCCCGCAATGCCGGCCTGTTCGTCATCGCGCGCAATTCGGCCTTTGCCTATAAGGGCAAGGCGATGGATGTGCGCGCGATCGCAAGCGATCTTGGCGTGCGCTACCTGCTGGAGGGCAGTGCCAGACGCGCCGCGGGGCGCGTGCGCATCAACGCACAGCTGGTCGATGCGGTGAGCAGCGAACATCTCTGGGCGGAGCGCTTCGACCGCAGCCTGGAGGATATCTTTGCCGTCCAGGACGAGGTCACCGGCAAGATCGTCGAGGCGCTGCTCGGCCGGCTCAGCGCCCCGCCGCCGCGCAACCGGCCCAAGAACCTCGAGGCCTATGATCTCTGCGTGCGAGCGCGCAAGCTGATCGATGAATCCCCGCAGACGGCGCGGGAAGCGCATCTGATGCTGACGCGCGCGGTTTCGCTCGATCCGGACTACGCCGAGGCCTATCGCTGGCTGGCCATGAACCACTGGATGGGCTGGGTGCATTGGGGCGAGCCCATGGAACCCGCCCGCAGCACTGGGCTGGCCCTGGCGCGCGAGGCGGTGGCGATCGACCCCAACGATGCCGGCTGCCGTTGGGTCCTGGCCTATCTGCTGGCCTATGACCGCAGCTTCGCCGAGGCGGATGCGGAATTTGCCCGGGCGATCGAACTCGACCCGAACGAGGCCGATATCTTTGCGACATTATCGGACATCGCGGTCCTGGCCGGGCGGATCGAGGACGGCCTTGCGCTTATCGGCAAGGCGTTCCGGCTGAACCCGTTTCCGGCGGGTTGGTACTATCTGACGCTCGGCCAGGCGCAATATGCAGCGGGCGACTACGAAGCCGCCGTCGAGACGCTGCGCAAGGACGAGACCTATCGCACGAGCTCACGCCGCTTCCTGGCGGCAAGCCTGGCCCAGCTCGGCCGGCTCGACGAGGCCGGCTCCGAGGCCGCGCTGTTCCTCGTCGGCAATCCGCATTTCACGACCAGCCACTGGGCCGCGACGGAGCCCTTCCGCGACGCCCGGACGCTCGCGCATTTCGTTGATGGCTTCCGCGAGGCCGGTCTTCCCTGACGTCGCCGGCGTGCGCCGTTCCTGCGCCCTATCCCTCACGCCCCGGAGCGTCACGATCGCGCTCGTAGCGTTTCGCGAGGGGAAAGGGCGGCAACCAGGACTCGCGCCGGATGATCCAGCTTTCATAGGTCGGCATCAGCTGGTCAGGGGCATCGAGCGAGCCCAGATTGACTTCGATCTCGTCGCCACTGCGCCCGAACAGGGGCGAGCCACAACGGGGACAGAAGAAGCGCCCGCGATAGTCGCGCGTTTCGCCCTCGACCGTCACCGCATCCCTGGGGAAGACCGCCGACGCATGGAACAGGGCGCCATGATATTTGCGACAGTCGAGACAGTGACAGAGTCCGACGCGGTAGGGGCGGCCCGAGGCCACGATGCGGACATTGCCGCAGCGGCAGCCGCCCGTGAAACGGTCCATGCTGCGTCTCCTCGCAGGTCAAGCGGCCGGAATGGTTACAGCGAACCCTGGGAAGCGTCCATGCGAGCGGAGTTCAAGCGCCCCGGATCGCCTCCAGCAACTCCTCATGGATCAACCCGTTCGAGACGACCTTCTCCAGATCCTCGTCGCGTGAATCCAGGCCCGCAACCGTCGTGACCTTGCCACCGGCAGCGCGCACCAGCGGCATGGCGGCGGCATGCGAGACGATATCGGCTTTCAGCCCGATGAAGGCATCGAGCCGGCCTGCCGCCACCAGCGACATTTCAAGCCCGCCGGAGACGATGACGCGCACGCCGCGGCAGAGGCCCGACAGCCGCCGGATGACGGCGCAGGTCCGCTCCGTATCCTCAATCGAATAATGCGAGGTCAGGCAGATCGAGACGACCGCGTCGGCAAGGCTCTTGGTCCGGGAGACGGCGGCAGGCTCTCCATTGATGCTCGCGACGGAACCTTCGGCATAGCGCGCGACCAGCCCGGCGAGCGGGGCATGGGTCAGGCCGAGCACGGTGCGGCCCTCTTCCTGATAGGCGAGCGTCACCGAGAACCAGGGCAGGCCGCCGGCATAGTTCACCGTGCCGTCGAGCGGGTCGATGATCCAGCAGGGCGCGTCGGACGCGCCGGAGAAGCCGGCCTCCTCGGAGAGGATCGCCGCCTCCGGCGTCAACCGGCGCAGGCCCGCGATGACGAGACGCTCCGAGGCGAGATCGGCGGCGGTGACGACATCGCGCAATTCCTTGCGCGTCACGGAAAGCTGCTCGCCCTGCATCGCGACCAAGAGATCGGCGGCCTCGCGCGCCAGCGCGCCGGCCTGTTCGAGAAGGGAAATCAGGCGCTGGTCAGACATGGGCTGCCACCGCCTGCTGCTTGCCGGGATAGGCGGGGTCGAGCACGAAGGGCCGGCGCGGGCCGAAATCGCCGATCGGCTGGAGATGGCTGACCAGGCCGGTCTCCGGTTTCCAGACATGGATCGCGAGCGCGGGCGGCTCCATGACGAACCAGTTCTCCGTGCCCGGGCACAGGTCGAGCGCGACCTGATGGGCGGTGCCCGGCGCGACAAAGCCGATCGTGCCGGCGAAACGAAGCTGGATCGGGCGATGGTAATGGCCGCAAAGCACCCGCTCGATCTCGGGATGACGGGCGATCAGCGCGACAAAACCCGGCGAGACCCGGCAGGGCATGATGTCCATGCCGTCGACGCCGACCGCGAAGGGCGGGTGATGCATGAAGATCAGCGTCGGGCGGCCGCGCCCCTCGGCAAGGCGCTCAGCGAGCCAGGCCTCGCGCTCGGCACAGATCTCGCCGCCATCCTCGCCGGGAATGACCGTATCGAGCCCGATCAGCCGGACCGGGAAGTCCTCGATTACGTAGTGCAGGAAGCCGCTCTTCGGCAGGTAAGAACCGCCCTCCCCGAGCACGGAAGCGAAGACCTCGCGCCGGTCATGGTTGCCGGGCACGGCATAGACCGGCATCGGCAGCCGCGCGAGCTCGGCGCGGACGATCTCGTATTCCTCCGGCAGCCCGCAATCGCAGAGATCGCCGGTGACGAGCACGCAATCCGGCCGGGGCTCCAGCGCCAGCACCGCGTCGATCGCCCGTCGCGTCGCAGCATTGGTGTCGACGATGCCATAGGCCGGCTGGCCATGCGGGCGCACATGGAAGTCGCTGAGCTGGGCGATGATCATGAGGGCTCCGTAGGGCCAGGCAAGGATGATCGAAAGGATTTGCCGCCCGGCTGGCGCCGGGCGGCGTGGAGCGAGGCGCGCCTGTTCACTTCATCAGCGCTTCGGTCTCGGAGACGATGCGCTCGATGCCGGCCTTGGGCTGGATGTCGCCGCGCATCACGCCGGAGATCACCTCGCGCTGCTGGCGCCAGATGCGGACCGAGTTGCCGCCGGGATAGCCTTCCCAGGGAGCAGCGCGCTGGACCTGGCCGTTGATCGTCCGGAAATTGGCGTTGTCCTTGTAGAACGGACCGAGATACGCGTCCCCGCCGGCGCGCAGGTTGGTCGGCATGTAGCCGGCGGTCTCGACGACGATCTTCTGGGCCTCGGGGCCGGTTACGAACTTGATGAATTCCCAGGCCGCCTTCTGCTTGGCGGCGTCCTTGGCCGTGATCAGCGCGGCATTGCCGCCGGTCGGCAGCTTGCCCTGGGCCTTGTCATCGACCGGGAAGAGCGCGGTCTTCAGGGTGAAGCGGTCGCCGATCAGGTCGGTGACCTGGCGCAGCCGTGCCGGCGTGTCGAAGAAGATGCCGATCTTGCCGGCGATGAACTGCTGGCGCGACTGGTCCCAGTCGATCACCGGCATGCCGCCTTCCGTGACCAGGCTGCGCAGCAGGCCAAGCGTCTTCTCGCCCACCTCGCCGCCGAAGGCGACCTTCTTGCGGTCGGCCGAGAGCATGGAATGGCCGCCCTGCAGGATCACGCCGCGCCAGAGCCAGTCGTCGGGCCAGTCATGGATGTTGTAGGCGAGACCGGCGGTGTCGCCGCTGCGGATCTTTTTGGCGAGCGCGACGGCGTCGGCCCAGGTGTCGGGCAGCTTGTCGGGGTCGCCGCCGGCCTTCTTCACCAGCTCGGCATTGACATACATCAGCGGTGTCGAGGCGTTGAAAGCAAGGCCAGCCTGCTTGCCGCCGACCTGGCCGAGCGCGAGCAGCGCGTCGGAGTAATTCGCCTTGCGCCAGTCGTCCGGCTCCCCCTTCAGCAGCGGGCCGAGATCGACGATCTGCTTGCGCTTGTCGAGCGTCTCGACCAGTTCGCTCAAGAGATGGAAGCCGGAATAATAGACATCCGGCAGCTGGTTGGTGACGGACTGACGCAGCATCGCCTGATGCCCCTCGTCATAGCTCGCCGCCGGTGCGCGGAAATTGATCTTGATAGTCGGGTGCGTCTTCATGAATTCCGCGGCGATCGGCTCGTGGAACTTGGCGAAGGCCGGGAAGGCGTAGAGCACATCGAGCGTGACATCCTGGGCGCGGACGGCCGTGGATGCGACGAGGGCGAGCGCTGCCGCAGCAAGCGCCTTGCCAAAGGGTTTCATGTTTGATCTCCGTGACATGGACAGCGAAGCTGCCGGGTTGAATCGATGCGTCAGGCCTGAGCGTCTTGCGGTTGGAGCTTGGCAGTGCCGGTCCTTGTCGGAGCCTGCCTACTTCACCCCGGTCATCGTGATGCCGTCGATGAACCTCCGTCTGGCGATGAGGAAAGCGAGGACGAGCGGCGCGGTCAGGATCGTCGCCGCGGCAGTGAGCGCGCCGTAATTCGAGCCGGTCTCGGCATCGGCGAAGAACATCATCCCGAGCGGCGGCGGGGCGAGCTTGGCATCGGAAATGACGATCAGCGGCCAGTACAGGTCGTTCCAGTGCGCCACCGCCGAGAAGACCGAGAAGGCGGCGATGGCCGGCCAGGCGCTTGGCGTCACGATGCGCCAGACGATCTCGAACTCGCTCATGCCGTCGAGCCTTGCCGCGTTGATGATGTCGTCCGGGAAGCTGCGGAAGAACTGGCGGAACAGAAAGATGGCGAAGACCGAGAGGAAGAACGGCACCATCATCGAGAAATAGGTGTTGAGCAGGCCGAGCTGGGCGAGCGCGATATAGAGCGGCATGGCCGGCACCTGCACCGGGATGCAGAGCCCGAGCAGCACCAGGACGAAGAGCGCATTGCGGCCGGGAAAGTTCAGCTTCGCCAGCGCATAGGCGCAGGGAATGGCAACCAGCAGCTGCACGACGAGGATGCCGGCGCAGAGGATGACGCCGTTCAGCGCGAAGCGCAGCAGCGGCGCCTTCTCCATCGCGAAACCGTAATTCTGCAGGCCGTAGAACTGCTTTGGCCAGAGCGAGATCTCGGCGCTGAAGATCTCGGCCGGCGGCTTGATCGAGGTCACCAGCATCCAGATGAAGGGCGCCAGCATGAAGATCGCGCCCGCGATCAGCACGCCATGGACCAGGGCGAGCGAGAGGAAGCGGCGCAGCACCGAATGCACGGGCGTGACGGCGGCGGGGGCAAACGCGGGAGCGGCCATCAGTAATGCACCTTCTTGTCGAGGCCGAAGGTCTGCATGGCCGAGAAGACGAGGATGAAGGCGAGGAAGATGAAGGTCAGCGCCGCGGCATAGCCGGTGTGGAAATACTGAAAGCCTTCGAGATAGATGTTGTAGAGCAGCACCTCGGTGGAGCCGACCGGGCCACCGCGCGTCATCACCGCCACCGTGTCAAAAATCTTGAAGGCGGTGATCATCGTGGTGACGAGCACGAACATCGTCGTCGGCCCGAGCAGCGGCCAGGTGATGGTGAGGAAGCGGTCGATGCCGCTGGAACAGCCATCGATATCGGCCGCCTCGTAGAGATCGCGCGGGATCGCGGTCAGTCCGGCGAGGAACAGGATCATGTTGAAACCGAGCAGCTGCCAGATGCCGATTACGGCCAGCGTCGCCAGCGCCGTCGAAGGCTCGCTCAGGAAGGCGACCGGCGCAAAGCCCAGCCATTTCAGCAGGCCATTGACCGGGCCGAGCGAGGGGTGGAGCAGAAACTGCCAGACCGTCGCCATCGCGATCAGCGTCGAAGTCACCGGCAGGAAATAGATCACCTCGTAGAAGGAGCGACTGCGGCGGCGCCGATGCACCATGACTGCGATCAGCAGCGCGCCGAAGACGCCGCCCGGCACGACGATCGCGACATAGAGCAAGGTGTTGACGACGGAGCGCCGGATGATCGGATCGGCCAGCGCCTTCTGGAAATTGGCGAGGCCGACCCAGTCCATGTCGACGCCGCCGAACTCGTAATTCGTCAGGCTGAGCAGCATCAGCACCGCAAGCGGCAGCAGGATCGTCAGCAGCAGCAGGATGAAGGCCGGGAGCGCGAAACCGAGCCCGGTCAACCGCTCGATCAGCGCCCGGCGGCGGGCGACGGGCGCGAAAGCGGCAGGGGAAGCGGCGACTGTTGCAAGGGCAAGCGTCATGCTCAGGCCCTCAGCGGCACGACGGAGGCGCTGAGACTGCCCTGCCCGCGCGGCTCGAGCCTGTCGCCCTGCGCATCGAAGATATGGCTCGCCGCTTCGTCGAAGCCGAGCGTGACCTCGGCCGCCTCGTTGACGCCGGCGGCGACCGCGGGGCTCGCGCGCATGGTCACGCCCGGCGCATCGCGTCCGGCGAGATCGAAATGCAGGATATATTCGGAGCCGAGATTCTCCTTGCGCCTGAGGCGCGCGGAGAACCAGGCGCGGCCTGCGCCAGCCGGCTCGCCGTGAACGAGCGTCAGCGCCTCCGCGCGGATGCCGAGGGTGACCGCCTGCCCCGGCGCCAGCGCCACCGCAAGCGCCATCGGCCGGCCAAACAATTCGAGGCGGCCGGCGGTGCCGACCGTCGCGGGCAGGAGATTGATCGCCGGGCTGCCGATAAACTGCGCGACCTTGAGCGAAGCCGGCTTCTCATAGAGCTGCGAGGGCGTGCCGAGCTGCAGAATCTCGCCTGAATCCATCATCGCGACGCGGTCCGACATCGTCATCGCCTCGACCTGGTCATGCGTGACATAGATGAAGGTCGCGCCCAGGCGCTTGTGCAGCTCCGCCAGCTCGGTGCGCATATGGACGCGCAGCTTGGCGTCGAGATTGGAGAGCGGCTCGTCCATCAGGAAGACATCGGGGCTGCGCACCATGGCGCGCCCGAGCGCGACGCGCTGGCGCTGGCCGCCCGAGAGCTGCGCCGGCTTGCGATCGAGCAGATGGCCGAGCTGGAGCTGGGCTGCGACCGCGTCGACATCCGTGATGATGCCGGCCATCGCCTTGCGCCGCTGGCCCGAGAGCAGGCGGAGCAGCGGCAGGCGCTGCCAGAGTTTCAGCCGCGCCATCATCAGCGGCAGCGCGATATTCGCCCGCACGCTCATATGCGGGTAGAGCGCATAGGACTGGAACACCATGGCGACGCGCCGCTCATGCGGGCGCAGATGGTCGACGCCGGCCCCGCCAATGGCGACGCTGCCGGAATCCTGCTGTTCCAACCCGGCGATGATCCGGATCAGGGTCGATTTTCCGCAGCCGGAGGGGCCGACCAGCGTCAGGAATTCGCCATCGGCAATGTCGAGTTCGACCCCGCCGAGCACCTGTGTCGGCCCGAACGCCTTGGCGATGGAAGACAGCGCGACTGTGGCCATGTCGTTCGCCTCTTGAATTGTGAGGGATGGCGGGGCGGTGTCGAAGGCGGCCGCGAGGCGCGGCCGACGGCAGCGTCAGGCGGCGCGCGGCGGGTAGACCTCGTGGATCACATCGTCGATCCAGAGCGTCGTCAGCGCGGGAATCTCATGGATCGCGGCCGAAAAATCCTGGCCGTCAAAACTGTAGGCGACAGCGCCGAGGGTGCTTGAGCCGGCCATGCCGGGCTGCAGTTCGGGGCCGACGACGAAGCCCGAGGACGGGCCCCAGATATAGCGCGTGCCGTCGACCATGAAATCATGGGCCCGGTGCAGATGGCCGCTGGCAACGAAGGCGACGTCATGGCGGCGCACGAGATCGAGCAGATGGGCCCGGGGTCGCGGCGGCACGCTCCAATAGCCCTTGTCGCCCTCGTCCGGCGTCTCGACGAAGAGCGGCCGGTGCAGGAACCAGCCGAGACGGCGCCCATCAGCCCCCGCGATCTCGCGCTCGAGCCAGGCGAGCTGGCGCTCCTCATCCGCCTCGTCGTTGCCGAACAGCATGGAATTCAGGCCGATCAGCCTGAAGCCCTCGATATCGCGGCTCCAGAAATCCGCGCCGAGATGGCTGCGCCAGCGCGCGATACGCTCTGCATTGACCGGCTGATGCGGGTGCCAGGCCTCGCCGACATCATGATTGCCGGGAATGCTCAGCACCGGCAGGCCGAGCCCGTCCAGCAATTCGCGGCAATGGCGCATGTCGTCCTCGACATCGGCGCCATCGACCGTGACATCCCCGGTATGAATGACGAGGTCCGGCCCCTGCCCCGCCAGCCAGGCTCTCAGCGGCTCCCAGTTGCAGGCAAAATGCGGCTTGCCCGGGCTGAGATGGGTGTCAGAAATCTGCACGACCCGTTGCATTGTCCCCTCCCAAAGGGCGCTCTCCCGGAGGAAGCGGCCTGCCGCCGCCAGATGCGGGGCAGTGCTTTTGCAGTGGATCATACAAATGAATGTTTTATGACACAAATGTATTTTGCGAGATGACGTGGCTTGCCGCGCGGGCGTTGTGCACCGGGCTGGTGGCGCTCGGTCACCGCAGGTTCGGCCGGCTGAGGGGGGATCAGAGGGCGGCGCCGACCACGCGCCCCTCAGCGGCGCCTGCGCCGGACCGAACGCCCGGCCTTGATCTCTAGCCTACGGAACCGCACGCCTCGCCCACGCCAGAGATCGCCCACGCGGCGCGGGGACGAGCCGCCTTGCCCTCTCCGTTCGCAGGCGTTCGACTTTGCAGCCACACCCGTCCGTATTGCGTCAAGTTCCAACATTCGGCGCCTGTTGCTGAGCGGACATTCGCCGCAACATTGGAGCCAAGGGCGCCTTACCAAATCGCAATCCGGATCCAGACCGAAACCGGTGAAGGACGAAGCTTCAATGCACGGTGCTTGAGAGCAGCTTGCGGGGCAGCGAGCTCATTCTCCTGCAGCCATCGGTTTCGACTACGATGGTTTCGCTGAATCCCAGGCCGCCGGCCGTCACATACATGTGAAAGACCATGCCCTCTTGGAGTCTCCAGCGCGCGTTCGGCAGGAACACGCGAGAGAAGTCGCTGGGCCGCGGGGTGCGGGCGTAGAGGCCGAGCGTGTAGCCGGTGACGTTATCGTAGGCAGGACGCAAACCCTCACGAAGCACGGCTTCACGCAGCACGGCATCGATCTCGCAGGCCAGGACGCCCGGACGCATGGCTGCGAACTGCTCGTCCTGGAGCGCGACCAGACGCTCGGCGAGCAGTGAAAGTCCACGCTCGTCCCCGCCGATAAGCACCGGACGCATCAGTCGGGCGCCGTAATTGCGCAGTTTCGGGATCAGTTCGACATGGAGGATGTCGCTCTCGCCGAGCGGCTGCGCCGTCATCACGCCGTGCAGGAATTCGTGGTCGCCAATGCCGGGCAGGATCGGGCCGGTTTCGCCTGTATCGGCGCCGTTCTCGAGAAAGCAGGCAGCGGCGACGGCTGAGGCTGCCCTTGGCGAAAGCCCGGGCTGCGCCCTTTCCGCGATTGACCTCATCGCCTTGTCGGCGATGCTGGCGGCCTGGCCGATCTGGTTGATCTCGGCCGGCGACTTCACGGCCCGGAGCAGGTCGCTCGCCTGCGGCAGGTCGACAAAGCGAGCCTGCGGCAGAAGCGCCGCGAACCGGTCGCGCGTCGCGGCCGTAAAGCCATAGGAGAGATGATCGGCGCCGATCCGCGCGTTGCCGAGGCCCCGTCGACGGATTTCATCGGCCATCACGGCGTGGGGCTCAGCCGTATCGGGAAACCCGACGATATCGGCAAACCAACAGGCGGCGCGGCAGGGCTCGGCGTCGAGCTCCCGCAGGACGAACCACGGCTCGCCCTCGAGCGGCAGGAAAGCCGCGCGATACATTGTCTCCGAGACCGTGAAGCCTGTCAGCCATGCCAGGCATTCGGCATGGTCGACCAGCAGAAGCTCCGCGCCGACTTCCGCCATCGCGGCGCGGGCACGCGCCACCCGCCCCGCAAATTCCTCGCGCGAGAAGAGCGGGCTCACGCCACCTCGCAGATATCCAGGATGGTCAGCATGTAGATGCGGACCATGTCGAGGAAGTCGCGGATCTCGACGCGCTCGTCGGGCATGGTGTTGTAGCGACCGCCGGGCCCGCAGACGATGCCTTCCATATCGGCTTCGGCATAGAGATGGCCGGCATCGGTGCCGAAGAAGCCCGGCGGCTTGATCGCGCCGGTCGGCTGCTTTTCGCCGCGCACCGCCTCATAGGCCGCATTGACCGTCTTGACGATGCGCGCGTCCCTGGCGACCTCGAAGGCCGGCATCGACTGGTGGCCTTCCTTCTTCTCGATGCGGATCGTGGTCTTCAGGCCGGGGAAGCGGGCCTCCAGCGCGGCGAGTTCGCGCTGCATGTCGGCGAGCGCGCCTTCTTGCGTCTGGCCGGGCGCATAGCGGCCGGAACCCTTGAGCTTGCAATAGTCGGCGACCTGCGGCGCGCGCCACTCGTGCAGTTCCTTGCCGAGCGCGCCATGGACGACGCCGACATGGACGCGGTTGATCGATTCATGCTCGGCGGTCAGAGCGCCGGAGAAGGTCATGCCGTTCAGCCGCGGGATCAAGTCGCAGGCCGCCATGATCGCGTCGACCGCCTGCTCGCGCTTCGAGAGATGGCGCGTGTTGCCGACGAGTTCGATGACGAAGGAGAAGGCGCAGGCGTGCATGGTCACGGCCTGCACGTCGGTCGGCTCGCTGTTGACGAAATAGTCGGCGCGGATGCCGCTGCGGATCGCAGCGACGGTGCCGACCCCGCCCTGAAGCTCGCCGACGACATAAGTCAGGACGACGTCGCCCTTCAGCTTCACGCCCGCATCGAGCAGCGTCTTCACCGCGCAATAGGAGGCCGCGTCGCCCGCCTTCATGTTGGATACGCCGATGCCGTAGATGAACTCGTCGTCGACGAGCCCGCCCCAGGGATCGACCGTCCAGCCCTCGGTTGCCGGGTTGGTGTCGAGATGGCCGTTGAACATCAGGCTCTTGCCGCCGCCTGTCCCCTTCCAGCGCCCGATGGCATTGGCGCGGCGGCCCTCATCGAAGGCCTGCGCCTCCGCCTCGATGCCCATCGCCTTCATCTGGTCGACGACATGATGGACGAGCGCCCGCTCGCCGTCGGTCTCGGAATAGCTCTTGTGCCTCGCCCAGTCTGAGAGGAGCGCGAGGCAGGCCTTCTCATCGAGGGAATGGATCAGGTCGCGGGGATTCATCGTCAGGGCCTCGAATGTCAGGCTGCCGCCGCGGCCGGAGCCGGCACGGCGTCGAGCAGGGAGCGGGTATAGGGGTGGAGGGTTCCGTCGGTCAGCGCGGTGACATCGACGAGGTCGACGAGGTCGCCGCGATACATCACCGCGACCCGGTGAGCGATCTGCCGCACCAGGTTGAGATCGTGGGTGATGAAGAGATAGGCCGTGCCGAAGCGCTTCTGCAGGTCGACCAGGAGCTCGACCACCGAGGCCTGCACGGAGACATCGAGCGCCGAGGTGATCTCGTCGCAGATCACGAGTTTTGGCTTCGAGGCGAAGGCGCGCGCGATCGCGACGCGCTGCTTCTCGCCGCCGGAAAGCTGATGCGGATAACGGTCCGCGAAAGCGGCCGGCAGCCTGACCTGCTCCAGCAGTTCGCCGATAGCAGCCGCATCCTTGCGCGCGCCCGGCTCGCCATAGAGTTCGAGCGGCCGCGACAGGATCTCGCGAATGCGCTGGCGCGGATTGAGCGAGGAATCCGGATGCTGGAAGATGATCTGGACGTCGCGGCGATAGGCGCGGTCCATGTCGTGGAGCCCCGCGATCCGGCGCCCGGCGAAGCGGATCTCGCCCTCGAAGCGGTTGAGGCCGGTCATCGCCCTGGCGAGCGTCGACTTGCCCGAACCGGACTCGCCGACGATGCCGAGGATCTCGCCCGGCATCACCGAGAGGCTGACCTCGCGATTGCCGGTGAACTGAGTGTTGGCGCGCCCGAGCAGCCGGCCGAGAAAGGGTTTGCGGCCGTAATGGACGCTGACCTTCTCGACCTCGACCAGCGGCGTGCCGGCGGCAAGCTTCGCCGTCTCGACGAGGCGGTGGTCGGGCCGGGGCACGGCGGCGAGCAGCTTTTGCGTATAGGCGTCGCGCGGGCGGGCGAAGACTTCGCCGACCGCGCCCTGCTCGACGATCTTGCCGCGATGGATCACCGCGACCTTGGTCGCGATCTGCGAGACGAGCGCGAGATCATGCGAGATATAGAGCGAGGCGACGCCGGTCTCAGCCTGCAGTTCCTTGAACAGGTCGAGGATCTGGCGGGCCGTGATCACGTCGAGCGCCGTCGTCGGTTCGTCGAAGATGATGCATTCCGGCTGGCAGGCGAAGGCGGTCGCGATGACGACGCGCTGCTTCTCGCCACCCGAGGCCTCGTGCGGATAGCGTCGCATCATCTGGCCGGGCACCTTCAGGCCGACATGGGCGAGACGCTCCTCGCCCTCGGCCCAGGCCTGCCTGGGCGTCAGGCCGCGATGGCGCACCAGCACCTCGGCCAGTTGCGTACCAAGCGAGAGCGTCGGGTTAAGCGAGGTGCTCGGATCCTGGAAGACCATGCCGATGCGCTTGCCGCGGATCGCCTCGATCTCGTCTTCCGAGACCTTCAGCAGATCCTGCCCGGTCAGCCGGATGGCACCGGCCTCGCGCGCGCTCTTCGGCAGGTGGCGCATGATCGCCCAGGCGAGCGAGGTCTTGCCCGAACCGGATTCGCCGACGAGGCCGAGCACCTCGCCCCGGGCGATGGAGAGCGTCACGTCGTCGAGCGCGCGGGTAAAGCCCGCAGGCGTCGCGTAGTCGAGGCCGTAGCCGGCAATGTCGAGGATCGGGGTCGCCATCACCTCAGCTCCTCGGGTTCAGCGCGTCGCGCAAGCCATCGCCGAGCAGGTTGAAACCGATCGCGACCAGCGCGACGGCAAGGCTCGGCCACAGGATCATCCAGGGGCTCAGATGCATAAAGCGGCGGGCCTCCGCGACCATCAGCCCCCATTCCGAGGCCGGTGGCTGGGCGCCGAGCCCAAGGAAGGAGAGCGTCGCAAACAGCATCACCGCGAAGGCGACGCGGATCGTCATCTCGACGACGATCGGGGCGACCACATTCGGCAGCATCTCGCGCCCGACGATATAGGCGGCGCTCTCGCCGCGCGCGATGGCGGCGTTGACATAGTCCTGCTTGCGCACGGCGAGCGCGACCGAGCGTGTCACCCGCGCCATGCCGGGCGCGAAGGCGAGCGCGATGGCGAGAAGTGCGTTCATGCTGCTCTTGCCGAGCAGGTTGACGATCAGCAGCGCCAGCAACAGGCTCGGGATCGACATGATGGCATCGACAGTGCGCATGATCGCCTCGTCGCTGCGCCCGCCGAGAAAGGCCGAGACCGTGCCGACCACGGCGCCGACCAGCGTGCCGAGCGCAGTTGCGATCACCGCCATGACGACCGTGGCGCGTGCCCCATGCAGCAGGCGGCTCAGGATATCGCGGCCATACTGGTCGGTTCCGAGCCAGAACTGCGCGCTCGGCGGCTTGTAGCGCATCAGCGGCGCCATCTTCTCGGGGTCGTAGGGCGCAAACCACGGCCCGACGATGACGGCGAGCAGGATCAGGCCGACGATGATCAGGCCGAGCGCACCTTGCGGCGAACGCAGCATCCGCTTGAGGATCTCAATCATACTGGATCCTCCGGTCGAGCCAGGCATAGGCGATGTCGGCGAGGAAATTGGCGACGGCGTAGGTCGTCGCCAGGATCAGCGCGCCGGCCTGGATGGACGGCAGGTCGCGCGCCTGGATCGCGACGATGAGCTGGCGCCCGATGCCCGGCAGCGCAAAAATCTCCTCGACGACGATGACGCCGCCGAGCAGATAGCCGACATCGAGCGCGACGATGGTGATGGTCGGCAGCAGCGCATTGCGCAGCGCGTGCTTGAACAGCACTTGCCGCTTCGACAGGCCCTTGAGGCGCGCTGCGCGGATATAGTCGGAATGCAGCACATCGACCAGTTCGGAGCGCACCATGCGCGAGACATGGGCGATCAGGATCAGCGAGACGGTCAGCACCGGCAGGACGAGATGCCTGAGGCCGCGCAGCGGATCCTCGGTCAGCGGCACATAGCCCGTCGCCGGCAGCCATTGCAGCCAATCCGCCAGCACCAGCACGACGAGCGTGGCGGTGACGAATTCCGGAAGCGAAACACCGACATAGGAGAGAAAGCTCACCCCCAGATCGGCGGCCCGGCCGCGTCGCACCGCCGCGATAATGCCGAGCGGGATCGCCAGCACCAGCATCAGCACGATCGAGAACAGCGCCAGCAGCAGCGAGCGGCCGAGCGCCTCGAGCATTGCGGGCGCAACCGGCTGGCCGGTGCGCATCGAGAGGCCGAAATCGCCGTGCAGGACGCCTGCGAGCCAGTGCAGGTACTGCAGCCAGATCGGGTCGTTCAGCCCCATCTTGACGCGCAGCGCCGCCAGCGCATCCGGCGTCGCGTTCTCACCCAGCATCATGACCGCAGCATCCGCCGGCAGGATCTGGGTGATCGCGAAGACGATCAGCGACACGACCAGCAGCGTGTAGCCGATCAGCAGGATCCGTTTGAGGATATAGGCGGGCGACACGCGCTTATGCCTCGCTTTTCGCTTGGAGCCGGATCCGATCAGATTGAATCAATCTGATCGGTGAAGCCGTCTCTCGCTTTGGAACGGGCTCAGCCGCGCTTCGGCGCGTTGGCGCCGAGCGAGACGAAATCGAGCCGGAAGACGGCGCCGCGCGGATGCAGCTGGTAGCCCTGTACCCAATCGCGCTGTCCGCCGAGCAGGTCGAAGAAAGCGGGAATGATCGAGGGCACCTCGTCATACATCAGCTTCTGCGCCTGCGCGTAGAGCGCGCGGCGCTTGGTCTCGTCGACCGTGGCGCGCGCCTCGAAGATCAGCTTGTCGAAGGCGGTATTGTTCCAGCGCGTCTCGTTCCAGGCAGCGTTCGAGGTGTAGAGCAGCGAGAAGATGGCGTCGGCCGTCGCCTGCATGTTGTAGAAGCCGACATAGAACGAGCCCTTCTTCCAGACCTGGTCGAGATAGGTCGCGTGCGGCATAGTCTCGACCTTGATGTCGAAACCGGCGGGCTTGGCCATCTCGCGCAGGGCCACGGCCAGCTGCGTACGTTGGCCCGGACGATCCGAGGCGATCAGCGTCGCTTCCAGCCCCTTGGGATAGCCGGCCTCCGCCAGCAGCGCCTTGGCCTTGGCGATGTCGGCCTTCTTCGCCGGCAGCTCGGCGAAGAAGCGATAGGCCGGGCTGAGCGGGGTATCGTTGCCGGGCGAGCCAAAGCCCTCGGTGACGAAATCGACCATCGCGGCGCGATCGACGGTGAGCGCCAGCGCCTGGCGCACGCGCACATCGTTGAAGGGTTTTTGGTCGCAGCCGAAATTGACGTTGCAGAACTGGCCCGACGGCACGCGCAGCGCCTTGACGCCCGAGGCCTTCTGCAGCCGGCCGAACTCGGTCGGCGGCGTGGTGCTGATCAGATCGGTATCGCCGGCGATCAGCGCCGAGGCTTCGGCACTGACATCGGGGAAGACCACGACCTCGACCTTGTCGAGATAGGGCCGTGCCTTGTCGTAATAGGCCTCGTTGCGGGCGACCACGATCTGCCGCTCCGGCTCGAAGGAGACGAGCTTGAACGGGCCGGTGCCGATCGCCTGGCGGTCAAGCTTCTCCAGCCCGCCCTTGATGACAGCAGCCGGCACGATCTTGGCGTTGGTATAGGCTAGCGTCACCGGCAGATCGGCGAAGGGCGCCGACAGGGTGAAGACGACGGTCGCGTCGTCCTTGGCCGCGACCTTGGCGATCGGCCCGACATTCTGGCGTGCTGGCGAGGCAGTCTTGGCGTCGAGAATGGCCTCGAAGGTCGCGACCACATCGGAGGCCGTGCAAGCCGAGCCGTCATGGAAGGTCAGGCCCTTGCGGAGCGCGAAGCTCCATTCGGTCAAATCGGCGGAATTCGTCCAGGATTCAGCGAGATCGGGCTCGGCGCTCATGTCAGGATTCAGGCGCGTCAGGCCGGAATAGAGCAGTTCGGCAACGAGATATTCCGGGTTCACCCGGGTGACGAGCGGGTTGAGCTTGGAGACGGCCTGATCGACGCTGACGCGCAAGGTGCCGCCGCGCCGGGGCGCATTCTGGGCGAAGGCCGGCAGACCGGTCAGGCTAAGCCCGCCGAAGGCGGCGGAGGCGGCGAGGAAATCACGACGGTGGATGCTCGGCATGGAACGCTCCTTCAGCTTCGGGATATGAGAGGGGTCAGGCAAGGTCGGGGTTGAGCTCGGGCCTGAACTCGGCGGCGAGATAGGCGAGCACGGCGCGCGCCAGCGCGATGATGTCGGAGACCGTCGTGTACTCGCCCGGCGCGTGGATATTGCGGTCGGGGCGGCCGAGCCCGCCGAGCAGCACTTCCGACCGGCCGGTTGCGCGCTGGACCCAGCCGAAATCAGAGCAGCTCGCCGCGCCCCAGCGGCGGAAATCCTCCGGCGTATAGCCGAAGCCCGCGCCGACGGCGGCCTGCCAGCGCGGCCAGTGCGGCCCGACCGGATCGCTGGTCGGAGCGAGATGTCCGATCAGCGCCGTCTCGACGGTCAGGCCGGGGACGGAAGCGACGGCGCGGCGCACCGTCTCCTCGATCTCGGCCAGCGCGTCCTCAAAAGCTTCCTCCGGCATGTAGCGGCGGTTCAGCGTGAGTTCGAGCAGGGCCGGCACCTGCCCGCCGGCCGTGCCGCCGCCAATGGTCGCGATGTTGAGCTGCGCGGCCAGTGCCGGTTTTCCCGGCGGTGGCGGCAGCGCGGACAGGCGGGTCGCCACCTCCGCCTTGAGACCAGCCAGCGCGTTCAGCAGCGGCAGCGAACCCTCGATCGCGTTGAGGCCGCTGCCGCGCCGGTTGCCTTCGCCGGCATGGACCGCCTGCCCGCGGACCCGCACCAGCAGGTTGAAGAGCCCGAAGCAGCCGGCCCAGATGCGCGCCTCGGCGCTGCCGTTGAAATTGATGATGGGAGCGTGGAGCCTGCCCAGCTCGGCGCCGACAGGGCCGTCGAGCCGGCCCTGCTCTGCGAGATAGCGGATGCCGGGATAGAGGCCGCCCTCCTCGTCGGTGCAGAACAGCAGCATCGGATCATAGGCGAGTGCGATGTTGCGGGCCTTGGCCGCCCGCAGCGCCAGCAGCACGGCTGCGATGCAGCCCTTCATGTCGGCAGCGCCGAGGCCGATCAGGCGTTCGCCATCGCGGGCCATCGAGAGCGGATCGGTCGTCCAGCCCGGTGCGGCCGGGACCGTGTCGACATGGAAATAGAGCCCGCAGACCGGCTTTCCGGTCTTGGCGGTCGCAATCAGATTCGTCCTGGTGCCAGCGGCCGGGCCGTTCGGGACACGCCAGAGCTCGTCCGGCACATCGACGCGCTCGGTCTCCAAGCCGAGCGGGCGCGTCAGCGCCTCTATCAGCGTCGCGAAGTCGCCATAGCCCTGCCCCGGCGGCAATGAGGTATCGACCGCGATCATCGCTCCGAGATCGGCGATCGCCGCCTCGACCGCCTCAGCAATCCAGGCGCCGGCGCGCTCCAGCCCCGCCGTCTCGCGCACAGCCTCGCGCGCCTCCTGCCCGTCACGGCTCATCGGACCGCCCTGCCCCGGCGCGGTGGCTGGGCGGCGCGGACGCGATCTGCCATGGAGATGGCTGAGGTAGCGGAGTGCATGGCCATTGGCGCTCAAGCAGCTTTCATATAAACTATATAGAAATAGGACTCAGCCTCATGCCTCCTGTCAATGCCAAAAAAGCGACCGCGCCTGCCGCGGGATTGATCAGCGGCGGCGACGTGGCGTCCACGCTGCCGAACCTCGTCTCCCTCGATTCCGCACCGCTCTATGAGCGGGTGAAGCGGCATATGTCGGAGGCGATCCTCGTCGGGGAATGGCAACCCGGCATGGTGCTGCCCAACGAAACCGCATTGGCGCAAGGGTTTGGCATCGCTGTGGGCACGGTGCGCCGGGCGATGAGCGACCTCGTTGCCGAGGGTTTGCTGTCACGTCGGCGCAAGACCGGCACGGTCGTCACCGGCCGCGCGCCGCATCATTCGCTGCGCTTCTTCTTCCAGTATTTCCGTCTCCACCGGGCTGACGGCAGCCTGGTGCGGTCGACAAGCCAGTTCCTGACGGTCGAGACGCGGCAGGCTACGCCCGAGCAAGCCCAGCGCCTACAGATCAGAGCTGGCGGTGTGGTCGCGATCCACCGCATTCGGCATGCGGACGGCCGCCCCGTCATGCATGACAAGTTGCTGCTCGCAGAAGAAAGAGTCCCAGGCCTACCCCGCGAGCCGGCAGCTCTGCCGCCGCTACTCTACCTTCATCTGCTGGAGCATTACGGCATTCGCATCTCAGCAGTTCGCGAGCAGATTACCGCTGAACTTGCCAATGATGAGGACATCGCCCTCCTCGATCTCGCCGGGCCGGAAGCAGTGCTCGCCATTGACGAGGTCGCCTACGATCAGGCGGGCCTGCCGACCATTCTCGGCCGGCATCGCGCCAGTACGCGCGCGCATGCTTACATCAATGAGGTTCGGTAGGCGCCGCAACCGGGCATGGGAGGGTCGGCCAAAAGCTGACGTTGGGTGCCTGCACGGGCTATATCGGTTGGCGGCCCATCAGGACGCGAACGTCCTGGCCAACGGTCAGCGCCTTCCTTGTGTGTGGCAGCGATTTACCCATCGCGCCGCAGATGGCCACCGTTGCGCGCGAATTGACGGCCGCCCAAAACGCCCTCCGCCGCATCGAGCCCCGTCTGATAGGCCCCGTGCGCAGTCGAGAAATCCTGCGTTGAACAGGCCTCGCCCGCGAAGAAGATGCGCTCGTCCCATGGGCTTGCCAGAATGGCGCGCGCCTCGACGCAGCCGGGGAGCGCGTGGCTGTAGGAGCCCCTGATGAAGAGCGATTTCGCCCAACGCGTCTGGGCGACCGGTTTCAGCCGGCGGCGGATGCCGGCGCCGAAAAGGCCGGCGAGCTCGTCCTTGGCGAAGGCGACCATGTCCTCGCCCGATTCGAGTTCGCGCGCCGCGGCGCCGCAGATGAAGCCCTCGATCAAGGGTCGGCCGAACGGGCGCAAATGGTAGCTGCCGGTCTTCGCTTCATGCGGGTTTCCCAGCACCTGCGTGTCCGGCTCCAGATCGTCCGGGCGGTCGATCGCGAAGGAGACCTTATCGGCGAGGCCGAGCGGCAGGCGGGACGCCGCCTCGATGTGGTCGGCAAGCGCCGCCGGCAAGCGGATTGCGCCTGAAGCCAGGACATCGGTCGAGACCGTGATGATCGCAGCCCCTGCCCTGATCGTGCCCGAGCCCGTGACGATGGCGAGTTGGGATTGGTCAGCCTCGATTGCCGAGACGGGCATGCCGAGCGAGATCGGCAGCCCGGATGCCGCCCTGGCGATGAGCGCGCCATAGCCCTCGATGACGCGCCAGTTCACGCCCGTATCCGCATCGGCGAAGGCGAGATAGTCGCGGATCGAGAGCGTCTCGAGGTCGGTTCCGTTGATATAGCTGCTGACGGCCTCGAGATAGGGATTCCAGGTGCCGCCCTCCTCCAGCAGATCGGAGGCCCGGTCAGTCTCGGCCGGGGCCTGGCGCAGGCGCTGCTCGAAGCCGGCGAAGGCGGCGCGGGCCGCCATCTGATCGGCGGCGGGGAAGCCGATATTCCTGAACTGGCGCCCCCAGGGCGGCAGCGTCCTGTCGATGGTGAAGCCGAGATCCGGCGCCAGCGCGGTCCAGGGATTGCGCTCGGCTGAGTGCAGCCAGCCACAGCCGAGATCGATCGGCAAACCCTCGTGCCGGATGGTCCAGGCGCGGCCGCCGACCCTGTCGCCGGCCTCGATGACGGCGAGCGACAGACCGGCTTCGCCAAGCCGTCGCGCTGCCGCGATCCCGGCCGCGCCGGCGCCGACCACGACGACATCGAGTTCCGCGCTCATTCGACCGTCCTTGCTGCTGCGCCCAGTTCCAGCCAGTCGAGCTCTTCCTCGAGCCGATGGAAGGCATCGTCGCCGATCGTGCCGTCGCGCCGCAGGGCCAGCGCCTTGTCGCGCGCCGCGGCGAGTGCATCGCGCCGGAGTTGGTTCTGCGTGGTATCGAACTCGTCGCTGTCGCGCGTCTGCGCGAGCATGTCGTCATATTCGCGGCGCACCGCCAGCGCGGCCTCCGACGGCGCATCGCGGATCGTTGCAATGGCCGCCTTGAGGGCGAGCTTTCGCGCCATGCGAAACTCGCGCTCGACCGGGCGGTCGTCCCGCGGCGACAGCCGGCGCAGCAGCAGCGGCAGGGTCAGCCCCTGGATCAACAACGTCCCGACCACAACTGTGAAGGCGCAGAGCAGGATCAGGTCGCGGTGCGGAAAACCGCCCGGCAGGGCATAGGCGGCCGCAAGCGTGACGATGCCGCGCATGCCGCACCATGCGATGATCAGGCCATCGCTGCCAGCCGTTGACGCCGGGCGCGTCTCGTCCTTCGCGCCCTCCGTGGCCCGGCGCGTCAGTTTCGCGATCGCCTGATAGGTCATGACCCAGCTCAGGCGCACGATGATGACGGTTGCCAGGACGGCCAGCGCAATGACGGGAAAGGCGCCGATCTCACGCGGGCTGAGATTGGCGAGGATAGGCCGCAATTGCAGGCCGATCAGCACGAAAGCCAGGGTCTGGAGCACGAAGACGGTCGTCTCCCAGACCGCATAAGACGGGATGCGAAGGCGCGCGCTGGTGCGGGCGGGCGCGGTGCGCGCAATCACCATGGCATAGACGACGATGGTGATGATGCCCGACAGATGCAGCCGCTCCGCCAGGATCCAGACCCCGAATGTCGTGATGAACTGCAGGATGATGGCGCTCGGCGGGTCCTTGAACGCGCCGAGGAAGCGGACCAGCGACCAGCCGAGAAACGCGCCGAGCCCGATACTGCCGATGACGACGAGGCCGAAGGTCGGCAGCGCCGAGGCTGGCGAGAAGCCCCCGACGAGCACGGCCCCGACGGCAACGCGATAGATCAGCAGCGCGGTCGCGTCGTTCAGCAGGCTTTCGCCTTCCAGGATGACGAGGAGCCGATGCGGCGGGCGCAGGCGGCGCAGAACGGCGGTCGCCGCGACAGCATCGGGCGGCGCGACGATCGCGCCGAGCGCCACGGCGGCGGCCCAGGGCAGATCCGGCACCAGCCACCGGGCGACCGCCGCGACCGCGACCGTCGTCACCCCGACGGCAACGACGACGAGACTGCCGACGGAGAGCCAGTTCCGGCGCAGGTCGCGCGGCGAGGTATCGAAGGCGGCGTCGAGCAGGATCGGCGCGACGAACAGGGCGAGCACCAGTTCGGGATCGAGCGCGAATTCCGGTGCGTTCGGAACCAGCGCCAGCGCCGTCCCGGCGACCGCGAGCACGACCGGATAAGGCACGCCGATGCGCCGCGCGCCCGCCGAGAGCAGCACCGCCCCCAGCATGATGGCCAGGATCGACTCGAAGAAGATCATCGCCGGATTTTGAGCGGGGCCGCCGGCATTGTCGATTGGCGGGCAGATCAGTTTGGCGGCAAGCCCGATCGCAGGAGGCGGACCGCAGGATGAGCGCGGCTGAGGCCGTCACGCGCATATCCTCGCGCCCCTGCCCTGCCGCTGCGGGCAGCCTGCACTCTGGCGGATGACCGGAGCGTCATGACGGGAACGCGCTAGAGCATCGGACCGAAAGGTGGAATCCGGTTTTCGGAAGAATCCGATGCTCGAACAAAGAGCGAGATCGCCGCTCCTGTCCGAACGGACGCACGGCGATCTGGGCTGGCAGTTTGCATCCGGGCTCTCCTGGGATACGCCTTTAGGCCTGTGGGCATGGCGTTCCCCCATCTGGCTTCGGGAGGTTGCAGCGTGGCACTTTTGACCCGACGGCGTTTCGTCGCCTCACTTCCGGCTCTGGCATCCGCGCTGGCATCGCCGCTGCGCGCGCAGGTCGGCACCCCGACAGGCACCGGCACGACACTGTTCCAGGACGTCCGCATCTTCGACGGGACGGGCAGCGGGCTCTCGGCACCGTCGCATGTGCTCGTCCGCGGCAATCTGATCGAGCGCATCGCGACGGCCCCAACCACTGCGGAGCCCGGCACCGTGGTCATCGCGGGCGGCGGGCGAACGCTGATGCCGGGGCTGACCGACATGCACTGGCACGCGATGCTGGTGCGCTCGACGCCGTCGCAATCGCTCTTCGGCAATCTCGGCTTCAATTATCTGACGGCCGGCGCCGAGGCGACTGAGACCCTGATGCGCGGCTTCACCACGGTCCGCGACATGGGCGGCCCGTCCTTCGGCCTCAAGCAGGCCATCGATGGCGGCGTGCTGCCAGGGCCCCGCATCTATCCCTCAGGTGCAGTCATCACGGTGACCAGCGGGCATGGGGATTTCCGCCAGCTGACCGACCTACCGCGAGCACAGGGCTCGCTGTCGCGGATGGAGCAGGTCGGCGGCAGCATGGTCGCCGACAGCCCCGACGAGGTGCGCATGCGCGTCCGCGAGCAGCTGATGCAGGGCGCCTCCCAGATCAAGCTGACGGCCGGCGGCGGCGTCGCCTCGCCGTTCAGTCCGCTCGATGTCTCGACCTTCACCGCAGACGAGCTGCGCGCCGCCGTGGAGGCCGCCGAGAACTGGGGGACCTATGTCACCGTCCACGCCTACACGCCGGCGGCGATCACCCGCGCCATCTCCGTCGGGGTGAAATGCATCGAGCACGGTCACCTGATGGACGAGGCGTCGGCGCGGCTGATCGCGGAAAAGGACATCTGGCTGAGCACGCAGGCCTTCCCGGACGAGATGGCGGAGGCCTTTCCGCCGGGCTCGGGCGAGCGGGCCAAGGCCTATACCGTGTTTGCCGGCACGGAGAAGACCTTCGAGCTGGCGAAGAAATACAAGCTCAAGCTCGCCTTCGGGACCGACATCCTGTTTTCGCCGCAGCTTGCGAGGCGGCATGGCGAACTTCTCGCCAAATGGACGCGCTGGTTCACCCCCGCCGAAACGCTTGCCATGGCGACCAGCACAAATGCGCGGCTGCTCGAATTGTCGGGCCTGCGCAATCCCTATCCGGGAAAACTCGGCGTGGTTGCGCCCAACGCCCTGGCCGATCTGCTGCTTGTCGACGGCAATCCACTCGAGAACATCAATCTCGTCGCTGATCCGCACCGGTCTTTCGTCGTGATCATGAAGGACGGCAAGATCTACAAGAATGCGCTGCCGGGCTGAGGGCCTCCGGCGGCTCTGATGCCGCCATAGTCTTTCCTGCCTTGCCGGCGGAACCCCGATGGGCCCAGCGCATTCCAAGGTCGTGGGAGACTTTTGACAAACCGTGAACCGCCTTCGTCTGCGTGGAAACCAGGCCGGAATTGGCCGCAAACAGCGAAAGGACAAGCCGTGACGATCTCCAAGAACACGATCTGCCTCTGGTACGACAAGGACGCGGAAGCGGCCGCTCGCTTCTATGCCGAGACCTTTCCGGACAGCGCGGTGGGGGCCGTCCACCGCGCCCCGACCGATTTCCCCTCCGGCAAGGCGGGCGACGTGCTGACGGTCGACTTCACCGTCGCCGGCATCCCCTGCCTCGGCTTGAATGGCGGGCCCGCCTTCAAGCATAACGAAGCCTTCTCGTTCCAGATCGCCACCGACGATCAGCAGGAGACCGACCGCTACTGGAACGCGATCGTCGGCAATGGCGGGCAGGAAAGCGCCTGCGGTTGGTGCCGGGACAAATGGGGCATCTCCTGGCAGATCACGCCGCGCGTGTTGACCGAGGCCATGGCGGCCGGCGGCGAGGAAGCGAAGCGCGCCTTTACCGCGATGATGACGATGAAGAAGATCGATGTCGCCGCTATCGAGGCGGCACGGCGCGGCTGAGGCACGCAAAGGGGGGTTGCCCATTATAGCCCCGCCGGCCATTGCGATGCCTGATCGTGTCCGGCGCAGATCCAGAGACGCTGCGTCGCGCTGGCGCGGCGGGCGCAGCTTGGGGATGCCGGATCCCGCCGAGGCCCGGTCCCGCTTGAAGGCCAGCCCACGCGGCATTATCTTACCATCGTCTTACCCACGGCATTGGACAGCATGGCAAGCGCGCCGAAATTGACCACGACGGTCTCCACAAAGGGCCAGGTCATTCTGCCCAGCTCGATTCGCCAGCGGCGCGAATGGGGGGCCGGAACGCGCCTCATCGTCGAAGAGACACCCGATGGCGTGCTGCTGAAGCCGGCCCCTGTCTTTGCGGAGACGCAGCCTCACGACGTCTTTGGCGTTCTCCCGCCTGTCGGCAGGGCGAAGACGCTGGAAGAGATGGCGGCGAGTGTTCTGGCTGAGGCAAAGCGCCGGCATGCTCGCGATTGATACCAATCTGATCGTTCGCTACCTGACGGGCGACCATCCCCAGCAATCAGAGCGCGCGCGCATTCTGATCGATGGACAGCCGATTTTCGTCGCGCAAACCGTGATGCTCGAGGTCGAATGGGTGTTGCGCAGCGCCTATGAGTATGATGCGGCCGATATAACCCGGGCCTTGAGAGCCTCTGCCGGCCTCCCCACAGTGACGGTCGAAGACGGCGCGGTGGTCGCTGCTGCCTTGGATCTGACTGAGCGCGGCATGGACTTCGCCGATGCCCTGCATCTCTGCAAGTCGGCCCATTGCGAGGGTTTCGCGACGTTCGATCGCAAGTTCATCACATTGGCGAAGGCGGCGGGCTATCGGCAGGTGCGAGAAGCCTGACAGGCAGGTCAGCGCGCGCCCCCAAACGAAAACGGCCCCGCATCACTGCGGAGCCGTCTTCCGTCGGGAGCTCACGCGGGGAGCTCGACCTTGGATGCCGCAGGTCTGACCAAGCAGGCCAGGAGCGAGCGGCCCGACTGCCTTACGACCTTCTGCTGCGCCGGGCCAGCGCCATAGCCGGCCACGATGCCGCAGTTGACGCCTCTGAGCTTCTCGTTTCCCCGCAGCGGTCGGTCGCCGCTCTATCCCCGGCGACGGCATAGCCGTCAGGACGGCGCCCCTGCCCTGTCCACGCGGAGGCTCTTGACGCCGCCTCAATCACGCAACATATGAAGTTACATGAATCGCGACAGTCGTTTGTCCGGGGTGCTGCACGTGCTGCTGCACATGGCGGACCAGAACAGCCCCGTGACCTCGGAAGCGCTGGCGCGGATGATGCGGACCAATCCCGTGGTGATCCGGCGGATCATGTCGGGCTTGCGCGACCAGGGCTATGTCCGCTCCGAGAAAGGTCATGGGGGCGGTTGGACCATCGCCCGCGACCTCGCCGAGATCACCTTGCGCGACATTTATGAGGGCATCGGCTCGCCCGCCCTCTTCGCCATCGGCAACCGCAGCGAGGCGCCGGCCTGCGCCGTCGAGCAGGCGGTCAATGCGGCGCTTGATGGCAGCTTGCGCGAGGCGCAGGCGCTGTTGCTGGCCTCGCTCGAGACCGTGACGCTGGCAGCCTTGAGCGCGGATTTCCGGCAACGCCTGGCGCAACGCGCGCGGCTCCAGCCCGAAGTATCCACCTGTGTCGACTGAACGCGCGGCTCGCGAAGAGCCCTTCCTCAGGAATTTTTCCGATCCCGAAGCCGTCTCGCGCTATGCGGAGGGGCCGCGGCGTTTCGTGCCCGGTCTCGACGCGCTGCACCGGATGACCGGCCTGCTGCTGGCAGAAAGCGCCCCCGACGACGCGAAGGTGCTGGTGCTCGGGGCGGGCGGCGGCAGCGAGATCCGCGCGCTTGCAGAGGCGCATCCCGGCTGGAGCTTCGTCGGGGTCGATCCGGCAGCCGCGATGCTGCGCCTCGCCGAACGCACGCTGGGGCCGCTGATGGATAGGGTCACGCTGGTCGAAGGCTATATCGACGATGCGCCGGCCGGCCCCTTTGACGCGGCGACCTGCCTGTTGACGCTGCATTTCCTCGCCGCGCCCGAGCGCGAACGGACGGTGCGCGAGATCCACGCCCGGCTTCGCCCCGGCGCGCCCTTCGTCGCTGCACATGCGAGCTTTCCCCAGGGCGCCGACGAACGCGAAACCTGGCTCGATCGCTACGCCGCCTACCCGATCGCGTCCGGCGCCGATCCCGAGCAGGTGCAGCGCGCCCGCGCGGCGGTCTCAGCCAGCCTGCAAAGCTTCAGCCCCGAGCAGGACGAGGCGATCCTGCGGGCCAGTGGTTTTGCCAATGTCAGCCTGTTCTACGCAGCCTTCACCTGGCGCGGCTGGATCGCGAACGCTTGAGGGTCGGGCACGATCCGAGAGCGGACGGGCCCCCGTCAGAGCGAAACCAGAGTCCGCGCGGCCATCATGCTTGCCAGCAACCCGAGCACGGCCGCGCTGGCGCGGTAGCCGAGCCTGGCCCTGGCCGGGTCCTGCAGACTGCGCTGCAACGTGCTGCCGAGCAGCACCCAGCCGAAGCCGAACGCGACGATCTCCGCCGACAATACGGCAAGCCAGGGCAGCAGCGTCGAGAACCCTGCCGGGGGCAGAAGGGTGAAGGCGAAGATGAGCCCCTTTGGATTGAGCAGCGTCGTCAGGAACACCCGCGCGAAAGTGATCGAATGGCCCTGTGCGAGAGGCAGGCTGCTGCGCTGCCAGAGCGCCGTTGCCAGGTAGACCAGATAGAGCGCCACGACAGCCTGGAGCGCCGTTGCGGCGATCGGCAGGGATGCGATGAACGGTCCCAGGGCCTGGCGCAGGATGGCGATGGCCAGGAGATAGCCGAGAAGCTCGGCTGCAAGCAGGGCGGCGGACCGGCGCCAGCCGATCTCCGCGCCGGAAGTCGCGAGAAGCGTATTGGTCGGTCCCGGCGTCGCCAGAAGCGAGGCACAGACCGCCATGAAGGCGAGCAAGCTCATGCCGCGTTGATGCCGCAGGCAGGCCCTCCTCGCCTTGATCTCGATCAGATTCCTGCGGTCCGCCCAGGCCGCCGCGCGAGCGCGGCAGACTCGTCAGAGCGAGCGCCTTCGTGGCAGGGTTCGCCGTCCGAAGCAGACGATCCCGGAGCGGGCGTTGAACCTCCGCCAACTCACCTATTTCGTCCGTGTGGTTGAGGCCGCCAATATGACGCGCGCGGCCGATGAACTGCGGATCGCGCAACCGGCGCTCGGCATGCAGATCAAGCAGCTCGAGGAAGGCCTTGGCGTCACGCTGCTGACGCGCCATTCGCGCGGCGTCTCTCCGACGGCCGCCGGCGAAAAGCTGTTCCGGCGCGCCGTCGAGATTCTCGATCTCGTCGCGCTGACGCGCCGTGAACTGCGTGAGGATGCGCGCGAGGCCGTGCGCTTCGGCCTGACGCCGAGCCTGATGCAGATCATTGGCGCGGAGCTGCTGCTGCGGATCTCGGAGCGCGCGCCTCACCTCGCCGTCAGCCTGACCGAGGAGATGAGCCATCTCCTGGTCGACAGCCTGCATCGGGCCGAACTCGACCTGATCCTGGCCTATGAGGTTCCGGACGCACCCGGCTGCTGGAGGCGCGCCCTCTACCAGGAAGACCTCGTCCTCGTCACCGCGACGGGAGAGCGGGACACGGCCCCCATCAGCTTCACCGAGGCTCTCGCCCATCCTCTCATCCTGCCGGAGCCGCGCGATGGCGTGCGCTCCCTCGTCGAGAAGACCGCCACCGAACATGGGCTCGTCCTCCGGCTCGAACACGAGGTCCGTTCGATTTCCGGCATCAAGACGCTGGTCGCGCGCGGGCCTGCGGCCGGCATCCTGCCCTATGGCACCGTGCTCGCGGAGGTCGCGGCCGGGACCTTGTCGGCCCGCCCGATCGTCGCACCGGTGCTCAGGCGCACGCTCTACCTCGCAGGCTCGCGCAAGGCCGGGCAGCTTGCCGCGCTCCCGATCATCCGCGACGCCGTTGCTGCGGCGATGACGACGCTCTCGGCGGCGGTGATCGGGTTGGGGCACCCGCTACCGGCCGCCGAGCCACAGCAAAACGCTTAGCGCTGACCTAAGCGCTTCGCATTGGATTTCGGCCGTAAGAATGAGTGACCCTGCCGCGACGGCGCAGATCCGCGCATTTCAATCGAGGGCGTCCCATGCTGTCGAACGCGCCTGCCGGAGCCAGTGAGGCTCCGCACCCAGAGGGCACCCGGGAGCTCGATGCGGTGGTTGCCGAGATCGTTCTCGCGAGCCGCATTCTCGCCCGCGAAGGCATCGTCGACAGTTTTGGACATGTCTCGGCGCGCCACCCCGATCGCAGCGATCATTACCTGATGCCGAGAACCCGCGCGGCCGAGCTGGTCACCCCCGGGGATGTGCTGGTCTTCGACCGCGAGGATGCCCTCGTCTCGGTGACGCAGGCCCGCATCTTCGCCGAACGCAGCATCCATGGCGCGATCTACCGCGCACGCCCGGATGTGCAGGCCATCTGTCACCACCATGCGCCGGCGATGATGCCGTTTTGCACGAGCGATGCCGAACTCGTTCCCGTCTTCCATCTGGGCGCGACCATGGGCGCGACCGTGCCGCTCTGGGACAGCCAGGATGAGTTCGGCGACACGAACCTGATCGTCTCGACGCAGGCGCAGGGAGATTCGCTGGCGCGGGCCCTCGGGTCGAACTGGACCGTGCTGATGCGCGGCCATGGCGCCACCGTCGCGGGCCGCTCGCTCCGGGAGGTGACCTTTCGGGCGATCTACGGCGCTCGCAATGCCGAGGTGCAGTTGAAGGCCGCCCAGCTCGGCGCGGTTCGCCGACTGACGACCGCCGAAGCGCTCTCTGCCGCCGAATTCAACCTGACGCCCTTCGCCATGGACCGCGCCTGGGAGCAATGGACCCGGCATGTCGAAGCGACAGGTCCGTTCTGATCATCGACCCCGACGACACCGAACAACTGGATGGGAGGTCACCATGTCCGAGCCGATGTCTCGCCGCGCCGCTCTGGCTCTCCTCGGTGCGGGCTCCCTCGCCCTGCCGGCGCTCGCCCAGAGCCAAGCCGGCTATCCCACCAGGCAGATCCTGCTGATCGTGCCCTACCCGGCCGGAGGCGCGGTCGATCTTGCCGCGCGGCTCGTCGCCGAGAAACTGCGCCTCGAATTCGGCCAGCCGGTCGTCGTCGAGAACCGGGCCGGCGCCAACGGCATGGTCGGGGCAGCGGCAGTCGCGCGGGCGGAGCCTGACGGCTACACGCTGCTGATGGCGCCGCGCGAGGTCTTTGGCATCAACCCGATCCTGATGCCGCAGCAGGCGCTCGATGGGAAACGGGACTTCGCCTATGTCGGTGTGGTCGCGACGGGCCCCTATGTGCTGGTCGTCAATCCCGGGCTCGGCGTCGGCAGCTTCGCTGAGTTCGTCGCCCTCGCGAAGCAGCGCGAGCTGCCCTATGCCAGTTTCGGCAAGGGCAGCATGGCCCATCTCAACATCGAGGCGCTGGCGCGCAGGCTCGGCGTCAAGATGGTGCATGTGCCCTATCGCGGTGCGCCGCCGGCCGTCACGGCGGTGGCGACGGGCGAAGTCGCGCTGACCATCTCCACGCCGCCGGCCGCGCTCTCCCTGATGCAGGACGGAAAGCTGAAGGCGCTCGCCGTCGGGAACGAGCGCCGGCTGCGCGACATGCTCGAGGTGCCGACGATGACGGAACTCGGCCTCTCCGACGATCCCCTGATCCCGAATTTCTTCGGCCTCGTTGCCCCCGCCGGGACTCCAGCGCCGATCGTCGCGCGCCTGAATGCGGCGGCCGCGCGCGCGATCATGGCTCCAGAAATCGCGTCGAGGCTCGCGGCCAGCGGGCTCGACTCCGCTCCCGGCTCGCCCCAGGAGATGGCGCGCCTGGTCAACGGGGACATCGAACGGTTCGGCCGGCTGATCCGCGAACTCGATATCAAGGTCACGGAATAGACGTGTCATCGACGGGACGGCAGGCGTCGGCTGCCCGACCTGCGTTTCTCAAGCGCGAGGCACATGACGAGCGATCCGCCGGCTACTACGCGCCCGACATGCTACGCGCCGGGCAATGGCGCGTCGGGATGGACCAGCCCGGCCTCCCGCAGCTCCCGCCAGAACGCGGCAGGCACCACCTCCTGCAGCGCAGCCCGGTCTTCGGCGATGCGGCTCGGCTGGCTGGCGCCGGGGATCACCGCAGCGACCGCGGGATTGGCGAGCGAAAACTGCAGGCCGGCCGCCTTCATGCTGACGCCGTGGCGGTCGGCGATGGCCTTGATGCGCGCGACCTTGGCGCGGATCTCCGTCGTCATCGGTGCGTATTCGAAGTTCGGGCCGCCGACCAGGGCACCAGAGCTGTAGGGGCCGCCGACGACGATGCCGAGCCCGCGCTCGGTGACCAGCGGCATCACGCGCTGGAGGGCGCGCGCATGGTCGAGCAGCGTGTAGCGCCCCGCCAGCAGGAAGCCGTCTGGGCGCGGACCGTCGAGCCCGAGCAGCAGCTCGATCGGCTCCACCCGGTTGACACCGAGGCCCCAGCCCTTGATCACGCCTTCGTCGCGCAGCCGGTCGAGGGCCCTGAAGGCGCCCTTGCGCGACGCCTCGAACACGCCGAGCCATTCGTCGCCGTAGAAATCCTGGGCGACATCATGGACCCAGGCGATCTCGATGCGATCGGTCTTCAGTCGCTTCAGGCTGTCTTCGATGGACCGCAATGTTGCAGCCTCGGAATAGTCGTTCACGATCCTGTTGGGGCGGCCGTGCTTGAAGACCTCGCCCTTCTCGCCGAGATCTCGCGCACTGACATCCTCGATCTCGTCGAGGATGACGCGGCCGACCTTGGTGCTGATGACGTATTCGTCGCGCGGGCGGCCATTGAGCGCCTCGCCCATGCGGATTTCGGCGAGGCCGGCGCCGTAGAAGGGAGCGTTATCGAAATAGCGGATGCCGTCCTTCCAGGCAGCCTCGACCGTTGCGAGCGCCTCCTGCTCGGGAATGTCGCGGAACATGTTTCCAAGCGGGGCGGCGCCGAAGCCGAGCTTGCCAGGAAGAACATCCTTGAGTGACATGGTTTGATCCTTTCGTTCGAATGCCCGGTCGCTTCAGTCAGGCAACCCGCAGGGCGTCGAGCACGGGCGCGCAGCGGTCCGCGAGGTCGGCAATCCCGGCATGGTACAGGATTTCGATCCGGCACAGGCGTAGCGGCTCGTGACCATCGCAGCGAACAGCTATGTGGTTGCGCCCGGCATCAGGCTGCGCCTCATGCTCTACGGCACCAATCTGGCCGAGACCGGCGCCATCTCCGGCACGGCCGCGATGGTGCTGGGTCGCATCGTCGCCCGCCGGACAACCTCGTCGTCCACCACCTGATGGATGCCGACCGCCCGGAGATCTCGGATTCCGTCTCCCGGGAGCGATACGAACGGCTCAGGCATATGAACATGCTGCCGCCCGACAAGCTGCGTGCCCCCGTTTCCCGCCAATGCTCTTTGGGCCCATTCGGCACGCCAATCGACAACCCCGCTGGTGCGAGCGGCCAGCGCCACCTGAGGCCGGGATGCCTCGCCTGCGCCGATACCTTGAGAGCGTCGCCGCTGCCGAGGGAAACGTCCACCGGAGGTTGCCCTATCCGCCGCTCGCCAGGAAGGCGTGCTCGATCAAGGGGCGGTTATGGCCGAGGTGCGGTTCAATCAGCATATCGAGATGCCCGCCGACGATCGGGACCACGTTCAGATCGGTGAAGAGCTCGCCCCAGCCCAGATCTAACGGAACGCCGGGCCGTCGGCATCGAAACAGGGTGGCGGCTATCGGCAGCGCGGTTTTCGGCTGGCGGAGCCAGTGGTCGAAGGCGCGCATGCGCAGCACCTCCTCGAGCTCGAGGCGCAGAATGAAACGTGGCCGGGCGAGGATCTCCCATTTCAAGCGCTCGATGCCGCTGGCGAGCTGGGCCTCTGCGCCGAAACGGGCAAAGATCTTGGCGACGGCCCGCAACATCATGCGATCGATGGTCACCCGGTGCGCCCGGATGCGCTGCGCCGTGCGGGCCAGGGTCTCAGCGTAGCTGTGATGCCCGGCGCCGATATTGGTGTCGAGGATTCCCAGGAAGGTGACCGACCGGCCCGCCGCGACGAGCGTGGAAGCAACCTCGAAGGCGACGCCGCCGCCCAGGGAATAGCCGATGAGCTTCACATTGCCCTCGGGCTGGGCATGGTTGATCTGGTCGACAACGGCATCGACCATCCGGGGTATCGTTCCCTGTCCGGCCAGCAGGTCCTTCAGGTTCTCGTAGCGCACGGCGACAACCCGGGCGACCTTGCCCATCTCCAGCCCGAAGGCCGCAAGGCTAGGGCCGTAGCCGATCGATCCCGGCACGATGAACAGGACGGGCCGCGTGTCGGAGGGGGCAGGCGGATGTCTCGTCGCCTCGTCGCCGGACGCTGCCCTGACGATATCGGCAAAACTCATGTCGATGGTGAACAGGTCCAGATCGAGTTCCCGCCCAAGCGCCTCCTCGAGTTCCATGACGAATTGCAGCAACTTCAGGGAATCGCCACCCGCTTCATCCCAGCGGCTGCCTGCCGCTCCCTTGCCCTGGAGTATCCGTTCCCAAAGGGTCCCGACCACCGCCTCGACAGCATGAGGGTTTCCCATTTGTCGGGATTCCGGAGCGTCATCGTTGTCCTTGGGCGGGCGCAGCCCGCCATCCAGCTCCCGCAGCCGGATACTGTCGATCTTCCCGCCCCGAAGCCGTGGCAATTCGGCAAGACTATGCAGCCGCGTCGGATGGACGGCGGCCGGCAGCGACCGCCTGATCAGCGCGCGCAATTCTGGAATCAGGTCCGTGCCCGCCTGTTCGGCGGGAACGACAAAGGCCACCAGTTCGTTTCCGTCCGTCACGACCGCGACGGCATCGCGGATGCCGGGCGCGCGCCGCAGGACAAGTTCGAGTTCGGCCGGCTCGACGCGCCGTCCATTGATCTTGATCTGGCGCCCTTTGCGTCCAACGACCCGCATCAAGCCGGTTTCGTCCACTGTGACGAGATCGCCCGTTGCGAAGAGCCGAAGCTGCGGATCGGGCAGGCCCGCCTGAAGCGGGAGATTTCTGCCGCGTTCCCAGTATCCAAGGGCGACGTAGCTGCTGCGGAGCAGCAGCTCGCCCTCCTGCCCTGGAGCGACCGGATCTCCGTTCTCGTCGACCACGGCATAATCAACGCCGGGCAGGACGAAACCGACCGGAACCGTTGCACCCTGTTCCGGATAGTCCCTCGGCAGGAACCACTGTGTTCCCGTACTCTCGGTCGACAAATAGCTGATCTGGATGAAGCAGGTCTCCGGCACCGCCGCGCGGAGGCGATCGATATCGGCCCAGAGCACCCTTTCGCCGCCGACCCGCACCACGCGGAGCGAGGCAAACGTGTCGGGCTGGGCGCCATTCATCAAGACGCGCAACAAGGCAGGCACGAGATAGGCGACCGTCACCTGCCAGGTCTGGAAATGCTCGCGAACGGCGCGAATGCCGGCGCTCTCGACATCCAGCAGATACAATGTCGCGCCGCAGAGCATCGGCGTCATCATTTCCCGGCATCCCGCGATGGTCGCAGGCCCGGTCAGCGGCATGAAGACATCATCGGGGCCGATATGGCCGGCGTTTACATATTGCTGAACACGCTGGAGGAGCGCGCGTTGGCTGTTGACCACGCCCTTTGGCGTTCCGGTGCTGCCCGATGTGTAGAGAACGATGGCCGGCGCATCGACGGAGATCTCGGATTGCGACAGCGGGACCCTGCCAGGCGGCGCCTCCGCGAGACATTTTGCCGGGTCGATCCATTGCAGCGGCACCGCATCCGGCCAGTCCTGCGGTTCGCCAGGGCCGACCCTCACGATGGCCTTTAGGCGCGCATCCGCCGCAATGGCCGCCAGGCGCGGCACCGGGTCCCGCGGATTGAGCGGCACCGCGGGCCTGCCGGCGCGCATGGCAGCCAGCATGGCCACCGGGTACCAGAGGGCGTTGCCGAGAAGCAGTCCGACCGTCTCTCCGGGCGGGACCGCATCGGCGATGACGGCGGCGAGGATCTGAACCGCGTGCAACAACCGTAGAAAGGTCAGCGATGTCGTGCCGTCACTGAGCGCGATCTTGTCTGCGTGCTTCTGGACAACCCGTTCCAGATGTTCGAACGCCGGTGCGTCCGAAAAATCGTCGCTCATCTCTGCGAAGGGATGGCTGGTGGGGCCGTCCCTGTCGAGGGCGCGCGCCGATGCCCCTGCCCAGGCCACATCGTCCAAGATGCTGTTTCGGACGGTCGTTGCGTCCTGCGGCCTCCCATCACCTGGAATGGACCGCACGGCATGAGAAGGCGAACCTTCTGAACGTCGGCGCCCGATCGCTTCCAACATTGCCCCCATTGTTGACCGAGTTCTGCCGCATTCTGCGTTGCCGCTGCGGCAACGGCATCGTCAGAACGAATGAACCCGACGGGGGGCCTGCCGGCGGCGTTCGCATCTCCTCAAATCCTGTTCGGGCGTGGCTCCCCGGCTGCCGGTGCTGGCCGGACAGCCCGCATCGCATCGGTGCTCAGCGCCCCTAGATGTGGAGCGTCAACAGGTTGTCCTCGTCGCGAGCGAGTCTGCTGATGGGTGTCTTGGCCTGGATTCCGCCGTGGGGGCGATGCCAGTTGTAGTGATGGAGCCAGCGCGGCAGCTCTTCGGCTCTGCGCTCTGAGTGGCCGCTCAGCCGCTGGCGCCGCAGTGCGATGATCTGCTCGACCTGGCCTGCCGGCGTCGGGCGATGCAGCCGGTGCGGACGCGACGAGCGGTCCGCCAGCCCGGCCATGCCCTCGGCGGCGAAGCGGGCGATCCATTTATGGACGGTCTTGAGGCTGACGCSGGCCGCCTTGGCGATCACGCCAGAGGCCGTGCCTGCCGCCGCCATGCGCACGATCCGCTCTCGACCCAACTGCGTCAGACGGGCATTCTTRTGGATGTTCATCCGGTCCTCCTTCGATGGAGACTGAAGCTTCGCAACCTCAGCTTCCTCGCTCGGGACCGGATGGACAACCTATTGAGAGCTCACACCTAGATCATCAGACAGGGAAATCGTATCCGGTCCGATGATCTAACCCTTTGTGATGGCATCGGCTTTCCCGAGAACCGCAATCCACTTTTCGGGCCGATGCCCTAGTAGGAGCGCGGCAGCCCCAGGTCATGCTGGGCGACATAGTTGAGGATCATCTCCTCCGAGACCGGAGCGACGCGGAACAGGCGCGCGTCGCGCCAGAGCCGCTCGACATGGTATTCCTTCGCATAACCCATGCCGCCGAGGGTCTGGATGGCGCGGTCCGTCGCCAGCCCCGCGGCGTGGCCGGCAAGCCATTTCGCCATATTGGCCTCGCTGCCATAGGGCTTGCCCTGGTCGTAGAGCGCCGCCGCCTTCTGGTTCATCAGCCTGGCGCATTCCAGCTGGATATGCGCCTCGGCGAGTGGGAACTGGATGCCCTGATAGGAGCCGATCGCCGCGCCGTTGAAGATCTTGCGTTCGCGGGCATAGTCGGCTGCAAGCCGGATCGCGAGTTCGGCCGTGCCGACCAGCCCGGCCGTGGTGACGATGCGCTCGGTGTTCAGCACGTCGAGCAATTCGCGAAAGCCGCCATCGAGCGTGCCGACGAGCTCATGCCCCTCGACGCGCACATCCTCGAAGAACACGGCGCTGGAGGGCAAGGTGTTGGTGCCGACCTTCTCGATCGCCTGATGGGTCAGCCCCGCCCTGTCGACATCGATGAGGAAGAGACTGATGCCGTCGGTCTTGCGGCTGACCTCCTCGAGCTTGCGGGTGCGCGCGACGACCAGCATCTTCGTGGCCTGGGGCACCGCGGTGATCCAGATCTTCTGGCCGTTGAGGCGCCAGCCATTGCCGTCAGTGCGGGCGAATGTCTTGAGCGCGAGCGAATTCGTACCGGCATCCGGCTCGGTCAGCGCCATCGCGAACAGCGCGTCGCCCGCCACCAGCGCCGGCAAGAGCTCGCGCTTCATCGCCTCGGTGCCGAAGCGGCTGATGGTCACCCCGCCAAAGACCGGATTGCACATGAACATCTGGCTCAGCGTCGACCCGCCGGCCGCCGCGCAAAGGTTCTCGACCGCGATCGCGACTTCGGCCATGCCGAGCCCGGCGCCACCATATTCCTCCGGGATCGCGATGCCGCAGAGCCCGGCCGCGCAGATCTCGCGCCAGACGGCGCTGGGAAATTCCTTCTTCGCGTCGAGCTCGCGCCAGTAGTCCAGGCCGAACTTTTCGCCGACCCGCCGCGCGGTTTCCGCCAGCATCTGTTGCTCGTCGCTGCGGTCGAAATTCATGCTGGCCTCCGCTCCGCCGCGCGCTGGCGCAGCAGCCGCAACGGGTTTTCAAGGGTGTTGACGATGTGATCGAGGAAGCGCGCCGCCCGCACGCCGTCGAGCACGCGGTGGTCGCAGGAGAGAACCAGACCGATTTCGCGCCGCAGGCTCGGCAGGCCATTCGCATCCGGCCGGAAGACCGGCTTCTGCGCCGCGACGCCGAGAATGGCCGACTGGCCGGGATTGATGATCGGCACGAGATGCGAGGCGCCGAACATGCCGACATTGGAGACAGAGATGGCGCCGCCTTCGAGCTCGGCGCTCGCGAGGCGTCCGGAGCGGGCGCGGGCAACGAGATCGCCGCACCCGTCAGCGACCGCATCCAGGCTTAGGTGGCCGGCCTCACGAAGCACCGGCACGAGCAGGCCCCGTTCGCTGTCGACCGCGAGCCCGACATCCGGACTGGCGAGCTCGATGATCTCGTCCTCGGCCCAGAGCAGGTTGCAGGCCGGCATCTCGACCAGGGCCCGGCCCACCGCCGCCATGATGAAATGCGTGATGCTCAGGCGGGTCTGCCCGCCGCTGCCGTTCAATTCCTCGCGCAGGTCCAGCAGCCGCGAGATATCGGCCTCGGCATGAACGTAGAAATGCGGGATCGTCTGCTTGGACAGGGTCAGCCGGCGCGCGACGATCCTTTCCATGGTGCTGGCGGGGCGTCGCCGGTCGGACGTCGCTCGCACGGCCGGAGTCGGTCGGGCGTTCGCCTCGGTCGGTGCGATGGTCGCTGCCAGAGCCGCCTGGACATCGGCCTGCTTGATCCTGCCGCGCGGGCCGGAGCCTGCGACCAAGGCCAGGTCCAGGCCATGCCGGCGGGCGATGCGCCGCGCCAGCGGCGTCGCGATCACGCGATCCCCCGCAACTGGCGCCGGCACGGACACCGGTTCCGGTGCCGGCTTGGCCGCGGTCATCTCCGGAGCTGCGGCCTTCTGCACCCCGGCAGCCGGGGCCGCGCCGGCCCAGGTTGCGAGCACGGCGCCGACAGGGACCGTCTCGCCTTCCGGGATCAGGATTTCGCCGATGCTGCCGGCCTGCTGGGCCTCGATCTCGGTCGCGATCTTCTCGGTCTCGACGATGAACAGGATGTCGCCGGCCGCAACCCTGTCGCCCGGACCGACGCGCCAGGACGCGAGCAGGCCCTCGGTCATGGTCAGGCCGAGCTTGGGCATCACGATGGGGGCGGCGCTCGACATGGTCACACGCCCCGGAAGCTGGCTTGGCGCTTCTGCAGGAAGGCCTGGCAGCCTTCATGTGCGTCGGCGGAATCGAGCACGAGGCCGATCATCGCCTGCTCATGGCGCAGCGCCGAGGGCAGCGGCATATCCGCACCGTCATTGAGCGTGCGCTTCAGGAGTTTCAGGACGAGCGGGGATTTGGTCGCGATGCTGGCCGCAAGCGCCAGCGCCTGGTCGAGCAGTTCGGCATCGGGCACTACGCGGTTGATCAAGCCGAGCCGCTCCGCCTCGGCCGCATCGATGCGGCCGCCGGTGAACATCAGCTCCTTCGCCCGGCACAGCGGGATCTGGCGGATCAGCCGCTGAGAGCCGCCTGCGCCGGGGAACAGGCCCAGATTGATCTCGGGCAGGCCGAACTTGGCCGAGCTCGCGGCAAGGCGAATATCGAGGCAGAGCAGCAATTCGGTGCCGCCGCCCAGCGCCCAGCCGTTCACCGCGGCGATCGTCGGCTTGTCCAGCGTCTCGATGCGGCGGAAGACGCTGTGCAGCCGCTCGCCGAGCTCGAGATAATGCGGCAGGCCCTGGCGGCTATCGAGATCGGCGATATCGCCGCCGGCGACGAAGGCGCGCTCGCCGGCTCCGGTCAGGACGACGACCTTGACCAGCGGATCGGCCCCGGCGCGGCCCACGGCCTCGTCGAGCGCCGCAAGCGTCGCCATGTCGAGCGCATTCAGCGTCGCTGGCCGATTGATCGTGATCAGGGCGGTGGCGTCACGGCGCTCATAGAGAATGCTGTCGGACACGGGTGTTCCTCTCGATCTCAGGCGAGTGTGCGGCGCACGGCTTGCACCACCCGCTCGGCGGAAGGCAGGTAGGCCGTCTCCAACCCCTTGGAGAACGGCACCGGCATGAAGGGTGCGCCGACCCGTACGATCGGCCCGTCGAGTTCGTCGAAACCGATATCGGCCATCCGGGCGACGATCTCGGCGCCGACGCCAAAGGCCTCGACGGCCTCGTGCACCACGACGAGGCGATGGGTTTTGGCGAGCGAGCGCAGGACGGCCTGCTCGTCCCAGGGCTGGATGCTGCGCAGGTCCAGGATTTCGGCCTCGACGCCCTCCCCCGCGAGCTGGGAGGCAGCGGCCAGGGCCGTGTGGACGGCGGCGCCATAGGCAATGATGCTGACATCCCTGCCCTCGCGCAGCGTCGCCGCCTGGCCGAGCGGGATGACCGGCAGCTCGGCCGGCACGTCGGCCTTCATGGCGTAGAGCGCCTTGTTCTCGACGAAGACGACCGGGTCGGGATCGGCGATCGCCGCGCGCAGCAGGCCATAGGCGCTGGCCGGGTCGGAGGGGCAAACGACCTTCAGCCCCGGCACATGGGCAAACCAGGCCTCCAGGCATTGCGAATGCTGGGGGCCGGCGCCAAGGCCGCCGCCATGCGGCGTGCGCAGCACCATCGGCACGGAGCTCTGGCCGCCGAACATGAAGCGCGCCTTGGCTGCCTGGTTCACCATCGCGTCCATGACCAGCGTGGTGAAATCCATGAACATGATCTCGACGACCGGCCTGAGGCCGCTGAGCGCGGCTCCCACGGCGGCACCCGCGATCGCGGCCTCGGAGATCGGCGTATCGACGATGCGTTCGGCACCGAAGCGCTCGCGCAGGCCGCGGCTGGCCCCGAAGGCGCCGCCGGCCTCGGAGACATCCTCGCCGATCAGGATGACGGTGGGGTCGGCCGCCATCGCGTCGGCCAAGGCGAGGTTGATCGCCTTGAGATAACGAAGCTCCGGCATCAGTGTGCCTCCATCCCGGCTGGCGCCGCTGTGTAGACATCCGCGAGCGCAGCCTCGAAACCGGGGCCAGGTGCCGCGCGCGCCGCCTCGACCGCGGCATGAATGCGCGCCTTGACCTCTTCGGTGATGCTGGCCAAGGCGTCCTCGGCGATGCCGGCCTCAACCAGCTGCGTCGCGGTGATCCGCAGCGGGTCGCGTTCGCTCAGCGCAGCGAGGTCGGCGGCATCACGGTATTTCTGGGCATCGCCCTCGAAATGGCCACGCACGCGCGTCGTCATGCATTCGAGGATGCGCGGGCCGTCCGCCCGGACCTCGGGCACGATCCGCGCGGCGGCCTCGGCAACGGCAGCGACATCGTTGCCGTCGACCAGGACATGCGGGATCCGGTAGGCGGCGGCCAGATCCTTCAATGCAAAGGAGAGCTGCTTCGAGGTCGGCAGGAATTCGCCCCAGCCATTGTTCTCGCAGACGAAGAGCATGGGCAGCCGCCAGAGCGCCGCCATGTTCAGGCATTCATGCACGAGGCCCTCGGCCAGCGCCCCGTCACCGAAGAAGGCAACCGCGATCGCGCCGTTCTTCTGCGTCCGATGCGCGAGCGCGCTGCCGAGCGCGATCGAGAGCCCGGCCCCGACAATGCCGTTGGCGCCAAGCATGCCGACCGACATGTCGGCGACATGCATCGAGCCGCCGCGGCCGCGGCAGAGCCCGGTATCCCGGGCCAGCAGTTCCGCAAAGAACCCGTCGAGCGAAAGCCCCTTGGCGATGGCATGGCCGTGGCCGCGATGGGTCGAGGCGATCGTATCCTGCGCCGTCAGGGCCGCCATGACGCCAACCGACACCGCCTCCTGGCCGATGCTCAGATGGATGAAACCCGGCACCTCGCCATCGGCGAACATCGCGCTCAGCCGCTCTTCGCTGCAGCGGATCAGCACCAGCGAACGATAGAGCGCGAGCAACCCGTGGGCGGCGTTGTGGCCGGCCGGCGCGACGGAAGGGTCCAATGGTTCTGTCATGAAGCTCTCAATCACCAGGAGTCGCATTTAACATAAAATGATTTATGAGTCATAATTCATTTTTTGAGAATGCAACTGCTTCGATGCCAGGACGTTGATGCGAAGCGGGTCACGCCAAGTGGATCACGCCGGGCTACGCCGCCCGGCGCCGGCCTTCGATCTCCGAGAAGAGCCCGACGACCTCCGCGATGGCGCCATGCGGCAGGGCATCGACGACGGCCTCGATCCGCTCGAACAGAGATCGCGGCAGCCCCTGCTCGCTGCCGATGCGACCGAGCAATTCACGCAAGGTCGCGCGATCGAAGGCATAGTCGGCGGGCGTCATCCGCTGTTCATGGATCAGGGTCTCGCCGTCCAGCGTGTCGGCCTCGAGCACTGCGCTGAGCACCGGCACGCCGGGATCGGTGACGAGCGCGATCCTCTCGACCAGCGCATTCACCGCGGCATCGTCATAGGTCGTCATCTGCCGCGTGCTCGGCGCGCCGTGGACCAGGGTCGTGGCAATGCAGAACGGAATGCTCATCAGCGTGCCTGAAATCGAGCTGAACGGGCCGGTCGCATCCATGCCGGCATAACCGGTCTCATAGGGGTTCATCCGCACGCGCACCGCCGCGAGCGGCCTGCTAGCCAGCACCTCGCGCAGGGCGAGCGCCCCGGTCACCGGCGTCTGGTTGAAAGCGCAAACCGGAAAGGGCTTGAAGGTGACGCGCAGGATCGCCCAGTCGCGGCCGAGGCTGGCGGCGAGACCGGCCGGCGCCTCCACCCCGGCAAAGCTGCGCGCGAGCCCCGCCCTGCCCTCCACGGCATGCGGCGCGGAGACCGAGCCGGCCGCGGCAAGCTCGGCGGCGGCCAGGCCGTTGCGGGCGACGATGCCGACCTGGTAGCGCCATTCGTCGGTGCCGTCGGCAAAGGATTGCAGGACGCCGCCGGTGAACGAGACGGCATTGGCCAGCGCTGCCGCGAGCGTCGCCTCGTCAAGCTCCATCAGCGTGCCGGCCGCAGCCGCAGCCGCAACGGTGCCATAGGTCGCGGAGGAGCGGAACCCGGCCGGCGTCGTGCGGCCGGCGAAGGCCTGCTCCAGCAAGCCGCCAGCCTCGTAGCCCGCGACCAGCGCCGGAAGCAGCCTTGCAAGCGGATAGGCCCTGGCCTCGATCATCGCCAGCAGCATCGGGATCAGGATCGTGCCGAAATGCGCCGCCCCGCAGGTATCCTCCTGGGCCCGGCCATGGAACAGCGCTGCATTGGCGAGGCAGGCAGCGCCGATCGTGCTGCGCCTGCCATCGCCGAGCAGGGTCGCCCCGTGGGCGATCTCGCCATCGAGCGCCAGGGCGGCCTTGCGCGCCACCGGCGCATAGGGCGTATCGAAGCCATTGACCGCCATGCCGAGCGCATTGACGAGGCAGGACCGGGCCTTGGCCACAACCTCGGGCGGCAGGGTCTCCGTGCGCAGCTGCACGACAAAACGGGCGATCTCGCGGGTGAGCGTCGGCACGAGCAATCTCCTGGGCGATCAGAGCGCGAGATAACGCTGGCGGATGTCGTCATTCGCCTTCAGGGCCGCGATCGAGCCCTTGAAGACGATCTGGCCCTTGTCGATCACGGTCGCGTCCGTCGCGAGGCCGAGGCAGAAATGCATGTTCTGCTCGGCGATCAGGATCGTGACGCCGGTCTGGCGCAGCGTGCGGATCAGCTCGCCGATGCGCTGCACGATGATGGGCGCGAGGCCTTCGCTGGGCTCGTCCAGAAGCAGCACCGAGGGGTTGCCCATCAGCATGCGGGCGATCGCGAGCATCTGCTGCTCGCCGCCTGAGAGGCGCCCGGCCATGCGCTGGCGCAGGGGCACGAGCAGCGGGAACACCTCGTAGATGCGTTCGAGGTTCCACTCGTCCCGCCCATCGGGGCCCTTCTTCGCGGCGATCAGCAGGTTGTCCTCGACGCTGTGCTGCGGAAAGACCTGCCTGTCCTCGGGCACGAAGCCGAGCCCGGCGCAGGCGATGCGATGCGGTTTCTGGCGCGTCGTCTCGGCGCCGTTCAGGCGCACGCTGCCGCGCCGCGGCGGGGCAAGACCGGCGATCGCCTTCATCGTCGTGCTCTTGCCGGCGCCGTTGCGGCCGAGCAGCGCCATGGTCTGGCCCTGCTCGACGGAAAAGCCGACACCGAACAGGATCTGGCTCGCCCCATAGAAGACGTCGACGCCGGACAGCGCGATGACCGCAGGGCTGGTGACGGAACCGCCGCTCATGCCGCCACCTCATGCTCGCTGCCGAGATAGGCCTCGATCACGGCCGGATTGGTCCGGATCTGCTGCGGCGTGCCTTCCGCCAGAACCCGGCCATAGCTCAGGACGCGGATCGACGGGGCGATCTTGAAGACGATGTCCATGTCGTGCTCGATGAAGACCACGGTCATCTTCTGCCGTTCCCAGAGCTCATGGACCTTGTCGATGACGCGCCAGCGTTCCTCGGGGCCCATGCCGGCGGTCGGCTCGTCGAGCAGGAGCACGCGCGGCTCGAGCACCAGGGCAAGCGCGATATCGAGCAGCTTCTGGTCGCCATGCGAGAGATTGGCCGAGAGGATGTGGCGCTTGTCGTGAAGCCCGACCATCGCGACGCAATGGCCGGCATGGGCGCGCGTCGAGGCGAGCGGGAAACGCGTGCCGAGGCGGCCCGCGTGGCGGTGATGCGCGGAGACCGCGGCCAGCAGGGTTTCCTCGACCGTCAGCGACGGGAAGATGCTCGCGACCTGGAAGGCCCGCCCGACCCCGCGCCGGACGATCTCACCGATGCTCAATCCGACGAGGTTCTGGCCATCGAGCCGGATCTCGCCGCTATCGGGCCGGATCGCCCCCGAGAGCTGGTTGAAGAAGGTGCTCTTTCCCGCGCCGTTCGGCCCGATGATCGCGGTCAGCGAGGCGGTCTCGAAGGTCAGCGTGACGTCGTCGGTCGCGCGCACCCCGCCAAAGGCCTTCACCAGATTGCGGATCTCAAGCATCGCTGCCGTTCCCCGGATCGCGGAAGCCGCCATAGCTGTGCCAGGAGGTGCCCGCGAGCCAGCCGCAATCGACGGGAACGTCGATGCCCGTGATCGCGGACGCGTCGGGCGAGGCCAGGAAGGCGACGACGCGCGCGACCTCGTCAGGCTCGACCAGGCGGCCGAGCGCTGCGCTGCCGACGAGGTTGGTGATGTCGCGCTCACCCTTGTCGATCGCGGCCTGCAATGCCGGCGTGCGGGTATAGCCCGGCGAGACGCTGTTGACGCGGACCTGGGCTGGTCCCCATTCGGCGGCGAGCCCGCGCGTGATCGCGATGACGGCGGCCTTGGCCGGCGCATAGGCGTGAAGCGGGACCGAGCGCGAGCCGGTGATCGAGGCGATGTTGACGATGCTGCCGGCGCGACGCGTCAGCATCGCCGCCCCGAAGACGACGCAGGCCAGATAGGTCCCGCGCTGGTCGATATGGATGACATGGTCCCAGACCGCCATCGGCAGCTCGGTCGGCCGCAGGGGCGGCTGCAGCACGCCGGCGCTGTTGACAAGAATGCCGACCGGGCCGATCTCGGCCTCGATCCGCGCCGCCACGCGCCGCAGCCCCTCCTCGTCGCCGACATCGCCCTGGACGGCGTGGCCGCCGAGCTCGGCGGCGACGCTTTCCGCCAGCGCCAGGTCGCGGTCTAGGATCACGATCCGGGCGCCGCGCTTGGCCAGTTCGCGGCAGCAGGCGGCGCCGATGCCACTTGCGCCCCCGGTGACGACGGCGATGGTCTTCTCGGTCATGTCGACGTCCCCTTCACTGCGACGGGAGCAGGCGTGGCGGCACCGCGCGTGCGCCGCGCCGCCAGCCATTCCATCACGAAATCCAGCAGGCCTTTGCGCAGGCCGAGCGCGAAGAGCAGGATGACCGAGCCGAGCACGAGCCCGTGATGCTCGGCCGTGCGCGTGACGAAATCGTTCAGCAGCAGCAGGATTCCGGTTCCGACCAGCGGCCCGAGGAAGTTTGCCGTGCCGCCGAGCATGACGATGAAGACGGCCTCGCCCGACATCGTCCAGAAGGCGAACTCGGGATAGGCGCCCGAGACGAACAGACTCATGATCACGCCGCCGAGGCTGGCGAAGGCGCCGGCGAGAACGAAGGCGGTCAGCCTCGTGCGATAGACATTGATGCCGAGAAAGCCAGCGCGGGTGGCGTTGTCGCGGACCATGCGCAGCGCATAGCCGAAGGGCGAGGACACGATGTGCCGCATCGCCAGGAGCCCGAGCACCAGCAGCGCGGCGCTGAACAGATAGAGCTGCTTCTGGTCGGAGAGGTTGATGCCGAGGAAGGCCGGGCGCGGGATGCCGCCGCGCAGGCCCTGGTCGCCACCGGTGACCGGCACCCAGGCGATGATCATGCTGTGGATCAGCATCTGGAAGGCCAGCGTCACGAAGGCGAAATAGATCTCCTTCAGCCGCACGCAGATCGCGCCGACGACGAGCGCGACCAGCGCCGAGATGCAGAGCGTCAGCAGGACGGCGAGCGGGATCGGCATGCCGGTGCGCTGCATCAGGATGCCGAAGCTGTAGGCGCCCATGCCGAAGAACAAGCCATGGCCGAAGGAGACCATGCCGCCATAGCCGACGAGCAGGTTGAGCGAGGTCGCAAACAGGCCGAGCGCGGCGCAGCGGATGACGAAATCGATCAGCGCGCTGCTGCTGGTGATGAGCGGCAGGATGGCCAGGACGAGGAAACCGGCAAGGGCGAGCGCGGCGTCGCGAAGGGCTGGGCGGGTCATCTCAGGCCGCCTCGCGTCCGAACAGGCCGGTCGGCTTCACGATGAGGACGAGCGCCATGCAAAGATACATCAGAGCCTCGGTGAAGAGCGGAAAGCCGAGCGCGCCAAAGGCCCTGATCAGCCCGATCAGGATCGCGCCGACCAGCGCGCCCATGATCGAGCCCATGCCGCCGATCACGGTGACGATGAAGGACTCGATCAGGATCGAGAAGCCCATGCCCGGCGTCAGCGAACGGACCGGCGCAGCAAGCCCGCCGGCGAGACCCGCGAGCAGGCAGCCGAGCGCAAACAGGGCCGTGAAGAGCAGGCCGGTATTGATGCCCAGCACGGAGACCATCGCCGGGTTGTGAGCAGCCGCACGGATCGTCTTGCCGATCCTCGTCTTCGCGATGGCCAGGCCGAGCACCCCCGCCATCAGCAGCGCCGCGGCGATCAGGAACAGATAGAAGGGCGGAACGACCCCGCCCATGATGAAGAGCGGCGGCACCTGGAAGGCCGGCGGCATGCCCATGGCGCGGAATTCCGGCCCCCAGACGATCCGCACGAGATCGTCGAGGATCAGCACCAGCGCGTAGCAGACGAGCAGCTGCATCAGGACGTTGCCGCCATAGATGCGCTGCATGAAGAAGCGCTCGATGACGATCCCGATCAGGCAGGTCCCGACCGCGGCACCGAGCAGTGCGAGCGCATAGCTCTGCGTCGCCTGGAACACCGTCATCGCGAGATAGGCGCCGATCATGTAGAAGGCGCCATGGCTGAAGTTCACGATCTTCATCACGCCGAAGATCAGCGTCAGCCCGACCGCGACGAGGAAGAGCAGCATCCCGATAATGAAGCCGCTCGTCGCCTGCGTCACGAGGCAGGATGACGAGGACAGGCAGTCCGTCAGGGCGTTGAGGTCCATCGCGCGCTCGCCGGGAGGAAATGGGCCGGGCCGCGCGCCAGGGCGCGGCCGGATCTGATGGGACGCAGGCGTCGGGACGACCCCGACGGATCAGGACGGGCTTCAGACGAAGCCCTTGTCCTTCTTCCACTCGGCCTCGAGCTCGAGGATGCGCTGCCAGGGCACGCTCTTCATCTCGGGAACATAGGGCTCCTTGGCGATCGTCGTGCCCCAGCCGACCGCGTAATCGACGAGCGTCTGGTCGTCGGCCCGCATCGTGACCTTGCCCTCGGCGCCAAAGGGCGACTCGATGGTCAGGCCGCGCAGGACCTCGGCCAGCTTCTTGCCGTCGGCCGAATTCGCCTTCTTCGCGGCAGCGGCGAGGAAATTGACCGCCAAGGCATTCTGCCAGGCCCAGTTGGTCGGGTACTCGCCATATTTCGCGCGATAAGCGTCGCCCCAGGCGGCGTTCTGGGGCGTCGCCGGGAAGGTCTTGATGTAGCGATTGCCGGAATGGATGCCGGGCGGCAGGTTCTTGACCGTGGTCAGCGCGGTGTAATCGGCCATGTTGACCGCGAAGAACTGCATCTGCGCGAAGAGCGCATAGATGCCGGCCTGGTCGATGAAGGAGGTCAGGTCGCCGCCCCAGAGGCAGGAATAGAGCGCCTGCGGCTTGGCCTGCAGCAGCTTGGTGATCGACTCGGTATAGTCGGGCTGGAAGATCTTCGGCCAGGATTCCGCGACGACCTCGGCCTTGGGCGCGAAACGCTTGAGATACATCACGAATTCGGCGGTCGTATCGCGGCCGTAGGCGTAGTCCGGCGAGCAGGTCGCCCAGCGCGTCAGCCCCTTGGCATTGACGATCTCGGCCGCATAGGTTCCGCCCGCGACGGAATCATGGATGCCCTGGCGCGCGCAACGGAAGGCGTTCGGCAGTTTGAGCTTGGGATCGGCCGTCAGGGACGAGGTTTCGGAATTGCTGTGAATGCAGAGAACGCCGAGATCGCGCGCCACCTCATGGACGGCGAAGGCGCCGGTCGAGGCTTCCGCGTCGATCAGGATCTCGCAGCCGTCGGAATTGACCAGTTCGCGGGCGACGCGGGCGGCCTCCTGCGGCTGCCCCTTGGTGTCGCGCACCACGAGCTCGATCGGCCGGCCGGCAAGCCCGCCGGCGGCATTGGCCTTCTCGACCTCCATCTGCGCGGCATTGCGCGAGGATGTGCCGAGCTGGGCGACGCGCCCCGACAAAATGGTCGGCATGCCCACCTTGACAGCCTTGGCCTGGGCGCGGGCGACCCAGGGCGCGGCCATCACGCCGGCGGCTCCGGCCGTCAGCGCCAGAACGGCGCGCCGATTCATCGGCAAGGACGGTGTCTTGGTCATCACGCTTCTCCCTGGGGCCTTTGGCCGTTTCCTTTCCGGGTTGATCCGGAAGGCGGCATCTTGTCGGCGCCGCTGTGCGGCACGCGCTTCTTGCAGCGATATTCGGCAGCCGCCGGGGTGACGTCAAGAGAAAAATGAATTACGAGTCATAAATCAGAAAAAGGAGATGGCGAGGCCTCGCGAGCTTTGCCAAGAGGGTGGAATGATCAATCTCTCGAGCTTCGTCCGCTACCACGCGAGCCGGACGCCGGACCGTACCGCCGTCATCTTCGACGAGGCCCGCATCTCCTATGGCGCGCTTGCCGGGCGGGTCGCGCGGAGCGCCGGCTGGATTGCCGCGCGCGGCATCGTGGCGGGCGATGTCGTTGCCGTGCTGATGAAGAACAGCGCCGCCTTCGTCGAGCTGGCGATCGCGGTCGGGCATCTCGGCGCCGTCTTCCTGCCGATCAATTTCCGCCTCTCCGCCGACGAGGTGCGCTACATCGTCGAGGATTCCGGCGCCAGGCTGCTGATCGCCGATGAGGAGCTTGCAGCCTCGGCCCGCGAGGCCGGCCCGGTCGTCCTGGTCGATGCGGCAGCGCGCGCCGACAGCACGCGGCTCGGCTCCGGGGCTGCGCCTGCCGATCCGGTGCCGCGCAAGCCGTCCGACCTGTTTCGGCTGATGTACACGTCGGGGACCACCGACCGCCCCAAGGGCGTGATGCACAGCTACGAGAATTTCTACTGGAAATGCAGCGACCATATCGTGGCGCTTGGCCTCACCCGGGAGGACCGGCTTCTCGTCGTCGGGCCGCTCTACCATGTCGGAGCCTTCGACCTGCCCGGCCTGGCCGTGCTCTGGGTCGGCGGCATGCTGTGCATCCAGCGCGAGTTCTCGCCGGTTGCCGCGCTCCAGGCGATTGGCAGGGAACGGTTGAACTGCGCCTGGCTCGCCCCCGTGATGATGAGCGCGATGCTCGCAGCCACGGAAGAGGCAGGCCAGGATCTGTCCAGCCTGCGCTGGGTCATCGGCGGTGGCGAGCGCACGCCCGAGGCGCGCATCCGCAGCTTCAGCGCCGCCTTCCCCAATGCCCGCTATATCGACGCCTACGGCCTGACGGAGACCTGCAGCGGCGATACGCTGATGGAGGCAGGTCGCGAGATCGAGAAGATCGGCTCTGTCGGCCGGGCGCTTGCCCATGTCGAAATCCAGATCAGGGACGAGGCCGGCAGGGTCCTGCCGCCGGGCGCGACCGGAGAGATCTGCCTGCGCGGCGCCAAGATCACCAGCGGCTACTGGAACGATGCGGCCAAGACCGAAGCCGCGTTCTACGGCGACTGGTTCCGCAGCGGCGACATGGGCTATCTCGACCCGGACGGCTTCCTCTATCTGACCGACCGCATGAAGGACATGATCATCTCCGGCGGCGAGAATATCGCCTCCTCGGAGGTCGAGCGCGCCATCTTCGAGCTGCCGCAGGTGCGCGAGGTCGCGGTGATCGGCGCGCCCGACGAACGCTGGGGCGAAAGGCCGGTTGCCTTCGTCGTTCTCGAGCCCGGCAGCGCCCTCACCCTCGATGCGCTCGCCGCCCATTGCCGCAGCCGGCTCGCCGCCTTCAAGGCCCCGCGCCAGCTGATCCTGCGGGAAAGCCTGCCGCGCAATCCATCGGGCAAGATCCTGAAGCGGGTCCTCCGCGACGAGTTGCGATCCTAGCCCGATCTGCGAGTTTGATCACACGTCAGCCCAAGAGCCCCGGATACGAGACCGCATGACGACACAAGCCCGTGCGAGCAGCAGCGCAAAACGCCCGAAGCTGACCCGCAGCGAGAAGAATGACGACGTCAAACGCCGCCTGTTCGGCGCCGCGGCGAAGGTCGTCGGCAAATACGGCTATGCCGAGGCCTCGGTGGCCCGCATCACGGACCTGGCGGGCGTGGCGCAGGGAACCTTCTACAATCATTTCGAGAACCGGCAGGAACTGCTCGAGCAATTGCTGCCGGTCATCGGCCAGCACATGGTCGACTTCATCCGCGAGAAGATCGAGGCGTCAGCCTCCGAGCTCGAGAAGGAGGTCGCCCGCTTTCGCGCCTTCTTCGAATTCCTGCAGGATACACCTGAATTCCTGCGCATCCTGAACGAGGCCGAGGTTTTCGCGCCGCTCGGCTACCAGCAGCATCTCGACAATATCTCCGCGGCCTATGTGCGGCTGCTCAAGCGCGCACGCGGCCCCGGCAAGATCGGCGACTACAGCGACGAAGAGCTGGAGGTCATCGTCCATATCCTGATGGGTGCACGCGGCTATCTCAGCCGGCGCTATGCCTATGGCGAGGACGGCGTGAACCCCGTCCCCGAGCATGTCATCACCGCCTATGAGAAGCTGATGCGCTCAGGCCTGATCGAGGGATAGGCCGCGAACGCCGCCGGCCGGTCGGATCATCATGCCGTGTTTGCATCGGCTTTACCGAAAACCGCGATCCACTTTTCGGGCCGATGCTTTAGGGCCGTTCGGCGGGGCAGCTGCCCGGCCCGCGTCCTTCGTTTCCGGCCCTGGCCAGTTCGAGCGCGCTGATCGACCGGACGCAATGCGTCAGCCGGTCGAGCAGTCGCGCGGCCAGGCGCGTGCGCTGCCAGTACAGCGTGACGGAGATAGGCCGATGCGGCGGCAGCTCCACCAGGCGACCGGCATCGAGATGCGGCGTTGCCAGCGGCAGCGGCGTCATCGACCAGCCCAACCCGGCCAGCGTCATGTCCAGCATGCCCTGGGTCGAGGGTATCCAATGGACGGGGGGCGAAACCGGCGTCCCCCAGGACTGCCGCACCCAGCGCGCCTGCAACTCGTCGCGACGGTCGAAGCGCAGCATCGGCGCTTCCTGAAGGCTCGCGGCATCGACGCCGTCGGGAAAGAACCGGCTGATGAAGCCGGGGCTGGCCGTCGCCACATAGTCGATGGCGCCGAGCGGATAGATCTTGCAACCGGGAACGGGGGCGGGATCGGCCGTCACAGCCGCCAGAACCTCTCCCGTGCGCAGCCGCTCGGCCGTATGGGCCTCATCATCCATGACGAGGTCGAGCATCGCACCGGTCTGCGCCGCGAACTGTGCCGCCGCCCGGGGAAACCAGGTGCTGACGCTGTCGGCATTGACGGCGACCCTGACCGTGGTCGCGCCGGGCTCCTGAACCGCCAGTCCCGGCAGATCATGGACGACTTCGCCTTCGAGCAGCCGAACCTGCTCGACATGGGCGCAGAGCTTGGCGCCGATCTCGGTCGGGCGACAGGGAACGCCCCTTGTCAGCAGGATCGCGCCGAGCCGTTCCTCCAACCCCTTCACACGCTGAGACACAGCCGATGGCGTGACGCCGAGCGCCACTGCGGCCTTCTCGAAACTGCCCTCGCGGGCGACGGCAGCGACGGCCGCCAGGGACGCATAGTCCAGCATTAACTTGCCTAATTCATGATTAGCTTCTTTAGCTAGACTACATCGGCAGTCGCGCGCATCAAGGCCGGCATGACCAGCTCTCTCATGCCCTCTCTCTTGCCCTCTCTTTTGCCCGCCTTCGCCAAGGGTTTTGCCCTTTCCGCCGGCCTGATCATGGCCATCGGCGCCCAGAACATGTTCGTGCTGCGCCAGGGGCTCAAACGGGAGCATGTCTGGCCTATCGTCCTGTTCTGCGCGGCGGCCGACGCTGCGCTGATCGTGGCAGGCGTCAGCGGCCTCGGCAGCGCACTCGCCCTCATTCCCGGCCTGTCGCTCGTCCTCAGCCTGGGTGGCGCGGCCTTTCTCAGCTGGTACGGCGTTTCGGCGCTCAGGCGGGCCGCCAACCCTTCCGTCCTCCTTGTCGAGCAACAAGGCGGCATGACGCTCGGCGCAGCGCTGGCCGGCACCGCCGCCTTCACCTTCCTCAACCCTCACGTCTATATCGACACGGTCATGCTCATGGGGGCCGTCGGGACGAGCCTTCCGCCGATCGAGCGGCCTCCGTTCATGGCCGGCGCGGCGATTGCCAGCTTTGCCTGGTTCGCTTCGCTTGGCTTCGGCGCGCGCTTCCTCGCCCCGCTCCTGTCCCGGCCCGCCTCCTGGCGCGTTCTCGACCTCGGCATCGGCGCGATGATGCTGGCGCTCGCGGCAAGCCTGCTCCGCGACGCGCTGATCCCCTGACCCAACGCCCTCGCCGAGCGGCCCACTCCGCGGAAAAGGCGGGAGCGCCCTAACAAAATTCGCATTCCCTTCCCCCCGACCGGGAACGGGCAGTGTTCTGGCACGTTCTCAAACAGGAGCCCGCCCATCTCTCCTTCGCCAGGAGCGGAGCATGAGCCGTTATTTCTTCGACAGCACGGATGGCGACTTCGTCGATATCGACGAGGACGGAATCGAACTTGCCAGCGACGGAGAAGCGCGGCTGTCGGCTTTGGACGCCTTGCCCGACATGGCCCGCGCGGTGATGCCAAACGGCGACTGTCGGTTGTTCGTGGTCAGCGTCCGCCGGGACGATGGCGGCGTCATATATCGGGCGAGCATGGAACTCTTGGGTGAGCGGACCGAACGCTGGACCGCAACGGAGGTCGACATGGCGAAGGCAGATCAAGACAAGCCGACCGGACAGCCCGGCAGGACAAGCGATAGCCGCCCACGGCCGGGGACAGGCATACCCACGGACGATCGGGCGAAGCCGGCGGCGGACGCGAATGTCGTTGCGCCAGCAAAGGGCGATCCAAAGCCCTCCAGTTCACCGAGCGCCCTCGACCCTGGGCGTCCCGTGAAGAAGAACTGATTGCGGTGGCGATGGACCTTGCGATGGCGGTGGAACACTCGGGATTCTGCGAGTGGACGGGTTTGGTGGCATGCCAGCCCGACCATGACAGAGGTCCGCTTCCCGGCTGCGCCGACGGACCTGCGTCAGGACGCGTATCAGGCCTCAAGCCGGACTGAAGCTCTTCCCTTTGGAAGCGGCTGGTCGTCGGGCCTCGGGTGCACGTAGCGCCGTCTTGATCTTTAGCCTTCGAACGAGGAAGAAGCGCGCCATCTCCTTGGAGGCGTCGGGTCCGGCACTGTCCGTAAGCGCCCCAAAGACTTTGCCGCCGGACCAGGCGTGTCCAGTACCATGGACAAGCCATGTCTCCAGCAGGACATCGCCGCCAAGGGGACGGTAGCTTGTTCGGGTGAAATCACGCCCTCGATCAGATCGTCCGGTGCGGGTCTCGACCGCAAGCGTCGATCCGCAGGACTGTCGCAATCGATGGACAAAGCCGTCCGCATTCGCCGGATGTACCGTCGTGTCGCGATCGCCGTGAAAGAGGATCGTCGGAGGCGGCTGGGCGATCTGTCCGGTCGGAGCCGGAGGATTTGATCCTGGCCCCTGCCGCATGGCCAGGCGGGCTTGCGTCAGGCCGCTGACGGCCTCGCCCGAGAGGCCGGAATGGACGCCTACGGCGGCATAGAGATCGGGATACGCCGCGCCAGCGATCGCCGCTGCCGCGCCTCCCGCGGAGATGCCCGCAATATACACGCGCGTGGGGTTACCCCTGCAGAGGGTGAGCACGTTTCGCGTCAGCGCCGCGATCATCGCGGGTTCGCCGGAGCCCCGCTTTTGATTGGCAGGCCGATGCCAGTTCCAGCAGCGTGCCATATTGGCAGACGCCGCCTGCTCGGGATACAGCACGAGGAAGCCGAGTTCGTCCGCGACATCGTTCATGCCTGTTCCGGACGCGAAGTCCGAAGCCGATTGAGTGCAACCATGGAGCATGACCAACAGGGGCAAGCGCCTGCGGGTTGAGCCAATGGGCGTGTAGAGCTTGTAGCGCAGTGTGCCATTGGCTCCACTGAATCGATCGCTGATGAAACTGCCCGCCGCGGGTCTGCGCGGCGGAACCGCGCTCCGTTTGGCCGTTTTGGTGGTCTTCTTGGCGCGTGCCGGCTTCGGCAGCTTTGTCAGCTTTGTCAGCTTTCGGATGAGGGCAGCTGAGCGGGCCGCGCTCCTGTTTGCGGCGCGCGTTGCTCTCAACAGCGATCGAAAAGGATTTCTCACGCGCAGATCCCCTGCCGGGCGCTTTCAACTGCGCATGAGAGCCCAACCGTTCACGGCTCGAAATGATCCCGCACTGCAGCATTGTTTTTGAACGGCGCACCACTCCCGTCCCCTCGTCGGCGATCGGTCGCTGCCGCGCTAAGGAACGACCGGGAGATCCCCTGGATTCACCGCCCCGAGCTGGCTGTGAAAGGTCAGCGTCCGGTCGAAACTCTGTTGTTGCGAAACCCCGGAAATGACGTGTTCGCCGGTGTCGTAGACCGTTCGCCTAGTTCCATCATCGATGACCAGGCGCCGCGCTGTCGGGAAGAACGCATACCGCATGTCGTTTTGGCTACCAGCCGTTGCCGCGTCCCCAAATTCTGCTGGCCACTTCCTGGATTCCCGGTCTTTCCGCGCCTCGGCTTCGTTTGCGGCATGTGGCGCTTCCATCGCGGCTTCGCCGCGCCGAAGCGCGTCCGCCAGATCCCCAAGAACACCGTCGAATTTTGCCTTGGTCGCAGCATTGAACATGTCACCGATCATGCTCATTCCGCCGGTCGACCATTGGGCCATGCCGCCGAAGGCAGGGTGAGAAAACTGGGCCATCGTCCCCCGACCTCGACGAAGCGCTGCCAACGCCGCCTCCACAACGTCGACGGCGACCCCATGATTCTGCGCCGTCCGTGTGATCAGGTCAGATGTCTCGTCCGCCAGTCCCTCCTCGGACGGGCGGGTATCGGTTCGGGATGTAAAATCCTGCTCGGGGGGAAGAGGGTTTCCGTGTCCGTCTTTCACCATGACGTCGTCCTCCATCTAGCACACCAAAGGGCCGGTCGGAACGCGGTCTCAGTCGATCTCGAGACGGTCACTGGTCCGAGAGCGTAACCCACGCCATGGCTGATCCCTGGGCCAGTCTCGCCCGTGCGACGGCGCAATCCTCGACATAGAGCCGCCGCGCTGCCGACGTGTTGCGCAGCCCATGATCCGAGAGCCATTTCAGGAGCGGGGGGCGCCGAACCGTCACGATCTGGATTGCCATTCCCGCGTTCAAGAACCGGGAATAGACGCCCGAAGCACGCTGGTGCCACTCGGAGTAGGACCGCGGCAAAACTGCTCGGTCTTCCGCAAGCGCCCAGAGTTCATCGAAATCCGACTGCTTGTACCAGGGAAGCGCAAGCCGATAGGTTTCAGACGGTGTATCCATGAAAACGTCTACCTACCTCGTGCGCATATCCTAATATTGAACGCTTGATCGAGCTTTCATTCGATGCTCGAAAGATGTGTCAGAAGAGAGTGCCTCCCTTCTTCGGATTGTCTGGCCAACAATTCGATCGACGATCCGATGGCCGGCGCAGTCGTCTCCACGAAAAGGGGAACCGCTGTTCAAGTCCTTTGTTCCCACCGGCTGATCCATCAAGAATCCGCGAGTCCATTTGAGCCCGCGCAGAATCACGCCCAGTCGCTCGTTACCGCACCAGAGCGAGGCGCCCTTGCGTACGAGTGCGCTTCAGCCGCCAGGCCGAGCCAGAACGCCACAGGAAGCGTTCGTCGCTGAGGAACATCGTTGCGACATTGCGGTTCCATGGGGCTCCAAGGAGGTTACCATGCCGGACGATCTTACCAACCGCGACGCGCAAGACCGCGCCCGCATCAATCTGAATGAACCTCACGAGGTCAAATACTGGACCCAAAAATGGGGCGTGAGCCTTGAGCAATTGAAGATGGCCGTTGCAAAGGCGGGTTCACGCTCGGCCGCGGTCGCGAAGCTGTTGGGCCGGCCCCTCTAGCGCATCGCAGGGAGTAGGCTTTTCCACGTCGGCAGTCGCCAAACGTCCGCCGGTCAGCGACCCTTCCGGAACACTCTCTGTGGGTGCGGTTCAAAGGCCTCCACCGGGAGAGATCATCATGGGTCGCGGTATTTTGCTTTGGATGCTCGCCATTCCTCTTCCGCTCATCATCCTCCTCGCGTTCTTTCGGTAGCGACCTGAATCGTCGTTCGATCGCCACATGACGGCCGGACGCTGGCCGCGCATCGCTGGATTTGTGCGATCACTCGACGTTTCCGCTGACTGCGGAAACGTCACGGGGACCATTATGGATGTCGGCTGGTTCCTGGCTCGCGTCCGAGACGCCAGTGCAGACTCGCGGCGCGTCGCCCCAGCAACGACCGTATGAAGTCAGCCTCGACCGCCTGTCGAAATCGGGCGCAACGTCCCGGCCCGCATCAGGGAGCGTGATTGCGTCGTCGTTGCCACCACGCCCGCAGCCTGATCCATAGATTCACTGTGGCAAGAGCAAAGCGCGCCATCGGCTTTCTCAATGGCGGGAAGTCTGCGGCGATCAGCAACAGGCCAAGAGGCAGCATCCAAAGCCCGAGCGCGGGTAAGATCGAGAAGATGCCGCCGACGATCAGGAGAAGCCCCACGGGCAGTCGAACCCAACGCGAGGCCGGGTGCCGCAGCCAACGCAATGTCGCTGAGAACCGCTCTGGAACCTCCCGCTCGATGTGCTTGAATGCCCGCCGGAGTTCCTGCTTCCCCTCATCCATCATTTCTCCCGAACGCTCACGCCGTTGGACAACGCGCGACGCCGGAGTTCGTTCATCGCACGGGCGCAGCCGACCTGGTCTCAGCATTGACGATCAACCGGTCAGGCCGCGTTCGGCTTCCAGTCGGCGACCGCGACGGCGAGTTCCGCCGCGGCCTCGACGATCGGCCGCGCCGGCATCGTCACATAGGATGCGGTGAAACTCATCGGGGTCGGCACCCAATCGCAGTTGAGGGCGACGAGTTCCCCGGATTCGACGAAGCGCTCGACCAGCGGCGACGGCAAGGTCGCGATGCCGAGGCCGTCCAGCGTCATGTTCAGGCAGGCCGCCAGATTGCTCGACGAGACCGGGCGGCTGAGCCGGCTGCTGTTGCGCTTGAAGTAGTCGACGACCTCCGCATAGGGCCGCGTGTTCTTGGCATGGGTCAGGATCGGAAACCGGGCGAGGTCATCGGCCCCGACGGGATCGGGCAAGGCTGCGGCAAACCGGGGGGCAGCGACCCAGGGCAGCGCCACCGTCCCCAGCGGCAGATTGGTGACAGAGAGGTCGGAGATCGGCCCGTTGAGGAAGGCGATGTCGAGTGAGCCGTCCATGAGGTTGCGCTGGAGATTGAAGGTCAGGTCGACACTCAGCTCGACCACGACCTCGGGGAAGCGCACGGCCATCTCGCGCAGGAAGCGATGCAGCCAGGTCTGGGCCACGGTTTCCGCGACGCCGAGCTTCAGGATGGATTGCCGGCTCGCCGCATCGCCCGCCTGGAGCAGCGCCTCGGTCGCCTCGAGCGCCCGCGCCGCGAGCGGCAGCACGCTCTTGCCTTGATCCGTCAGCACGACCGATCCGGCATCGCGTTCGAACAGGCGCAGGTTCAGGACCGTTTCGAGCGCCGATATCCGCGCCGAAATATTCGGCTGCGTCGTGTTCATCTGTTCGGCGACGCGGCGGAAATTCCTGAGCGAGGCCAGCCGGACGAAGGTTTCGATCTGCTTGAGCGTGATCTGCATCGAGAACCCCGGTCTGCGCCGCCACGGAGCGCGCCACAGGATCAATATTTTCTATCATCACGAGACAATCAAATAATTAGACGTGATCATCGATCGCGGCCATCTTTTTGCAGGTCCGGCTCTCCCGCAGCGCCGGGCATCTCCTTGCACTGAAAGGTGGTTTCGATGAGCGGCGGTGCATCCTCCCTAGGCAATCTGGGCGCCGATATCGGCGGCACTTTCACGGATGTCGTGCTGGAAATCGGGGGCGATAGCTACTCCGCCAAGGTGCTGACCACCTATGACGCACCCGAGCGCGCCATCATCGAGGGCATGCACCGCGTCTGCGCCAAGGCGGGCGTGACGCCCGCCTCCATCGGCCGGATCATCCACGGCACGACGCTTGCGACCAACGCCCTGATCGAACGCCGCGGCGCGAAGACGGCGCTGATCACGACCGAAGGTTTTCGCGACGTGATCGAGATGCGGACCGAAAGCCGGTTCGAGCAATACGACCTCAACCTGACGCTGCCCCAGCCCCTGCTGCCGCGCAACCGGCGCTACACGCTGCGCGAGCGCGTCGCGGCCAGCGGCAAGACGCTGATCCCGCTCCGGCGCGCGGATATCGTCGCGCTGGCCGAGCAGATCGCAGAAGCGGGCTATGAGAGCGTCGCGGTCGGGCTGATCCATTCCTATCTCGACCCCAGCCATGAGCGGCTGGTCCGCGAGGTGCTGCTGGAGCGGATGCCGGGTCTTGCGGTCTCGATCTCGTCGGAGGTCTCGCCGCAGATGCGCGAATACGAGCGCTTCAACACGGTGGTGGCCAATGCCTATGTCAAGCCGATGATGAAGCGCTATCTCGCCAGCCTGGCCGCAAGACTGGCTGGCGAAGGTGCGGACTGCCCGATCTTCCTGATGCATTCCGGCGGCGGCATCATGTCGCTCGAAGGGGCGGCGGAGTTCCCGGTTCGCCTCGTCGAATCCGGCCCGGCCGGCGGCGCGATCTATGCCGCCGATGTCGCCGCGCGCTTCGGCCTCGACCGGGTGCTCTCCTTCGACATGGGTGGGACGACGGCCAAGATCTGCCTGATCAAGAACCAGACACCGAAGACGAGCCGGGTCTTCGAGGTGGCACGGAGCTACCGCTTCAAGAAGGGCTCGGGCATGCCCATCTCGATCCCGGTGATCGACATGGTCGAGATCGGCGCTGGCGGCGGCTCGCTCGCCCAGGTCGATTCGATGCGCCAGATCCGCGTCGGGCCGGAGAGCGCCGGCTCGGAGCCCGGCCCCGCCTGCTATGGTCGCGGCGGCACACGGCCCGCGGTGACCGATGCCGACCTCCTGCTCGGCAAGATCGACCCCGCCAATTTCGCCGGCGGCAGCATGGTGCTGGACACAGCCGCCTCGCGCACAGCCGTGACGGCTGCGATCGGCGAGCGGCTCGGGATGAGCGGCGAAACCGCCGCCTTCGGCATCGTCGAGGTCGTCGACGAGAACATGGCGAATGCCGCCCGCGTCCACGCCGTCGAGAATGGCGAAGATCTCTCCGGCTATACAATGATCGCCTTCGGCGGCGCGGCGCCGCTCCATGCCGGACGGCTCTGCGAGAAGCTCGGCATCGCGCGCCTGCTGGTGCCGCCCGGGGCCGGTGTCGGCTCGGCCATCGGCTTCCTGCGGGCGCCGTTCAGCTTCGAGGCGACGCGCAGCGTCTATATGCGCCTGGCGGATTTCGACGCTTCGCTGGTCCGCGGCCTGCTCGCAGAACTCGAAAGCGAGGCCACGAGCTTCGTCCGCTCCTGCGACGCGCAGGCGCCGCTCAGCGTCGAGACCAAGGTCTATATGCGCTATGTCGGCCAAGGCTGGGAAATCCCGATCGATGTGAGCCGGGCCGCACCGACGATCGATGCCTATCGCGACCTGTTCGAGGCCGAATACGCCAAGCTGTTCTCAAGGACCGTCCAAGGTCTGGACATAGAGATCACCGTCTGGGCGGTGAATGCGAGCACGGCGAAGACGGTGCCGGTGCGGGCCGAGGGGCTGGGCGCCCTGGCACCGCTGACGGCGACCGCACAGCGCGAAGTCTTCGATCCCGCGCTCGGCGTTCGGGTGACGGCCGGCGTGTTCGCGCGCTCGGAGGTCGCGATCGGCCGGATCGTGACGGGCCCCTGCGTCATCGTCGAGGACGAAACCACGATCATCGTGCCGGCCGGCTGCGCGGCGACCTGCCGCTCGGATGGCTGCATCGAAGTCTTCAAGCAGAGCACCGACGCGGTGGAAGCCCGTCTCGCCGACATGATCGAGGCCTGACCATGATGACGCTCTCCACCGTCTCGCTGCAGGTGATGTGGAACCGCCTGATCTCGATCGTCGAGGAGCAGGCCCAGGCCCTGATCCGCACGGCCTTCTCGACCTCGGTGCGCGAGGCAGGCGACCTCTCGGCCGGCGTCTACAACCGGGCCGGGCTGATGCTGGCCCAGGCCGTGACCGGCACGCCGGGCCATGTCAACGCCATGGCCGACGCGGTCGCGCATTTCATCCGCGAGATCGGCCCCGGCAACATCCTCGAAGGCGATATCTACATCACCAACGACCCCTGGATGGGGACCGGCCACCTGCACGACATCACCGTGGTGACGCCCTCCTTCTACCGGGGGAGGCATGTCGGCTTCTTCGCCTGCACGGCCCATGTCGTCGATATCGGCGGCCGCGGCTTCGGGGCGGACGCCAATTCGGTCTATGAGGAAGGCCTCTATATCCCGATCATGAAATTCGCCGACCGCGGCAAGGTCGACCAACCCTTCGTCAGGCTGGTGCGCGGCAATATCCGCGAGCCCGACCAGGTCGTCGGCGACATCTTCGCGCTGGCGACCTGCAACGATGTCGGCCATCGCCGGCTGACCGGCATGCTCGACGAATTCGCCCTCGACGGGCTGGAGCAGGTCGGCGATTTCATCCTCGAGAACTCGCGACGGGCGACCCTGGAGAGGATCGCGGCGCTCAAGCCCGGCGCAGCCGAGGGGGCCATGCTCAGCGACGGCTTCGCCACGCCGATCCTGCTCAAGGTCAAGGTCACGATCGGCGCCGACGAGGTTTGCGTCGATTTCAAGGGCTCGTCGGGCGTCGACCCCAAGGGCATCAACTGCCCGATGGTCTATTCCAAGGCCTATGCCTGCTATGCCTTGAAATGCGCGATTGCGCCCGAGATCCCCAATAATGCGGCCTCTCTCGAGCCCTTCCGCATCACGGCTCCGGAGAACACCATCGTCAACGCGCTGCATCCGGCGCCCGTCGCGCTGCGCCATGTCATCGGCCATCTCATCCCCGACACGGTCTATGATGCGCTCGACAAGCTCCTACCCAGGACCGTTCCGGCCGAAGGCGCAGGACCGCTCTGCAATTTCCAGGTCTCGCTGCGTCCGGCCTCGGAGGCCGCGCGTCTTTTCGGAGCGAGGCGCGCCGAGGTCTTGATGTTCAATTGCGGCGGATCGGGCGCACGCCCGACGCTCGACGGCATGAACACCACCGCCTTCCCCTCAGGCGTCATGACCATGCCGATCGAGGCAACCGAGCATGCCGGCCCGATCATCATCTGGCGCAAGGAATTGCGGCCCGATTCCGGCGGCGCCGGCCGCTTCCACGGCGGGCTCGGCCAGTTCATGGAGGTCGGCGCGGTCGAGGGCCATGTCTTCGACATGTCCGCAATGTTCGACCGCGTGAAGCATCCGCCGCGCGGGCGCCTTGGCGGGGCCGATGGCGGCGCGACCGAAATCCGCCTTGACGACGGCACCGCCATGGCCGGCAAGGGGCGCCAGGCCGTTCCCGAGGGTCGCAAGGTCATGCTGTCGCTTCCCGGTGGCGCCGGTTACGGCCCGGCCGCCGAGCGCAGTCGCTTCGCGGTGCTGCGCGACCTTGCGCTCGGCTATGTCTCGGCCGAGATGGCCAAGGCCGCATATGACGTCAGCGACGCCGAGATCGCGGCAGTCGAAGCCGGACTGAAGCGCGGCGAACTACCCTCCCCCGGATGACCCGGTGCCACGAGATCCGGAACGCCTATTCTCCCCATCGCCGCCGCGCCGGCCTGGTGCGGCGGTCAGCCTGTGACGACGCGAGGACCGCATGCCCCATTACGACCGCATCCTGATCACCGGCGCGGCCGGCCGCCTCGGCTCTCATCTTCGCACCGGGCTTGCGCATCTCGCCGGGACGATCCGCGTCGCCGATCGCGAGCCGCTCGGCCCGCTTGGCTCCCATGAGGAACAGGCGATCTTCGATCTTGCGGATATGGAGGCGACGATCGCTGCGACCGAGGGCTGCGATGCCATCGTCCATTTCGGCGGCGCGCCGACCGAGCGGGACTGGCAGACCATCCTCGATTCCAGTATTCGCGCCTCCTACCACATCTATGAGGGCGCCCGGAAACACGGGATCAAACGCGTCGTCTATGCCTCATCCGTCCATGCGATCGGCTTCCATGAGATCGGCGCGCAGATATCGGTCGATGCGCCGGTTCGGCCGGACTGCCTCTACGGCGTCGGCAAGACCTTCGTGGAAAGCCTGAGCCGGCTCTATTGGGACAAGTTCGGTATCGAGACGGCGTGCCTGCGCATCTTCTCGTCCTTCCCCGAGCCCGTCGACCGGCGGATGCTGTGGTCCTATCTCTCCTTCGCCGACTGCGTGCGCCTCGTCGAAGCCTCGCTGACGGCGCCTTTCGTCGGCCACACCATCTCCTTCGGCACCTCGGACAACACGGTGAAGGCGGTCGACAATAGCGGCGCCAACCATCTCGGCTATCACCCGCAGGACAGCTCGGAGCCGTTTCGCGGCAAGGTCGAGGCGAATGCGCCGGCTCTCGACCCCAAGTCTCCGACGGGCCGCTATCTCGGCGGCAAGTTCTGCGAGATGGGCCACCCCGACGACGAAGCGAAGGCCTGACATCTGCGGGCGCCCTCCGCGCCTGCACAATGTTGCGCCTGCACCAAGCCATTCACGGACCTGACAGAGCGGAGCCGATTCAATGCTGGGGGACAAGCGTTCGCACGGGCTCTGGGAGCTCTCGGCCCCTCCTGCCCCGCAGACCACGGTCCTGGGCGAAGCCGCATCCGCCGACGTCGTCATTGTCGGCGGAGGCTATACCGGGCTCTCGGCCGCCCTCCATCTCGCCAGGGGCGGCAAGAAGGTCATGGTCCTGGAGGCGGTCGAGATCGGCTTCGGCGCGTCCGGCCGCAACTCGGGCTTCGTCAATGCCGGCCTCTGGGTGATGCCCGACGATCTCATCGCCACGCTCGGCCCGGGTCATGGCAACCGCCTGATCGGACTGCTCGGCGAAGCGCCGCGCGAGGTTTTCGCGCTCACGGAACGCTATGGCATGGAATGCCAGGCCGACCATCGCGGAACCTATCATTGCGCCGTCGGCGCAAGCGGCCTGAAGCAGCTCCAGGCCCGCCAGGCGCAGTGGAGCAAGCTCGGCGCCAAGGTCGAGCTGTTGAGTGCCGGCGATACGCAGGCGAGGACCGGGGCTGCGGGCTATACCGGCTCGCTGTTCGACCCGCGCGCCGGCACGATCCAGCCGCTGGCCTATGCCCGCGGCCTGGCGGGCGCCGCGATCACCGAAGGCGCGACCATCCACACCGGCAGCGCGGTGACCGGCTTCGAGCGCAGCGGCAACGCCTGGAAGGTCAAGTCCGCCGGCGGCAGCGTCAGCGCCGACTGGCTCATCCTGGCGACCGACGCCTATTCGACAGGCGCGACCGCCAACATCCGCGAGGAGCAGGTGCATCTGCCCTATTTTCACGTCTCGACGGCGCCGCTCGGCCACAATATCCGCAAGACCATCCTGCCGCATGGCGGCGCGGGCTGGGACACCAAGACCATCCTGAGCGGGTTCCGGCTCGATGCGGAGGGGCGCCTGATCGTCGGCAGCGTCGGCGCTTTGCGCGGGACCGGCTTGAGCGTTCATCGCGCCTGGGTGAAGCGGCATATCCGGAAGCTGTTTCCGCAACTTGGCGAATTCGAGCTTGAAACGGAATGGTACGGCAAGATCGGCATGACGCCGGATCATCTGCCGCGACTGCACAGCTACGGACCGAACGCGATCGGGTTCAGCGGCTATAACGGCCGCGGCATCGCGCCGGGCACCGTCTTCGGGCGCGAACTTGCCCGGCTCATCCTTGGCGAGATCGATCTCGCCGGCATGCCCTTGCCGGTATCCGAACTGGCCATCCCGGCCTTCCGGGGCGTCAGGGAGGCCTATTACGAGGTCGGCGCGCAAGTGGCGCATCTCCCGATCGCACCGGCCTGAACCACGCAGTCGCGCGGTCGGCGAGATCGCGCGGTCGCGATGCAGTGCCTCCCCAGGGCCGGCACGCTGCCAGGCCTTCATGCCGTGAGCCGGCCCCGAGGCCGCCCGCTATGGCAACTGATCCGCCGCTTCAGTGGCCTGATCCAGCCAGAAGCGCATGCCCATCTCGCGGTACATCGTCGTGGCGATCTCGAGCTGGTTGCGAGCCGCGGCCGGCCGGCCTGCGCGCAGGTGCAGATTTCCGAGGCCATGATGGCAGCGCGCGACAAGCGAGCCCAGCCCAAGTTCCGTCGCGAGCGCGAGCGCCTCGCGGTAGTGAATTTCGGCCTGTCCTATGGATTCGGTGCGGACCAGAACGTCGCCAAGCAGATGGAGGGCCCCTGCCTCGCCACGACGTTGACCATTCTCCCGCGCCGTGGCCAGAGCCCGTCCAGCATATCTGAGAGCGTCCGCATGCTGGCCGGCGAGCAAATGCGCATCCCCGAGGGGCACCAGGAACAGGGCCTGGCCAAAGCGATGCCCCATGGCTTCCAGAGCGCTCAGCGCCTGCTCCAGCAGAGGCAGGCCTCGCTCGGTCTGCCCCAGCAGGGCATAGGCATAGCCGAGCGTGCCCGTACTGCCCGCGGCCATGAAGGGCAGGTCGAACTCGCGGGCCACGACGCAAGCGCGCTCCAACCGCGTTATGGCTTCGGCGAACTCGCCGCGAATGACCAGGAGGTCGGCGAGACACCAATAGGCGATCGTCAGGCCGAGCGGATCATCGACCGCCAGCGCGATGCGAATGCCCTCCTCGCCATGCAGGATGCCCTGCTCGAACCTGCCTTGCTCGGCATGGATCCGCGCCAGGAAAGCACGGACCGTCACGGCTGGATATCCAGCGAGACCAAATCGCTCGAAGCGGGGCTGACGATCGAGCAACTCCAGCGCTCGCACGAAGAGCGGCTCGACCTGGGGGAACTCAAGCGTCGAGAAGCAGGCCGTCCCGAGAAACAGGGTCGCCGCCATCTGGAGTGGGACGTCGCCAAGCGAATCCGCCAGCGCCAGCGCCTGCTGGCCAAAACCCGCGGCTTCCGCGGAATCGCCGCCCAGCGCCAGGGTCTGGCACATATGGAAGGCGAACCGCGCCAGGCGGTGTTGATCGTCCAGGCGTCTGGCCAGGCTTTCGGCCTCGCGAAGATGGCCGATGATGCGCTCGAACTGTCCGAGCGGAAGAAGCGATGCCTTCAATTCGAACCGGAGATCGATGGCCTGCTCGTGCGTCTCCCGGGTCTCCGGGAGTGTGGCCAGAACACGCAAGGCCTGTTCGAAGAACCCGGCGGCCTCGCGGTTGGCCCAGCGTGCCTGCGCCAGCCGGGCTGCCTTGACCCAGTAGCCGACCGCCTCGCCGCCGAGCCCGGCTTCCGTGAAATGGTGAGCGACGAGCTCGGGCTGGTCTTCGACCCAGGCCTGGAACTGATCGATCAGCGTCCGGGCGATCGTCGCATGCAGGTCGCGTCGCCGGCTCCTGAGCATCGTGGCATAGGCAGCATCCTGCACGAGCGCGTGCTTGAAGACGTAGCCTTGCCCTGACGATGCACTGCGGCGCGAGACGAGGCCGGATTCCAGCAGCCGCGCGAGCGCTGTCTCGAGCTCCGCGGCGGCAAGACCCGACACCGCAGCGATCAGCTCGTGGGAGAACTCCCGTCCGATCGCGGCGCCGATCATGGCTGCGTCCCTTGCCGGGCCGAGCAGGTCGAGCCGGGCCACCAGCGCGGCCTGCAGCGTCGTCGGGATAGCCACTGACGGCAGGGGCCCGTCGAGGACCCAGCCGTCCCCGGTCTGACGCAACAGCCCGCTTTCGAGGAGCGAGCGTGTCAGTTCCTCGATGAACAGCGGCACGCCATCCGCCCGCGACAGGATCTGGCCGATGACAGCATTGGGGAGCGCCCTGTCCCCGGCGACGCCGCGCATGATGCCGGTGCTGTCGCCCGGGCCAAGGCGGCTGAGCGACAGCGCAGTGACATGTGGCTGGTCGAGCCAGCCGGGCTGGAATTGGGGCCGGCAGGTGACCAGCAGCAGCAGAGGCAGCCGGGCGGCGCGGCTCACCAGGCGCTCGAGCAGATCGAGCGACGACGGATCGAGCCAGTGCGCATCCTCGAACAGGATCAGGACCGGTTTCCGGGCTGCGGCGCGCTCGATCTGGTCGAGGAGCAGACCGAGCGTCATCTCGCGCTTCTGCTGCGGACTGGCCGCCAGCGGGGGGGAGCGGTCCTCCAGCGGCACTCCGGTCAGCTCGGCAAGGAGCGCCACGTCGCGCGGCATATCGAGCGATGTCGGCGCGAGCAACGCCTCCAGCCTGTCGAGCCTCGCGCCGGCGCTGTCGTCGGGGCTGAAGCCGGCATCCTGCTGGACACGGGCAATGAACGGATGCAGCGGGCTCTGTGCAAGATGCGGAGCACAGGAATAGCGCAGGAGGGAATCGGGCCCGGAGCCGGTCCGGGCCGGCACGCTCTCGGCCAGGCGCGACTTGCCGATGCCAGGCTCGCCCGAGATCAGAACGACACGCCCTTCCCCCGCACCGGCCTGATCCCAGCGGCGAAGCAGCAGCGCGATCTCTTCCTCGCGGCCGATGAGCGGGCTCAGAACGGCGCCGCGCCGTGCATCGAAGCGGCTCACCCCGGCGATCTCGCCAAGGACCTGCCACGCTTCAAGAACCTGCCATGCTTCAAGGACCTGCAATGCTTCCGGCTGTTGCGCGCCACTGCGGACCGAGAGCGCCCGGCAGGCGAACTGCCGGCCCACAAGCTGCTGCGTGCTCGCGGCAATGACGACTTCGCCCCCTGCCGCACGGCCCTGCAGACGCGCCGCCAGGGCCGGGGCCTCGCCCGTCGCGACATGCTGGCGATTCTTGTCCGCGGTCGATTTCTCCCCGACGACGACGAGCCCGGTGGCGATGCCGACGCTTGCCTGCAGCGCCCCGGCCAACGGCGCGGTCAGGCTGCCGATGGCGGCAAGGAGAGCAAGGCCGGCGCGCACGGCGCGTTCGGCATCATGCTCATGGGCAGCCGGATAGCCGAAATACACGACAACGCCATGGCCCTGGTAATGGGCGACGAAGCCGCCAAATCGCGCCGCGACATCGGCGACGGTCGCGTGGAAGGCGGCGATCAGATCGTGGATATCTTCGGGATCGGGGCTCGCTGAGGGGCTGATCGCGCCGACCAGATCGCAAACCAGGATCGTCAGTTGGCGCTGCTCCAGAGCATCCGGGCGAAGCCCCTTCGTCGGGGCCTCGCCGTCTCGCGCCGCCACGATCCCTGCTGCGACAGGCGGTTCTACTGTCCCGGAAGCTGTGGGATGCCGTTCGCCGCTCGCGCGCGGCGCGCTTGCAACACTTGGCACACTTGGCGGCGCTGCGCTGCGAAGCTCCGCTGCCAGCGCCTGCGTGACCGCATCGGGCGCCGCGCCGAGTTCGTGCCTCAGCAGCGCGGCGAGATCCTGATAATGCCTGAGCGCCTCGGCCTTGCGTCCCATCGCGACGAGCGCCTGGAGGGCGACCCGATGCGCATCCTCACGCAGGGCATTCACCTGGATGGCCCGATGAGCCGCCTTGAGCGCAGCCTCCTCGTTCCCCGCCCGCATCGCGTCCTGGCTCTCGCTGACCATGGCGTCGAGCGCCAGGCCTTCGAGGCGCCCGCGCAGCGAGGCGCGCCAACTCAGCCACGCGTCTTCTTCGATATTCAGGTCGGCCAGAAACGAACCCCGGTGGAGATCGGCGGCCGCGGCGAGCGACGCAGCCCCGCCCTCGGTGATCAACGCCTCGAAGCGAACAGCATCGCAATCGATCGCGCCGGGCGCGAGCCAGACCTCGTCGTCGGTACTGACGAGCGTTTCCTGGCCTAAAATCCTACGCAGCCGAAAAATCGCCTGCCGCAGGTTCTGTCGGGCCTGTGTCTCGAAATGCGAGCCCCACAGCAGGTGGGCCAGCCTTTCACGCGGCTGGGGTTGAGGCGCCGTGCAGGCCAGATAGGCCAACAACCCCGACAGTTTCCGGCTCGGCAGCCGGACGATGCCATCGCGCGTTGCCAGCTCGAATCGTCCGAGCAGCGAGAGACGAAAATGGGGAAGAGCGACACCGTCCTTCATTCTGCCGGCAACACGAACAGGTCGATCCTTCTCGAAAAGCACAGATTCTGCCCGGCGCGAACGCAGAGGCAGGCAGAATTAACGCTCGTGTCACGGCGCAATAACGGCCTGACGACGGCGCACGAACTTAAACAATAGCCAGAGATCGCTGCGCCGGACAGCGGTGTTTTGCATGCATGAGACGGACTGATGACATCGACCTTGTTGACCAGCGCAACGCGCGGTTTGCGCCGCGGGCGGCTCTTGTCCACCACCGCGTTGGCGGGGTTGGTCCTGACGTTTCCGGGCGCGGGCAGCTACGCCCAGACCCTCGTGACGGATGGCACTTTGGTCGTGAGCTCCGACGCTCAACTCGGCGTCAATACCGTCACCGTCGACAATTCGGCCAACAAGAGTGCCACGCTGCAGATCAATGCGGGCGTCAGCATCGGCAACGAGGTCACCCTCAATAACGGGGGCACGCTGAGCAATGCGGGCACCCTTTCGCGAATGGCTGCAGGGGAGGCTGGCGTGCAGTCCATGACCGGTCGCGCCACGGTGGACAATCTGCAAGGCGCAACGATATCCGGGCAAACGCAAGGCGTGTTGGTGCACGGAGGCGGCACGCTGACCAATACCGGCGGCACGATCACCGGTGCGACGCTCGATGGGGCGTCGTTCGGCGGAGACGCGACGGTCACGAACACGCAGGGCGGAACGATCAGGGGCAAGCGAGCCGGCGTGCTTGTTTTCGGAAACGGAACAGTGACCAACACCGGAGGCACGATCATTGGCACCGACGTTTCCGGCGTGCAAATCGACACTGGAACGATCTCGAATACGCTGGGCGGAACCATCACGGGCCGGGACAGCGGCGTGACGGTGACTGCCGGCGGCACGATCATCAATGGTGCCGGCTCGACGATCGAGGCCGCGCTGGGGGCCCTGGCGGTGAGCTCGGTCATCGGAAACGTCTCGCTCAGCAATGCGGGCAAGCTGATCGGGCACGTGGCCCTGCGCTCCAACGCCAATGGCGATGAAATCCACGATGTCACGCTGTTCACAGGCTCCAGCATCACGGGCAATCTGAGCTTCGGCGCCAATGCCGCCTCCACGCTGACGCTGGATGGCACCGGCACGCAGCTCTATTCGGCGGCCGTCGGCGGCACGACCAGCTTCAGCGCCGGCACGCTTATCAAGCAGGGCAGCGGCACCTGGACGCTGGACAAGGCGATGACGCGCAGCGGCGCCACGCAGGTCAAAGCCGGAACCCTGGCGGTCGCCAATAATGCGGGCCTGGGCAGCGGCTCCGTCACGGTGGACAACAGCGGCGCTCTCGGCGCCACGCTGGCGATCAATGCGGGCATCAGCATCGGCAACGAAGTCATCGTCAACAACGGTGGCACCCTGAACAACGCTGGCACCATTTCGCGAACGGCTGCAGGGCAGGTCGGCGTGCTGTCCACCGCGGGCGTCGCCACGGTGGTCAACGCAGTCACCGGGCGGATCGAGGGGGATTATGTCGGCGTGCAGCTCGGTGATGGCGGCACGGTGACCAACCAGGGCGGCACCATCACAGCCGTGAGCCACGGCGTGCTGCTCGACAAAGGTGGCGACGTGAGCAATCTCGGCGCCACGAGTGTTATCCGCGCCAGCGGCACTGATGGCCTCGGCGTGTTCATCAATACAGACGGCACTGTGACCAACGGGACCGGCGCGAGCATTGCCGGCGGGTTGGGCGGCGTCCGCATCTGGGGTGCCGGCACGGTGACCAACACCGGCGGCACCATCAGCGTGACCGCGGACAACCAGGGTCACGGCGTGGAGATCGTCGTCGGCCAGGGCACCGTCACCAACGAGGGCGGCGGCAGGATCACGGGCAAGCTCTACGGGGTGAGCTTTGCCGATGGCGGGACGGTGACCAACACGGCAAGCTCGATCATCGCCGACGGGACAGATGCCCTTGCCGCGGGCGTGGGCATCAGCGGCGGGGCGGGCACGGTCACCAATACCGGGTCGGGCAGCCTTATCAAGGGCCCCTCGGCGGGGGTCCGTCTGATCAATGGAGGCACGGTGACCAACGGCGCTGGCGCCACCATCGAGGGCACGGCATCGGTGCAGGCTATCGGCGGCAACACCGCGCTCAGCAATTCCGGCGCACTGAAAGGCAATGTGGCGCTGCGCGCCGCGGGCACCAACACGGTCACGCTGTTCACCGGATCCAGCATCACGGGCAACCTGGGTATCGGCACCAACGCAGACTCCACGCTGACGCTGGATGGCGCGGGCACTCACCTTTACTCGGCGGCCGTCGGCGGCACGACCAGCCTCAGCACCGGCGCACTCGTCAAGCAGGGCAGCGGCACCTGGACACTGGACAAGGCCCTGACGCGCAACGGCATGACCCAGGTCAAGGCCGGGACGCTGGTGGTCGCCAATACGTCAGGCCTCGGCTTCGGCGGCAACGCGACGATATCGGGCGGCAGGCTGCAATTCGGTGACGGCGCAGCGGCTGGAACCTACACTCTCGCCGGCACGATCGACGTGACCGGTGGCAGCCTGGCGATCCAAAACCTGGCGGCGGTGAAGGTCGCGCAGGATGTCCGCTTTGCCAATGACACGGCATTGTCGATCATCGCTTCCACCGGCGGTCCCTTGCTGCAGGCCGAACGCGTCACGCTCGGCAGCAATGTCGCCTTCAACCTCAGCGGCATCAGCGACGCGAACGGCCTGGACAAGCTCCTGATCGATACGCGCTCGGGCCTCAGCGGCGACTTCGGCACGGTCACGGTCGGCGGCTTCCATGGGACGGTGGACTATCTGACGCTGGCGACCCGGAAGTCGGACGACAGCAAGCACTATCTCGCCAGCTATGGCTTGAGCTGGACTGCGGGCAATTCTCGCGCGCATGGCACGTTCACGCTGACCAATGCTGCCGACAGGTTCGATATGGGCGCAGCGCTGAGCGACCGGGCGCCCAATGCCGCAACCGGCTGGGACGGCAGATCCCTGACCAAGGCGGGCGCCGGCACGCTCGTGCTCACGGGCGCCAACACCTTTACCGGCGCAACCACGGTCAATGCCGGCACGCTCGTCGTCAACGGCTCGACCGCGAGTGCGACGACCGTGAATGGCGGTGGCACGCTCGGCGGCTCGGGCACGATCGGCGGCCTTGCCGTGATGAGCGGCGGCACGGTCGCGCCCGGCAACTCGATCGGCACGCTGACCATTGCCGGCAATGTCGCCTTCGCCGTCGGCTCGACCTATCAGGTCGAAATCAATGCGGCCGGACAGAGCGACCGGATCAATGCGTCGGGCATTGCGACACTGTCGGGCGGCGCCGTCCAGGTCCTGGCAGAGAACGGCAATTACGCGGCCTCGACGAACTATACCATCCTGACGGCGGGCGGCGGCGTCAGCGGGCGGTTCACCGGCATCAGCTCGAACCTCGCCTTCCTGACGCCCTCGCTGGCTTATGACGCGCAGAACGTCACGCTGACGATGAGCGGCAACGGCACGTCGTTCGGGCCGGGCGGCGGCGGAGCCTTCATCGCCTTGACGCGCAACCAGAGCGGGATCGCGGTCGCGGCGGAACGGCTGGGTGCCGGCAATCGGATCTATGACAGCTTGATCTCGGCGACAGCCGATGAGGCGCGCGCCGGTTTCGACCAGCTCTCGGGCGAGGCCCATGCCCAGGGCGTCGCGGTCGCGATCGCCGAAAGCCGGCTGCTCCGCGAGGCGATCCTCGGGCGCCTGCGCGGGCCGCTGCTGGTGGCGCCAGGCCAGAGCGTCGCGGCGGAGTTCACGGCCGATCTGCCGAACGCGAAGGGCGCAATCATGCTGCCAGCGCCGCGCTTCGAGGAGCGCTTCACCATCTGGGGCGAAGCGGTCGGAGCACAAGCGAACACCAATGGCGACGGCAATGCGGCGAGCCTCTCCCAGCGCACCGGCGGCGCCATCCTCGGCGCCGACCTCAAGCTCTACGAGACGGCGGCGGGCTCGCTTCGGGTCGGCGTTGCCGGCGGCTACACCCGCTCGAATTTCGATGTCGACGCCAGGCTGTCCTCCGGCCGGTTGGAGAGCGGCCATGCCGCACTCTATGCCGGCGCCCGCCTCGGCGCATGGCGGCTCGATGGCGGCCTGGGATATTCGTTCGGCGAAACCAGCCTGACCCGCCAGGTGCAGCTCCGCGGCTTTGGTGACAGGCTGCGCTCGGATCGCGACAGCCAGGTGGCCCAGGCCTTCGCTGAGCTGGGCTATGCCTTCCGTTTCGAGCAGTTTGCCCTCGAGCCCTTCGCCCAGCTCGTCCTGCTCCGGGTCTCATCCGGCTCCGGCCTCGAGCAGGGCGGCGCGGCCGCACTGCGCGTCTTCTCCGGCGACCAGAATCTCGGCTTCACGACCTTGGGCCTGCGCGCCGAGGCGCAGATCGGCACGATGCCGCTCTTCGCCCGCGGCCTGCTCGGCTGGCGCCATGGCTTTGGCGAGTTGACGCCGCGAGCAGCCACGGCCTTCCTTGCCGGCACGACCCCGGCCTCGGTCTACGCGACGGCCATCGATCGCAATGCGCTGGTCGCCGAAGCCGGGCTCGACTGGCGCGCCACCGCCTCGACCACGGTCGGGATCACCTACTCCGCTGCCATCGGCGAGCGAACCCGCGATCACGCCCTCAAGGGACGCATCGACATCAGGTTCTGAAGGCGAGCGCAGGCCGGTTCCGGCGCCGTGGGTCGCGCGGCCGTGCCAGGCGCCGGGAAACGAGATGGGCCTTTTGCGCGGGGGCAGGATGCCCGGGTTGGCCAAGCGCGCCCCGCGCGCCCGCCTCTAGGCCGGGTTCAGAGCGTCATCCGCCTTCCGCACGGCCAAGGCAAAATCCGCCAACTTGACCGGGTCGAGCTGGCCTGCTGTCCGGACGCCCGAAGACAGATCCACGCCGAACGGCCTGACCTGTCGGATGGCAGCGCCGACATTTGCCGGGGTAAGCCCGCCCGCGAGGAACACCGGCAGAGGGCTGGCATCGACGAATTCGGCGCTGATCGCCCAGTCATGCGGGCGCCCGGTGCCGCCCAGTTCCGGCGTCGCTGCGTTCGGACTCCCTGAATCGAGCAGGAAGGCGTGAACATACGGGCTGTAGGCCTGGATCATCTCCAGCGCTGCGCGGCTCTCGACATGGACGACCTGAACGCGGCGCAGATCAGGCTCGATCTCGGCCAGGCGGGCGGACTCCGCCGGATCGATGTTCCAGAGAATCTGGACCGTGCTCGGACGCGTCCGGCGCACATGGGCCGCGATCGCCTCGGCTGTCCGCTCGACGGTCAGCAGGAATGTCGCGACGGGAGGCGGCGTGAGTGTCGTGATCGCGGCGACTGTCGGGTCCGCGACATGGCGAGGACTGGAAGGCCCCACACAATTGAAGCCAAGAGCGTCGACGCCAGCCGCTACCGCGAGGCGGGCTTCATCGGCTGACGCGATCCCGCAAACTTTGATCCGGGTTCTCATATCCCAGCAATCCGCCAAATCGGTTCATGACGCAATCTCGGCTCTTCGCCCCGCGGATAGCCTTCGTGCTCGTGGACAGCAGACATTGGCGCATGGGCAGGAGCCGATTTCCGCCCTGCCCCCTATGCCAAGGATATCACCGGCTGGCGAAGGACCGTTTTGAGCCTGGCCGCTTCAGTCTTGCGCGGATCGCTCAGATAGATTTCGTGGTGGGCGCCGTTGAAGGTCACCCCCTTGCGCGGCATCACCTCATCATGGAGCCGGGCCAGGATCGGCCCCTCCTCATCATAGCTGCCGACATGCAGGGTCTGGAGCGAGAGCCCTTCAGCATAGAATTCGTGGCGCAGGCTTTGCGGGCGCTGCCCAAGCTTTCCCTCCGTTTTGGCCACCGCCTTCTCGAACATGTCATGGGTGACGAATTCAGGAACCATGATCATCATCGTCCAGCGCCACAGGTTCTTTTGGCGGGTGATGAAGCTCCGGGGATCGTCGGTCCACCACAACCCTTCCAGCGGCGGCACCACATAGTCCCTGCCGAGCGCAGCCTTTGCGGCGAACTTCACGGCATAGCTGACCCGTAGAGCCATTCGATCGCCGAACGGTAAGCCGGTGCGGTGTTGGGATCGCCTTCACCGTTCACCTTCACGAACGGCATCTGCGGCACGTCGACCAAAGCGAAGTCCCCGGTGGGCGGGTCATAAAGTGGTCTGAGGGCTTTCTTGAAATCGATCTTCGCCATCCGCGTCCCCCGTTCGCTGTCACCGAAACGACTGTGCGATGACAAGGAATGGCAGCAGTCGCTCGCGGAACGGGCCCAATGTGCCCGCAGCCGGACATGGGCGTTCAGAACAGGCCAAATCTGTTCGCGTGCCAGATCTATTCGCGTGCAAGTCGGAGGCCGGCCAGATTTCATCGAAAGCCTGGTCGATGAATTCGCCGGGCCCTGCCGCAGCGGGGTCGCGACGCCGTGCGGATGCCGGCGCCGCGGATATCGGTTGCGGCCCCTCACCGAGATGTCCCGGTGAGGGGCTGCTTCGTGCTTAGTTGCGATACCAGGAAGCGAGGTTCCAGGTGTCCACGTCCCAGCCGCTGTGATCATGCGCGAGGGTCAGCGCCGCAGCGACGACCTTGGTCCGCGACAGGACCGGCAGGATCACGTTGGCCTCGCAGAAGATCTCGTTGACCTTGATCAGCAGCGCAGCGCGCTTGGCCGGGTCGAGTTCCTTCTGCGCGGCCTTGTAGGCCTCGTCAGCCGCCGGGTCGGAGTAGCGCGAGACGTTGCGGCCGAGCCACTTATTCTCCTTGTTGGCGATTTCCCAGGACACGAACTGGTTGAGGAAACGCTCCGGATCCGGCTGCGGCTGCGTCGTGGTGTACATCTCCATGTCGACATAGAGCTTGGTGTAGGTGTCGGGGTTGGCGACGTCCGAGGAGAAGAACACGGACGCAGTCACCGACTTCAGCTCGAGATCGATGCCGGCGCGCTGGCAGGCCTGCTTGATGATGGCCTGGACCTTCTGACGCGGCGCGTTGATCGAGGTCTGGAAGACGAACTTGAGCTTCTTGCCATCCTTTTCGCGGATGCCGTCGGCACCCTTCTTCCAGCCGGCGTCGTCGAGGATCTTGTTCGCCTTATCGAGGCTGAATTCGTATTTCAGCTTCTCCGACTTGAACTGCTTCGGCTGGTTCACGAAGCTCGCCGTCGCGATGCCGCCGCGGCCATAGATGAACTTCTGGATCGAATCGCGGTCGATCAGCAGGTTGATCGCCTGGCGCACGGCCGGATCGCTGAGCGTCGGATGCTTGGTCTTGACGCTCGAACGCTCGCCATCGACCTCGGTCCACGGGTCGGTGGTGTTCAGGGTGATGAATTCCACGTCGCCGGCCTGCGCTGCACTGATCCTGCCGCGACCACCCGTCTCCATGCGCTTGAGAACTTCGTCCTCGACCAGCGTATCCCAGGCATAGTCGTATTCGCCGGTCTGCAGCACGGCGCGCGCCGCCGAGATCGCGTCACCGCCGCCCTTGACCTCGAGCGTGTCGAAATGCGGCTTGTTCTGGACGTGGTAATTCTCGTTGCGCGTGCCGGTGAGCACGTCGCCCGGCTTGAAGTCGACGAACTTGTAGGGGCCGGTGCCGACCGGCTTCAGGTTGGCCGGAGCCTCACGCGACTTGGCGCCCTTGTACTCGCCGAAATGGTGCTTCGGGATGATCATGCCGGCGACGCCGACGAAAGCATCGGCCCAGAACGGCGTCGCTTCCTTGAAGATCACCTTGACGGTGTGGGAGTCGATCTTCTCGACCTTGATGTCCTTGTAGGCGCCGGTGGTGTAGGCGGCAGTCGCCGGATCGGCGGCATATTCCCAGGTGAAGACGACGTCATCGGCCGTGAACGGCTTGCCGTCATGCCAGGTCACGCCCTGCTTCAGCTTCCAGGTGACGCTTTTGCCGTCCTCGGAGAGGCCGCCATTGGCCTTGGTGGGAGCTTCGGCCGCGAGCTGCGGGAAGAGATTGCCCTCCTTGTCCCAGCCGGCGAGCGGCTCGTAGAAGACGCGCGAGGCGACCTGGTCCTTGGTGCCGGAGGCGAAATGCGGATTCAGCAGGGTCGGTGCCTGCCAGAGCAGGATCTTCAGCGGCCCGCCGCCGCCAGCCTTCGTCGGCTTGTATTCGATCGTTGCGTTCGCCATTGCGACGCCGTTCCAGGCGAGGATCTGGCTCGCGATCGGCGCAGTAATACCCACTGCCGCCATTCGCTGAATAAAGGAACGCCGCGAGAGGCGACCTTCCTTCAGATTGTTCACCATCCCCTGGATATCTTGACTATTCATGACTTACCCTCAGATTCATCTGACAAGACACCGGTCAATAGATTGACCGGATCCAGCCTTCTTTTATTAAATCTAAAGCGTGACGATGCTTTGGATTCAACGCTGGTGGTAAGAGCTACAGAATTAAGCCCGGCTTAAGGCAATCGGCGAAGGTGGCGCTTAAGGTCCGCTTCCGGCACAAGCCAGATATGCGGGAGCCGCGCAGCGCGACCACGCCGGACACCGGATGCTCGCCGATCGGCCAGAAGTGGAGCGACTGCCCCCTCGCGGACCACTGAGGCCTTCAGCGGGCCGCCAGCCCGGACTCAGGACGGATGGAATGCCGCAATGGGCCGGGTTCAGGCGGGCTACCCATGAGGAAGCCCTGCAAAATCCCCACTTCGCAGTATCCCCATCCTGTAGCAGTAATAGGGCGCAGGCTGCGTCTGCGAGCCTGGCGGCAAGGATCGTGAATCGCCGCGCTCAGCGGCCGGGGCTGCGCGCCATGCAGGCCGTTCTGGAGGAGACTTCCGTCATGTGTGATCTCTGCTGCTCGCCCGCGCCCGGCCTGTCCCGCCGTGGCCTGTTTTCCGGCATGGTGGCCCTTGCCGGCGCCGCCGCCCTGCCCCGGCAGGCCTTCGCCCAGGCCGCGCCCCCGCAGAATGCGATCTCGCCCGACGAAGTGCTGAAGCGGCTGATGGAGGGCAATGCCCGCTATGCCGCGAACACCCCGACCAATCAGGATTACTCGGCCGGCCGGGCTGCCCGCGCCAGCGCCCAGTATCCGGTGGCTGCGATCCTGAGCTGCGCGGATTCGCGGGTCTCGCCGGAACTCGCCTTCGACCAGGGCCCCGGCGACCTCTTCGTGGTTCGTCTCGCCGGCAATTTCGTCAATGACGATGGCCTGGCCAGCCTCGAATATGCCGTGAAATACCTCAACACGCCGCTCGTCATGGTCCTTGGCCATTCGGGCTGTGGCGCCATCGACGCCACGATCAAGGTCGTGCGGGACAAGGCGACCCTGCCGGGCCATCTCCAGGAAATGGTGCGCGAGCTCAGGCCGGCGGTCGCGGCCGCCAAGGCCGGCAAGCCGGACGACCTCCTTGCCGCGGCGATCGCGGAAAACATCCGCCGCGGCAAACGCCGTCTCGAGACCGCCAAACCGATCCTCGCGGAGTTCGTTGCTAGCAGGAAGATCAAGGTCGTCGGGGCACATTACGAGCTGGCGAGCGGCAAGATCACGCTGCTCTGAGGCATGACCGGGGCCGGGCGGTCCCTTGCGACGTGACAAGCCCCCTCACCCGCGCCGTTGTATCGGGTTGATCGTAGCCCCAGGACCACCCGCCCGAGACAGCTCCCGTAGCGCGGTCTCGGCGCGCGCTGCGGCGATCAGGCGGATCTTTGCAGCGGCGCCTGCTGGTCGAATTGGCTCGGCACCGGATCGAGCCCCAGGCGCTGGCGTAAGGTGCCCTCGCCATACTCGGTCCGGAACAGTCCGCGCTTCTGCAGCAATGGCACGACCTCGCTGGTGAAGAGAGCGAACTGGCGCGGCAGGATCGGCGGCATGACGTTGAAGCCGTCGGCCGCGCCCGAGACGAACCAGTCCTCGATCACATCGGCGATCTGCTCGGGCGTGCCGGTCGCGGTGAAATGCCCGCGCGCTCCGGCAAGGCTGTGCAGCAACCCGCGCAGCGTCGGCCGCTCGCGCCCGACCAGGGCGGTGATCGCCTGCGCCCGGCTGCGCGAGGCCTGCACCTGCGAGGGATCGGGAAAATCGTCGACCGACAGGACCTGGTCGAGCTGCAGATGCGAGAAATCATGGCCGCCGAAGCGGTTCGACAGGCGCGACAGGCCAACTGTCGGGTGGGACAGCTCGTTCAACTCCTCCCATACCCGCTTCGCCTCGACTTCAGTCGAGCCGATCGCAGCGCTGATCCCGGGCAGGATGACGATCTGGTCGCCCCGGCGGCCGAGCACGCGGGCTTGCGTCTTGATGTCGGAATAGAAGGCAATCGCGCTCTCCTTGGTGAGATGCGCGGTGAAGATCGCCTCGGCATAGCGGGCCGCGAAAGCACGGCCATCGGTCGAGGCGCCCGCCTGGACGAAGACGGGCCTCCCCTGCGGCGAGCGCGGGATGTTCAGCGCGCCGGCAACCCCGAAATGCGTGCCGCGATGGTCGGCGCGGCGGATCCGGTCGGGCCTGGCGAAATGCCCGGTCTCGCGGTCGTCGAGGATCGCGTCCGCCGCCCAGCTGTCCCAGAGTTTCGAGGCAACCTCGACGAACTCGTGAGCCCGCTCATAGCGCTGGTCGATCCCGGCCTGCCGCTCCTGGCCAAAGTTCCCCGCGGCCGCCGGCGCCCAGGAGGTCACGATGTTCCAGCCGATGCGGCCGCCGCTGAGATGGTCGAGCGAGGCGAGCTGCCGGGCGAGATTGTAAGGCTCGCTATAGGTCGTCGAGGCCGTCGCGATCAACCCGATGCGCTCGGTCAGCGCCGAGAGTGCGCCGAGCAGGGTCAGCGGTTCGAGTTCCCCGCGCGCCGCATGTTCAAGCTCGTCGCCCAGCGCGACATGGTCGGCGAAGAAGACGGAATCGAGCTTTGCCGCCTCAGCCGCCAGCGCCAGGTCGCGGTAGTAGGCGACGTCGGTCAGCGCCCGCTGCGTCGAACCGTCGTGACGCCAGGCCGCCTCGTGATGGCCGCGACCGTTGATGAAGAGATTGAGGTGAAGTTCACGGGTCATGGGTTCGCTCTCTCGGGTGTCGGTCAGATGGGATCGGTGACGCCGAGGGCGGCGAGGAGTTCGCCACGCAGCACAGCAAAGCCCGGGTGCCTGGCGCGCGGGTGGGCCAAGGAAACCGGCTGGTCGAGGGTGATGCGTCCTTCGTCGATGACGAGCACGCGATCGGCGAGCTTGATCGCTTCGTCGACGTCATGGGTGACGAGCAGGACGGTCGGGCGATGCTGCCGGATCAGGCGGAAGAGGAGATCGTGCATCCGGATCCGCGTCAGCGCGTCGAGTGCGCCGAAGGGCTCGTCCGCCAGAAGCAGGCGCGGCTGGCGCACCAGGGAGCGGGCGAGCGCCACCCGTTGCTGTTCGCCGCCGGAAAGCGCGTTCGGCCACGCCTCCTCCCGCCCGGAGAGGCCGACATCGGCCAGCGCCTGCCGCCCGCGAGCGTCGCTGTCGGCCGCATGCAGGCCGAAGACGACATTCTGCAGCACGCTCTTCCAGGGCAGCAGCCGCGAATCCTGGAAGAGGACGGAGCGGTCGGCCGGCACCGTGAGCGTGCCCTCGCCCTCGACACCATCGTCGAGCCCGGCGATGGCGCGCAGCAACGTGCTCTTGCCCGAACCGCTCTTGCCGATGAGCGCGACGAACTCGCCCGCGGCGAAATCCAGCGAGGCGGGCCCGAGCACACTGCGGCCGGAGAAGCGGCGCGTGACGTCGCGCAGGCTGACCGCGAGGGCGTCCGGCTGCGGCAGGCGGAGCGGATGAGCCGAGGCGTTCATGACGCCAGCGCCTTGCGATAGGACAACGCCTTGCGCTCCCAGAGCCGGACGGCGAAATCGGAGCCGAGGCCGAGCACCGCATAGATCGCGAGGCCGACCACGATGATATCGGTCTGGCCATAGTCGCGGGCGCGGTTCATCAAGTAGCCGATGCCCTGGCTGGTATTGATCTGTTCGAGCACGACGAGCGCCGTCCAGCAGGTGGTCACGGCAAGTCGCAGGCCGGTGAAGAAGCCCGGCAACGCGCCGGGCAGCGCCACCTCGCGCAGGAAGGCGCTGCGCGTCAGCCCGACGCTGCGGGCGAGCTCGACATGGCGGATATCGATGCCCCGCAGCGCCGCATGGGTGTTGATATAGATCGGCACGAAGACGCTGGAGGCGATCAGGGCCACCTTCATGGCCTCGCCGATCCCGAGCCAGAGGATCGCGAGCGGGATCAGCGCGAGCGTCGGGATCGCCCGCTTGATCTGGACGAGGCCGTCGATCGAGGCCTCGCCGATCCGGCTGAGACCGGATGCGAGCGCCAGCAGCAGGCCGACCGCGACGCCGATGCCGAGCCCCAGATAGGCGCGCCCCGCCGATGCCAGGAAATGGTCGGCAAGCGTGCCCGATTGCAGCAGCTCGAAGCCGGTGAACAGGGCGGTCGACGGCGCCGCGAGGAATTTCGGCGAGAGCCACCCCGTCAGCGAGGCGAGCTCCCAGAGAACGACCAGCGCGACCGGCCCGAACAGGATGGCGCCCGCAGGCAGGCGGCCCGGCGCCAGTTTCGGGAGCTTGCCCTGCGCGGGGGGCGTCGGGTTCGCCTGCGCCGGAACGCCCGCAATCGCGGCGAAGGGCACCGAATAGGCCGTGGCAATCAGCGCGTGGCTTTGATCGGACATGGACAGCCTCAATTGGATTTGGCGGCGATGATGTCGTCGAAGCGCAGATCGAATTCCTCGCGTGCATCGAGCCGTTTCGGCAGGTCGCCAGCCTCGTGGATGACGTCGATCAAGGCCTGCTGCTTCGGGATCAGGCTGGCGAGCAGGGGAAATTCGAAGCGCCCCTCGGCTTCGACGATCCTGCGCCCATCCGCCGGCTTGAGGTTCTGGCGCTTGACGTAATAGGCCTCGACCCAGCCCTCGGCATTCGCATGCGACCAGCGGTTGGCATCGATCCAGGCCGCCACGAACTCGCGAATGGCTGCGAGCTTGGCCGGATCGTCCAGGGCCCGCTTGCTCGCATAGAGATAGGTCAGGCTCTTCGGCAGGCGGTCGTTCTGGTCCTTCGGCAGGGCGCTCGCGCCGCGATCGGCGAAATCGGCGAGATAGCGCGAGAAATGCGGCTCGTTCAGCGCCGCCACATCGACCTGCCCCGTTCGCACCGCATCCGGGAAATCGGCGGCCCGCAAGGGCACGAGCCGCACATCCTTCTTCGTCAGCCCCGCGAGCTTCAGCGCGTTGAGAACGAAGGGCTGACGGCCCGTCCCCTCGCCATAGGCGATGCTCTTGCCGCGCAGTTCCTCCAGCGAGGCGATCTTCAGCCCGGGGCGTACGGCCAGCGCGTAGTCGGTTTCGGACGAGGTGCGCGCCGCCACGATCGGAATCTGCTCGCCAGCCGCATGGGCCTGGATGGGCGGCGTGTTGCCGACGGTCGCGAGATCGAGAGCCCCCGCCCGGAAGGCTTCGAGAATGGCCGGGCCGCCGAGAAAATTGGCATAGGTCACCTGGCTCGACAGCCTGTCATGGGCGCCCGACGCCCGCATCAGGCTCTGCAGCGCCTCATTCTGATCGGCGACGACCAGCCTCGTGCCGACCGGAGCCTTCGCAAGTGGTGCGGGCTGCCCCTGGGCCGCCGCAAGACCGGGGGCGGCGACCGAAAGCAGGAGCGACATGGCCAGGATCGTGCGGCGCCTCAGCCCTTGTGTCCCTGCGGAAAGCGCATCGCTCGACATGGTTGTTCCTCACTCAGCTCGTGCCCGGCCAGGGATGAATGTCGCGACCGGCCGTCGAAATACTGGCGAAGAATCGTTCTTTTAGTCAAACAGAATGTTCTTTCTGAAATACAACGAAACGGCGAACGTCATTCTCCTGGAGCTGCGCATGCGAGAACGCTGCTGCTCGGCGAAAAATTCTGTCTCCGGGAGGACGATGACGGAGCAAAGCGTTCGCTGTTGCTGCGGAGGCACGGCCAGTATTGCGGCGGCACCGGAAAAGGGCCTTCGACGCCTGCCGGCCGAAACCCAATCCGGGATGCCGATCCGGGGTCCGGAGTGAAGCGGTGAGCTCCCCCTATAGGTTATGCCGAGAACGCCAATCAGGTTATCGCTGGTGAGACGAGACCCAACAGCGAACCGGACATGGGCACAGAGATTGAACGCAAATTCCTCGTCATCGCCGACGATTGGCGGGAGAAAGCTGGCCCGGGGCAGCCCCTGCGCCAGGGCTATCTTACGCCGAAGGGGACAACCAGCGTCCGCATCCGCTGTGCCGCCGCTGAGGCGTTCCTCACCATCAAGGGGGAGACTCATGGTCTGGCCCGCCCGGAGTTCGAATACGAAATCCCCGTCGCGGAAGCCGAGGAGATGCTGCTGACGCTGTGCATCGGCCCACCCCTCGAAAAGACGCGATACAGGGTCGAGCATGGCGGGTTGACGTGGGACGTGGATGTGTTCTCAGGCCGCCATGCAGGGCTTGTGATCGCCGAGGTCGAACTGATCGAGGCCGCTCAGCATGTCGATCTTCCGTCTTGGGTCGGACTCGAAGTCACGAATGATCCTCGCTACCGAAATGCCGCGCTCGCCGAGGGGGACGTTCTGCCTCCAGCGTCGCCATAAGTTCGCCCCTCTTCCAGCGGTGACGGGCATTTTTGGGTTTGCCGCCTTCCGCCCCCCGGAGATATCGAGGATCAGTGGCAGGCGACAGCCTTCTGCCTCTGCATCGGCTGCCCGCAAAAGCCGCAATCCGCTTTTCGGGCCGGCGCCCTAAGGCTCCCCGCCATTGGGGTTCGGCCCCTCGCCGCCTCGCCGCGGCTGATCGCCAAGGCGCTCGGCCACGGCCTCCCGAGCCTGCGCAAAGATCATCCCGACCGTCGCGACGATATCGTTGAGCAGACGAGCATCCTCTTCGATGGAGACGCCTTCAATCGTTGCGTTCTTGGCGTCGTTCAGAAACCGCTGCTCCAGGGCATCGAGACACTCCGGCCCGCCCAGAATGGCGATCTCGACCAGGGCGTTCCTGGCGAGGCTCGCGGCACCGGCCAGCGACGCTGCCAGCGTGTTGATGAAGGCCTCTTGGCCATGGGGACCGCCGTGCATGGTTCCCTCCCGGTTGCGGGCAATGATCGCACCGAGCGAGACGCCGTGTCGAATCCAGCTGCCACTCCCAGCAGATTGCCGGAGCGGCCATCTGGGTTTGAGTTTCGCCCCGGAGCAGACCTCCACCAGCGGCGCACTCGCCGCTCCCGAAAGGTACGGCGCGTGACGAACGCGCCAGTTTAGCACGCCACGGCTCAGGCTTACTCATGAACTACGGATATGACTTCATGCGGTCTATGCCGTCTAATTGATCGATGGCGCCTCCCCTATCTTCGGCAGCACGGCGAGAGAACGCCCTTTGAACCCCGGAGAACAGGCGATGAAGTCACGTCTTCTTGGACAGAATGGCCTAGCGGTGTCGGCCCTCGGTTATGGCTGCATGGGGCTGGATTTCGGCTATGCCAACAGGCTCAGCAGGCAGGAGGGCGTCACGCTGATCCGCCAGGCGGTGGAGCGCGGCGTCACCTTCTTCGATACGGCCGAAGTCTATGGCCCCTACACCAATGAGGAGATGGTCGGGGAAGCGCTACGACCGGTCCGTGACCAGGTGGTGATCGCCACCAAGTTCGGCTTCAACTTCGTCGAGGGCAAGCAGTCCGGCCTGAACAGCCGGCCCGCGCAGATCAAGGCGGTCGCGGATGCCTCCCTCAAGCGGCTCGGCGTCGATGTCATCGACCTGTTCTACCAGCACCGTGTCGACCCCCGGCGTGCCGATCGAGGATGTCGCCGGCGCCGTCAAGGACCTGATCGCGGCCGGCAAGGTCAGGCATTTCGGGCTCTCCGAACCCGGCGCGAAGACAGCACGCCGCGCCCATGCCGTGCAGCCGATCACCGCCCTGCAGAACGAGTATTCGCTGTGGACGCGCGGCGTCGAGAGCAATGGCATCCTGGAAACCTGCGAGGAACTGGGCATCGGCCTCGTGCCCTACAGCCCGCTCGGCAAGGGTTTTCTCACCGGCGCGATGAGCAAGGACACCAAGCTCGGCGAGGGCGATTTCCGCAGCATCCTGCCGCGTTTCACTCCCGAAGCCATGGCGAAGAACCAGGCCTTGGTCGATCTCCTCCAGCGCATCGCCACCGAGAAGGGCGCGAAGCCGGCGCAGATCGCGCTCGCCTGGCTGCTCGCCCAGAAGCCCTGGATCGTGCCGATCCCCGGAACGACCAAGCTTCATCGCCTCGAGGAGAACCTTGGCGCCGTCGCGGTCGAGCTCACCGCCGCCGATCTTGCCGAGATCGAGCAGGCTGCGGCGGCGATCGCGATCGAGGGCGAGCGCTATCCCGCGCAATTGCTCGCGACCACCGGCCTTTGAGCGCCGGCAGGTCAACCGTACGGAACTGGCCCATGAGCAACGACATCGAAGCCAAGGCGCTGGCCTGCGCCGCCGCCCGGTCGCGCCCTGATGCGGCCGGCCAGCCCTGGCGGGTGCTCGGCGTGCTCAGCGTGCTGATGGGTTTCGCGTCGATCTCGACCGACCTCTATCTGCCCGCCTTGCCGGAGATGGCGCACGCGCTCTTCGCGCCGATACCGGGCTGATCGAGCTCACGGTCTCGGGTTTCCTGACCGGCTTCAGCCTCGGCCAGCTGTTCTGGGGCCCGATCAGCGACCGCTATGGCCGGTGCCGGCCGGTGGCGATCGGCCTCGTGCTCTTCGTCATCGGCTCGGCCGGTTGCGCATTCGCGGGCAGCGCCGGAGCGATGATCGGCTGGCGCATCGTCCAGGCCGTCGGCGCCATCATCTCGGGCAAGCAGATGAGATCAGGCTTCCCTTAGGAGTGGAGCCTTGTGACCGTCGCGATGGTCATCGGCGGATAGAGCCTTTGCGCGGCGAGCACCACCTCGAGGCGGTTGCGCACGTTCAGCTTGGCCATCAGGTTGGTCATGTAGCCCTTGATGGTCTTGTCGCTGAGCGACAGCTCGCGGGCAATCTCGCTGTTGCGTTTCCCAAGCAGCAGCAATTTGACGATCTGCTCCTCGCGGACGCTGAGCCTGTTGCTGATCGCCTTCTGGCGTTCGACCGCCTTGTCCTGCAAGGCACCGATCACCTTGGTCGCGAAGGCGGGTGTGACATAGACATCGCCGTGCTGCGCGGCCTGAAGCGCCTGGAACAGATCCTCGCCGGGGCTGCCTTTCAGGACATAGCCCCTTGCTCCGGCATCCAGGGCCCTGATCGCATCATCGGGGCTTGTCGAGGCTGTGAACACGATGATCTTTGTCTCGGGAGCGATCTTCAGCGCGTCCGCAATCGCCTGGAAGACATCCCCCACCATATTGAGATCGACGATCATCTCACCGGGGCGGTGCGTCCTGACGATCGAGACGATATCCTCCGCGATGTTCCCGGTCGCGGTGAGCGCGAAACCGCCCCATCGTTTGAGCAGTGCTCCGATCCCCTCCATCAACAAGGGGTGGTCGTCGACGATCGCAACCGAGCGGTCCGGCATGATCCCAGAACCTCTGTACCGTACTTCACCTCCCCAGGCCGAGCGAATGGTTGCTTAGTCAACGCTCTTTGTAAATGCTAAAAAAATCGAAACATTCTCGAACCATCATGGGCCGGAAGCGGAGCAGGAAGGCCGGGCTGGCAGGGGTTCGACCATGGCTCCGCGATTTGCCGCCCTGCTGCCCCGGCGCTGCGATGGTCAGGGCAACGATCACACCATCAGTTTGCGCCGGGATAAACTTCGAGGCGAGGATTCATCGGGATTTAGTCGCCAATCTGTACTATGATGACGGGGTGGGGACCTACTCAACGAGGGCTGCGCAATGAAAACACTCCTGATCCTGGCTATTTCAGTGGCGTTGTCTGGCGTCGGCGGATGCGCCTATTACGGCAAGGGCAAAGCACCCCCGCCCGCGCCAGCGGCAACGCCCATCGTCACCAAGGGCTGACGCCCCAAGCCAATATGTCAGAGAACGGCCGGTTCAACTGGCCGTTCTCTTCTCACAATACTTGCCTGCTTTGCTCTGCTTGCCTGAATTCTATCCCTCGATGTCTCGGCGACGGGTGCGCGAGGCCGCGCGCCTGGTGAGCCCGCTGATAGGGTCCCGAGAGCCAAGCCGGGCTTCACCTTCTGCAGACAGACACTCTATTTCGGCGCGGCGGAATTCACCTGCGGATACAGCCGGGCCAGCGCCGCCTGGTCAAGATGCGGGACGAGCAGCGTCTTGAAGGCGTGGTCGACCTGTTCATATTCGACCTTGCAGCCACTGGCGCGTTCGGCCGGCAGCACGCCCTTGTCGACCAGCGCCTTGTAGCGGACGGGGTCGGAGCCATAGGCGAGGCAAAGCACGTTGTACATGCGCTGCAGCGGAGTGCTGTGAGCATCGGCGAATGTCTGCCCGTCGACCGGGCCGCCCGGCATCCGCTTGAGCTTCTTGAAGCTGTGGACGCCCGCCTCGTTGAGGTAGCAATAGACGATGCCGGCGATCAGGCCGTAGGCATCAGCCTTGTAAAGGTTGAGCTCCATGTAGGACGCAACGAAATCGGCGGCGTCCTCCTCATTCCCCAGCACCGGAATCTTGAGATAGTCGAAGATCGCGTGCCCGCCTTCGTGAAGAAACAGGTCGATGACCGGCCCGACAAGAGCATCGTTCTCACTCACCCAATCGGGCCGCTTGGGACCCCGCGCGATGTCGAGGACATACGCGACATACTCGTAGCAGATCGTGATCTCGTCATTCTCGAACCAGGCATCGATCTCGCCGTCGCAGCCCTTCGCCTTCAGCGTCAATGGCCTCGGCAGCCGGAAAAGCCGGTAGAATTCGGCCGCCTTCTCGAGTGCCTGCTTTTCACGCAGGAGATCGAGGACGGGCTGATGCGCCGGGTTCTTCGGCGCCTCGTAGGTGATGGTGACGACAGGCGCCGGCACGGCGGGCTGCGCGGATGCCGCTCCGGTCACGCTCAAAGCCAAGCCGAAAGCGCACACGCCGAATGACAGTCTGGAGGCTGGCCTCATGGCGGCTCCCCTTCCTGATGCGACCGATCAGGTAGATGCCAGCCTAACCCAGAAGGAGTGCTTGCGGGAGAGCGTCTGCGCCGTGGCAGGTCGGCTGAGACTTCGGATGGGATGACCGGGTTTCGATCGGGACGGCACCTCGGCCTTGCCCGGCATCGCCGCGCGTTGGCAATGGAGGATACGAGAGCCGGAATAACCGTAATGTGTCCTTCGCCTCATAGACCGGACCTTCCCGCCCCCGCGATGATCTGCCCATACTCATGGGGTGGGTTGCAGGGGGTATGAGATGGACCAGAGACGCGTCGCGGCGGCCGTCGAGGCGGCCGCCCGGGCATTGCATGAATCCGTACGAAACCATCATCAGTTTCATTGGGACAAGATGACCGAAACCTGGCGACAGGACTTGCGGAGCTACATTCAGCCCAGCGTGATCGCTGCGCTCGAGGCATCGGACCGGATCGTCGCGTCCTCGCCTCCCAGATCGGCATCGGTTGCGAGGCCGCGGCTGCCCTCGGTCGGGCGCTGACGCCGGCACCGCAAAGGCGGAGCGACACAAGTGGTTGCATCGCCAGGACTGGCCGCGCCATGTGGAATGACGCGGCCATGATCCTGGGCACGCGTCCCTGCGCCCCTGCCGCTGGACCAGCAAGGCCATGTCGATGACGCTGCGACAGCGCACATCGCTACGCTCGAGCCGCTCGAAGGCGTCGTTGATCTCGTCCATGCCGATCATCTCGACATCGGGATGAACACCCTTCTTGGCGCAGCGTCCGGGCCTCAGCGGGGCGCCACGATGTAGCGCAGATGCAGGATGCCATGCGCCAGCGGTTCGCAGCTCTTGAAGGAGAGCTGCACATCGCCGTCGAGGCCGTCTTCTCCGGCCTCGACGAAACCCTGATGTCCGCCCCGTCCGTCGAGGGCGGGCACGAGGAGCAGGCTCAGCTCGTTGACCAGGCTTGCGGCGAAGAAAGAGCCGTTGATACCGGCGCCGCCCTCGAGCAGCAGCCGGTGGATGCCGAGCTCGTGGCCGAGGACATCCAGCATGGCGGCCAGATCGATCTTCGCGGTTTCGGCGACGATATAGGAGACACCGTCCGCGGCGAGTTCGGCGAGATGACTGTCTGCAACCCCAGGGCCGAGCAGCACCACGACAGGGTCGCCGCCGATCTTCGGCCCGGCAAAGTGGAGTTTGCCGGATGGATCGAGCGCTATCGCAAAGCACTCGGCTTCACGGACCGCGAAATGGCAGGGCCGCTCGACCGGGCCGACCTGGGCCGGTGCGTGCGGACCGACCTTGCTGATCTCGGCCATCGTTACCCGGCCGACGAGCCAGGCGTCGGGCTCGAGCCCCTCATGGACCTCTTCATAGAGCCTGGACCATTCGGCCTTGCTGCCATCGGGGCTCCAGGTGAAGCGGCTCGGATGGAGGCTGCCGTCCAGCGACGAGAGCATGTGGCAGATGACGATGGGTCTCATGGCTTGCTCCCCCAAGGCGCTCGCACGGAATGGCACCGCCCTTCGGAATGGCACCACCATGCGCGATGGCGCGGCCATGATCTTGATCCGACCCGCGCGCCCTACCCCGCCTGCGCTGGAACCAGCGAGGCCATGTCGATGACGAAGCGGTAGCGCACATCGGCGCGCTCGAGCCGCAGGAAGGCGTCGTTGATCTCGTCCATGCGGATCATCTCCACATCGGGATGAACCCCCTTCTTGGCGCAGAAATCCAGCATCTCCTGCGTCTCGGCGATGCCGCCGATCGGCGAGCCGGCGATACGCCGGCGGCCGAGCAGCAGCGGCACGGTCGAGGGCTCCGCGAGCGGCCCGACCTGGCCGACCAGGACGAGCGTCGCATCGACATCGAGCAGCGAGAGATAGGGGTTGATGTCGTGCCTGACCGGAACGGTATCGATGATCAGGTCAAAGCCGTTTGCGGCCCTGGCCATGGCCTCGGCATCGCTGGAGACCAGCAGCCGGTCGGCGCCGAGCGCCAGCGCATCGGCCTGCTTGTCTGCCGTACGGCTCATCACCGTGACATCGGCGCCGAGCGCAGCCGCGAGCTTCACCGCCATATGGCCGAGGCCGCCGAGACCAACCACGCCGACGCGGCTGCCCGGTCCGACATTCCAGGTGCGCAGCGGCGAATAGGTGGTGATGCCAGCGCAGAGCAGCGGCGCGACCTTGGCGAGATCGAGCCCGTCGGGCACGCGCAGCGCAAACTCCTCGCGCACCACGAGGTGCTTGGAATAGCCGCCATAGGTCGGCTCGGCCGGCTCGCAGGAGAAGCGCTCCTTGTCGTTATAGGTCTGGACATTGCCCTTGCGGCAGAGCTGTTCCAGCCCCTTGCGGCACTGGTCGCAGGCCTGGCAGGAATCGACCATGCAGCCGACGGCGACATGATCGCCGGCCTTGTAGCGGCGGACATCGCGGCCGACCGCGGTCACCCGGCCGACGATCTCATGGCCCGGCACCATGGGATACTGGCTCCAGCCCCAGTCGTTGCGGGCCTGGTGCAGATCGGTGTGGCAGACGCCGCAATAGAGCACCTCCATCGCAACATCGTTCGGCCGAAGCTCCCGCCGCGTGACATCGAAGGGGGCGAGCGGCGAAGCGGCCGACCGGGCGGCATAGCCAATGGTCTTCATCCCAGGTCTCCCGTCCTGATGGTCGTTGAAGCGCCGGCCTCATCGAGGGCCTGGCGCAGCACAGGAATGGCGGAATTGGCGGTCGGCCAGCCCGCTGAGAGGGCAAGATGGGTGACGAGCTCGGTCAGCTCGTCCGCCGTCACGCCATTGTCGAGCGCGCGCCGGACATGGCCGGGCGGTTCGTTCGTGCGGTTGAGCGCAACCAGGCTCGCGACGGTGATCCGGCTGCGGTCGCACTTCGACAGGCCGGGGCGCTCCCAGACCTCGCCGAACAGGACGCGATCGCCCAAACCGGCAAGGGCCGGAGCGACATCGCCATAGGCCTTTTGCGCAGGGCTGCGATCATCCGTCATCCCTGCACCTCTCCGCGATGAACCTGCCCGAGATAATCCTGGTCCACGACCTTCTCCATCCAGGTCACCACCGAACCATCCTTCATCGCGGCAATGGCGACATGCGCCATGGCGCAGTCCGGCGCGGCGCCGTGCCAGTGTTTCTCGCCCGGTTCGAACCAGACGATGTCGCCGGGCCGGATCTCCTCGACCGGACCGCCCTCGCGCTGCACCCGGCCCAGCCCCGAGAGCACCAGAAGGGTCTGGCCGAGCGGATGGGTGTGCCAGGCCGTCCGCGCTCCGGGTTCGAAGGTGACGGTCGCGCCGCTCAGGGCGGCGCCGCCGGCAAAGGGCGCATCGATCCTGACCGTGCCCGTGAAATACTCGGCCGGCCCCTTTGCAGAAGGCTGCGCCCCGCTTCGCTTGATGTCCATCCACGTTTCCTCACGTCCTCGTGCCTGGAGCCGGACAGACTCCCGCCCCTCCCAAGCACTGTAGCCGCGCGACATTCATTGGATTAGGCGATAGAAACCGCATGAAGCCATATCGGGAGTTCATGAATGCGGCGCGAGGAACTGGTCGATCTCAATGCCTTCCTGACGGTCGCCGAGGAGCAGAGTTTCACGCGCGCGGCCGCCAAGCTCGGCACCTCGCAATCCTCGCTGAGCCATACGATCCGCCGGCTCGAGACCAGGCTGGGCGTGCGCCTGCTGACCCGCACCACCCGCAGCGTCGCGCCGACCGCGGCCGGGGAGCGGCTGCTCGGCACGCTGCGCCCGGCTCTGGAGAGCATCGGCTCGGAACTGGCCTCCCTCAACGAGTTGCGCGAGAAGCCGGCCGGGACGATCCGCATCACGACCTCGGAGCACGCGGCGACGACCGTGCTCTGGCCGGCTCTGGAGCGGTTCCTGCCGCATTACCCCGACATCCATGTCGAGCTCAGCATCGATTCCAGCCTGACCGACATCGTCACCGAGCGCTTCGACGCCGGCGTCCGGCTCGGCGAAGCGCTCGCCAAGGACATGGTAGCGGTCCGGATCGGGCCGGATCTGCGCATGGTGGTGGTCGGATCGCCCGGCTATCTCGCCACCCGCTCCATTCCCCTGACCCCGCATGACCTCGCCGAGCACAGCTGCATCAACCTGCGCCTGTTGAGCGGCGGCGGCCTCTACGCCTGGGAGCTGGAGCGGGATGGACGCGAAGTCCGCGTCCGGGTGGAGGGTCGGCTCGCCTTCAACAATGTCAGTATGATCGCGCGCGCCGCCGAGGCCGGCTTCGGGCTCGGCTTCGTGATGGAGGACCATGTGGCGGAGCAGCTTGCCCGGGGCAGCCTGGTCCGCGTGCTGGAGGACTGGTGCCCGCCCTTTTCCGGCTACCACCTGTATTACCCCAGCCGGCGCCAGCCATCGGCGGCCTTTGCGCTGCTCGTCGAGGCTTTGAGGTATCACACGTGAGGCAGGTCTGACCGCCCCGGCGAATACTGCCGGATGATGAGAGCAGCGTCCGAGAATAGTCGCCCTTCCTCGTCGGCCGCTTTCCCCAGAGCGATCATTCGGCGCGGACAGCCGGACTGCCATGGCCAGCTGCTAGCGGATCTCCCCCCGGCCTGGTGCCCGCGCTCGGAGGAAGCACAGTCGAGATCGAGCGGAAGCCGCGCTGCAGGCCGTGGGGCGAGTCTGCGTCGTCTGACGGCCGTAGGCTCCGTGCCCGTCACATCCCCGCCTCGCTCGACATGCTCCAGTCCAGTTCGCCCAGTCGCCGGATCGAGCCGCGCAGAATGCTCTCGAAAGCCAGGACGGCGGGCGACGGCGAACGGCCGCTGGGCCGGATCATGACGACGTCGCGTGCGATCGTCGGCTCGACCAGGGGGCGGGCGGCGATCGGGCGATGTGGGGTCATGGCCAGCGCATAGGTCGGGAGCACCGCGATGCCGAGGCCGGCCTCGACCAGCGCCAATGCCGTGGCGATCTGCGAGACCGCGTAGAGCGGTCGCAACGGCACTTCAGCTGTCTCATAGCCGACCTCCACCAGCAGCCTGATACCGCTGTCCCTGGTCAGGGTGATCAGAGGCTGCCCGGCCAGATCGGCCCATGGCAGCGAGGAGCGCGTGGCGAAGGGATGAGTCCGGGCACAGAACAGCATGAGACTGTCCCGCGCCAGCGGCATGCGTTCGATGCCGTCCTCGATCGCCGAGAACGTGCCCAGCCCGCAATCTGCCCGGCCAAGCCTGACCTCCTCGACGATCGCATCAGTCCGCGCGTCGATGATGGCGACCTCGATGCCGGGATAGCGCTGGCCGAGCTCGACGATGGCCATCGGCAGCAGGACGGCCGCCAGCAAGGGGGGAGCAGCGACGACAATCCGGCCACGCCGTCTTTCTGCGAGATTATTGGCGTTGCGCACGGCCAGATCCAGGTCGTGCATGATCTTGGCCGAGGCGCCCTGGAACTCGCGCCCGCCCTCGGTCAGTTCGACGCGCCGCGTCGTCCGGTCGAACAGGCGCAGGCCGAGTTCCCGCTCCAGCTCACGCACGAGCTGCGAGAGTGCGGGCTGGGCCATGTGCAGCCGTTCCGCAGCCTTGGTGAAGGTGCCGCATTCCGCCACGGCGAGAAAGGCCTGGATCTGTCGAAGCGAGACGGTCATGGCAGACACTCATAAGCAAATCATCTGAATTCATACAAATATGTAGAATTGCCGTATAGCCCATCCCAATCGATGATCCTGGTCAAGGCGGGGGTCACGCATCGGGCGGGCCCGGCCCTGGAGATGGCCGGGGATGGCAGGGCTTCAGGTCAAGGAGCGTCCCGCGCAGCAGGATGACAACGGGCCTCGCAGCGCGCCGCACGGGCCATCGTGCCCCTCGCGGAGCGAAGCCGGATGCTCGTCGATCGCAAGCGCTGTGCTCCCGCCGGCACCGTCCATTCGAGGCTCATGATGAACTGCTACCCTGACCTTCAGATGTATATCGGCGGCGCATGGAAGAGCGCCTCGAATGGGCAGCCGGTCCTGAACCCCGTCGACGAGAGCGTCATCGGCATGGTCCCGCTCGCGACGCGGTCGGATCTGGACGCCGCGCTGTCCGCGTCGGCCGACGGGTTCAGGATCTGGAGCCGGACATCGCCGCGCCGGCGCGGCGAGATCATCCTCAAGGCCGCCGCCCTCATGCGTGAGCGCATCGAGGAGATCGCCTTCTCGATCACGCTGGAACACGGAAAGCCGATTGGACAGGCCCGCCTGGAGGTGATCCGGGGCTGCGAGTTCTTCGAATGGGATGCCGCCGAAGGCCAGCGCCTCTATGGCCGCGTCATCCCCAGCGAGCCCGGCATCAAATATATCGTCATGCATCAGCCGATCGGGATGGTGGCGGCTTTCTCGCCGTGGAACTTCCCGATGAGCCAGCCCTCCCGAAAGATCGCCGGCGCGTTGGCGGCCGGCTGCTCGATCATTCTCAAGGCTGCCGAGGAGACGCCTGCCGGCGCCATCCATATTGCCCGGGCCTTTCACGATGCCGGGCTGCCGGCCGGCGTGCTCAACCTCGTCTTCGGCATTCCGTCGGAGGTGTCCGACTATCTCATTCCCCAGGAGCAGACCCGCCTGATCGCCTTCACCGGCTCGACCGCGGTCGGCAAGCACCTGACGACTCTGGCGGCGCGCCATATGAAGCCCGTGCTCATGGAGCTTGGCGGCCACGCCCCGGTCATCGTTTGCGACGACGTCGACCCGGTGGCCGCCGCCATCGCCTCCGCGCAGCGCAAATCGCGCAATACCGGACAGGTCTGCACCTCTCCGACACGCTTCTTCGTTCACAAGAGCATCTACGCCACCTTCGCCCAGACCTTCGCCGAGAAGGCCCGCGCCGTGACCATCGGCAATGGCCTGGACCCGTCGACAGAGATGGGCCCCGTCGCCAATTCCCGCCGCATCGAGGCGCTCGAGACGCTTGTCGCCGATGCACGGGCCAAGGGAGGGCGCGTGCTGGCCGGCGGCGAACGGCTCGGCAACCGCGGCTACTTCTTCCCGGTCACCGTCATAGCAGATGTTCCCGATGACGCGCGCGCCATGCGAGAGGAGCCGTTCGGCCCGCTGGCGCTGATCAATCCGGTCTCGTCCCTCGACGAGGCGATCGAGAAGGCCAATGCCCTGCCCTTCGGGCTCGCCGCCTATGCGTTCACGCATGCCGCAAGCAATGCGGACCGGCTGGCGGAAAGGATCGAGGCCGGCAACCTCTCGATCAATACCCTCGAGGCCTCCGTCGCGGAGACGCCGTTCGGGGGCGTGAAGGACAGCGGCTACGGCCGCGAGGGCGGGGCCGAGGGGCTATCGCATTACACCGTCATCAAGAACGTCTCGCACCGCATGAGCATCTGAACGCGGTCTCTGACGGCGGGGCCGCAACAGGAGCATCGGCATGAAATATTCAAAGAAGGACGCAAAGGCCTATGCCCGCGCCAATATGAAAGGCATCTGGGCTGCCGCGCTGACGCCGTTCACCCGCGATCTCGCGATCGACCGGGACGGCTTCAGCGCGAATATCCGGCACTGGACCGATCAGCTCGGCATCGACGGCCTGTTCATCGCCGGCAAGCAGGGCGAGTTCTTCTCGATGTCGCTCGAAGAGCGCAAGCTCAGCTTCGAGATCGCCGTCGCGGCCGCGGCCGGCCGGGCCGCGACGATCATGTCCTGTTCGGACCAGAACATGGATGTGGTGATCGATCTCGCCCGGCATGCGCAGAAGGTCGGCGCCGACTACATCGTCATCCACGCCCCGGTCCTGCATTTCTTCAAGGCGCAGGAGGAGACGGTCTACGAATACTACCGGACGATTGCCGAGAAGGTCGATATCGGGATTGCGCTGTGGAGCCATCCCGACAGCGGCTACCTGCTCTCGCCACAGCTCTGCAACCGGCTGGCCGACATCGAGAACGTCGTCGCGATCAAGTACAGTGTGCCGCGCCCGATGTATGCCGAGCTTACCAGGCTCGCCGGCGATCGCATCCTGGTCAGCAGCGCCTCCGAGGAGGAATGGCTCGACAACATTCTCGAGCTCGGCTGGCAGCTCTATCTCTGCTCCTCGCCGCCCTGCCTGATCCAGACGCCGCATGATCTGCGGATGCGCGAATATACCGATCTCGCCTTCCGTGGCGACGCCGCGCAGGCGCGCGCCGTGCGCGACAGCCTGAACCCGGTCCGCGAGGCGCTGCGTGGCACACGGCCCGCCGAGAAGCCGCACGCCCATCAGAAATACTGGCAGGAGCTGCTCGGTCAGGCCGGGGGCCGGGTCAGGCCGCCGCTGCTGGAGCTGACGGAGACCGAGAAGGCTGCGACGCGCGCCGCCTTCGAGTCCTGCGGCCTGAAGCTGCACGCCGCAGATGCATCATTGGCCAAGACCGGCTGAACCGCCGGCAGACGAAACGGGAGAGGTGGAACGATGGCGACGGAAGGACGGCTGAAGGCCTTCAACTTCGCGAAATGGATCGAGGAGCACCAGCATCTGCTGAAGCCTCCGGTTGGCAACCAGCAGATCTGGACGGATTCCGACCTGATGGTCACCGTCGTCGGCGGCCCCAACCAGCGCACCGACTATCATGACGATCCGGTGGAGGAGTTCTTCTACCAGCTCAAGGGCGACATGATGCTCAAGGTCGTGGATGACGGGAAGCATTACGACGTGACGATCCGGGAGGGCGAGATCTTCCTGCTGCCGCCGCATGTGCGCCATTCGCCGCAGCGCCCGCAGGAAGGCTCGATCGGCCTCGTCATCGAGCCGAAGCGGCCCGAGGGCTGGCTCGACGCCTTCGAATGGTACTGCTTCAACTGCACGAAGCTCGTGCATCGCGTCGAGGTCGATCTGGTCAGCATCGTCGACGACCTGCCGCCGCTCTACAAGGCCTTCTACAACAACGAGCAGGCCCGCACCTGCCCGCATTGCGGCACGCTCCATCCCGGCAAGGAACCGCCGGCCGGATGGGTCTGCCTGTAGGAATTCAGCGGCGCGGCCGAATCCCGGCCGCGCCGTCGATTCCTCCCACGCAAGCGCCAGCACGAATAAGGCGCGGCAAAAATCTCAGAGGCATGAACGCAAGCAACTGGAGCTCACGATGACATTTCGCAGATTGCTATTGGGCCTGCTGGCCTCCGCCTCGATGACGGGAGCTGCCATCGCCCAGCAGCCCGTCAAGATCGGCATGATCACCACCCTGTCCGGACCGGGCGGATATCTCGGCCAGGATATTCGCGATGGCTTCAAGCTCGCCATCGAGATGCAGGGCGGCAAGCTCGGCGGCGCTCCCGTCGAGCTTGTCGTCGAGGATGACGCCCTCAAGCCCGGTCAGGGCAAGCAGATCGCGGAGCGCATGCTCAAGACCGATGGCATCAAGATCCTGACCGGCATCGTCTTCTCGAACGTCGCCGGCGCCACCGTGCCCGACATCGTCGATTCCGGCGCGCTCTATGTCAGCGCCAACGCCGCGCCGTCCAATCTCGCGGGCAAGGAATGCCACGAGAACTACTTCGCCATCGCCTGGCAGAACGACAGCCTGCACGAGAGCGCCGGCCAGAACGCCAACAATCTCGGCTATAAGAAGGCCTTCGTCCTGGCCGCCAACTACCAGGCGGGCAAGGATGCCATCGCCGGCTTCAAGCGGATGTTCAAGGGCGAGGTCGTGGGCGAGGTCTATACCCGTCTCGACCAGACCGATTTCGCCGCGGAGATGGCGCAGATCCGCGCCGCCAATCCCGACTTCGTCTACCAGTTCAACCCCGGCGGCCTCGGTATCGCATTCTTGCGCCAGTACCAGCAGGCGGGATTGACCGGCAAGATTCCGATGGTCGTCGCGGCCCCCTCGCTCGATGCGGTGACGCTTGCCGCGGTCGGCGATGCCGCGCTTGGCGTGAACGCCTCGAGCCACTGGAATTCCGACTTCGACAACCCAGCCAACAAGGCCTTCATGGCGGCCTGGACCAAGGCCTATAACCGCCCGGCGACCTATTACGCGAGCCAGGGCTATGACACGGCGCTGGCCATCGCCTCCGCGCTCAAGGCCACCGCTGGAAAACCCGATGTGCCGGCCCTGCGCAAGGCGCTCGCCAAGGCCGATTTCCAGTCCGTGCGCGGCGCTTTCAAGTTCGGCCCGAACCAGCATCCGATCCAGGATTGGTATGGGCTGCGGGCCGAAAAGGACAGCGACGGCAAGCTCGTCCTCAAGACCGTCGGCAAAATCCTGACGAATTACGGCGACGCCTACGCGGCGCAGTGCAAGCTCTGATCAGGTGGACCGCCCATGGCGCTGATCCTCGAACAACTGCTCAACGGCCTGCAGTTCGGCGTGATGCTGTTCCTGCTCGCCGCCGGGCTGACACTGATCTTCGGCATCATGGGCGTGATCAACCTGGCGCATGGCTCGCTCTACATGATCGGTGCCTATGCCGGAGCCTTTGTCGCGACCAGCACGCGCTCACTGCTGCTCGCAGTGCCAGCCGGGCTCGCCGCGGCGGCTGCGGCCGGCATGGCGGTCGAACTCCTGGTCCTGCGCCGGCTCTATGCGCGCGACCATCTCGACCAGGTGCTCGCGACCTTCGCGCTCATCCTCATCTTCAACCAGTCGGTGACGATCCTGTTCGGCAGGCAGCCGCTCTTCGTCTCGGTGCCTCCTGAGCTGAACGGCTCCGTCGAATTGCTCCCGGGGCTGGTCTATCCGGTCTACCGGATCGCGGTCATCGCGGTTGGCCTTGCGGTGGCCCTCGGGCTCTATCTCCTGATAAACCGCACACGCGTCGGCATGCTGGTGCGCGCCGGCGCGACCCATCGCGAGATGGTCAGGGCGCTCGGCGTGGACATTCGCCTGCTGTACACCGCGGTGTTCGGGCTCGGCGCATTGCTCGCCGGACTTGCCGGGCTGATGGCGGGGCCGATCCTCGCCGTCCAGGTCGGCATGGGCGAGCAGATCCTGATCATGACCTTCGTGGTCGTGGTGATCGGCGGCGTGGGCTCGATCCGGGGCGCCTTCTTCGGCGCGCTGATCGTCGGCCTCGTCGACACCAGCCTGCGCGCCTTCCTCCCCGGCGTGCTGCGCTCGGTCATGAATCCATCCGAGGCCGATGCGCTCGCGGGCGGCCTGTCCTCGATGGGGATCTACCTGCTGATGGCAATCGTGCTGCTCGTGCGCCCGAAGGGGCTCTTTCCCGCCCATGCATGACATCATGACCAGTCCTATCGCCCGGGCGCCGGCCCGTGGCCGGCTCCTGACCGCTGCCGCGATTGGCCTGGCGCTCGGCGCCCTGCCCTTCGTCCTGCAGGCCATCGGCCAGCCCTCGCTCGTGCCCCTGGCGACCCGCGTGCTGATCTACGCGATTGCCGCCGCCAGCCTCAATCTCGCCCTGGGCTTCGGCGGGATGGTGAGCTTCGGCCATGCCGCCTTCTTCGGCATCGGCGGCTATGTCGTCGGCATCCTCTACCAGGGCTTCGTCGGCGACACATTGCTCTTCGGCCTGCTGCCGGGAACGAACCAGCTCCTGATCACCCTTCCCGCCGCGATGCTTGTCGCGGGCATCCTCGCCCTCTGCATCGGCGCACTCTGCCTGCGCACGAGCGGCGTGCAATTCATCATGATCACGCTCGCCTTCGCGCAGATGCTGTTCTTCCTGTTCGTCTCGATCAAGGCCTATGGCGGCGATGACGGGCTGATCATCCGCCGCCGCAATGTCCTGTTCGACCTCGATACCCGCAACGACACGGTGTTCTACTTCATCTGCCTGGCGGCGGCCGCACTGGTCTTCGGCGCGCTTTCGCGGATCGTCGGATCACGCTTCGGCATGGTCCTGATCGGCATCCGGCAGAGCGAGCGCCGCATGGCGGCGATCGGCGTCGCGCCCTATTCCTACAAGCTCACCGCCTTCGTCGTCTCCGGCATGGGGGCCGGGCTCGCCGGGGCGCTGATGGCCAATTACCTGCGCTTCGTCAGCCCCGACATGCTGCACTGGACCAAGTCGGGCGAGCTGATGATCATGGTCATCCTCGGCGGTGTCGGCACGGTCCTTGGCCCGCTGTTCGGCGCGGCTGCGCTCGTCATCCTGGAAACCGTGCTCACCGCCTGGACCGAGCACTGGCAGCTCATCCTCGGGCCTGTCCTGCTGTTCGTCGTCCTGTTCACGCAGGGCGGGCTCAGCGCGCTCTTCAACCGCGTCGGAAGGGTCGGGAGATGACGCAGCCCCTGCTTTCCGTCCGCAACCTGCAGAAGCGTTTTGGCGGACTCGTAGCCACCGACAAGGTCGATCTCGACGTGGTCGAAGGCGAGGTCCACGCCCTGATCGGCCCGAACGGCGCGGGCAAGACCACGCTGATCACCCAGCTCTTCGGCGAGCTCTCCCATGACGAGGGCGAGATCCGCCTGGACGGCGAGGATATCGGCCGGCTGCCGACGCCGCAGCGCGTCCGTCGCGGCCTCGCCCGCACCTTCCAGATCACCCATCTGCTGCCGGACTACACCATGCTCGACAATGTCGCGCTGGCCGTGCAGGCCCATGAAGGGCACAGCTTTCGCTTCTTCGCCAATGCCCGTCGCGACGAGGCGCTGCGCGCCAGGGCACGGCAGCATCTGGCGGCGGCCGGCTTGGCGGCGCGCGCCGAGGTGAGAGTCGCCGATCTCTCCCATGGCGAGCAGAAACAGCTCGAATTCGCGGTGGCGCTCGCCTGCGAACCGCGCCTTCTCCTGCTCGACGAACCAATGGCCGGCCTCGGCCATGCCGAGAGCGAACAGATGGTCGCGATGCTCCGGGCCCTGAAGGGGCGCGTCACCCTGCTGCTCGTCGAACACGACATGGACGCGGTCTTCGCGCTGGCGGACCGGATCTCCGTGCTTGTCTATGGCCGCGTGATCGCGACCGGGACGGCCGCCGAAATTCGCGACAACCCGGATGTCCGCATCGCCTATCTCGGCGAGGGAGACGCCTGATGCTGAGCGTACGCAACCTGCAATCGGCCTATGGCGCCAGCCAGGTCCTCTTCGACGTGGCGCTCGACATCGCGGAGGGCGAGGTCGTGACATTGCTCGGCCGCAACGGCATGGGCAAGACCACCACCGTGCGCTCGATCATGGGCCTGCTCCCGCCGAAGGCCGGCGAAGTCCGGTTCGGGGGCCGCGCCGTATCGGGCAGTCCGCCGGAGAAGATCGCCCGCTGCGGCATCGGCCTGGTGCCGGAAGGCCGGCAGGTCTTTCCTACGCTGAGCGTGCGTGAAAACCTCGTCGCCACCGCATCGAACCGGCTGAAGCGTGCACAGCCCTGGACGCTCGAACGGGTCTATCGCCTGTTCCCGCGCCTTGAGGAGCGCGCCGGGCAATCGGCGCGGACCCTGTCAGGCGGCGAACAGCAGATGCTCGCAGTCGGCCGGGCGCTGATGACCAATCCGAAGCTCCTGATCCTCGACGAGGCGACCGAGGGGCTCGCGCCGGTGATCCGCGCCGAGATCTGGTCCTGCATCGAGGTGCTCAAGGCGCAGGGCCAGTCCATCCTGCTGATCGACAAGAACATCAACGTCCTCAAGCGCATCGCCGATCGCCACTACATCCTCGAAAAGGGCCGCACCGTCTGGTCCGGCAGCAGTGTCGATCTCGCAGCGCAGGCAGAAATGGTCCATCGCTATGTCGGCGTCTGACATAGTCGCGGCAGAGCTCGTCGCGACGACATCCCTGACCGATCCGGTCGAGGCGCTGCGCGATGCGCTCGCGACGATCCTCGACGGGCTGGTCGCAGCCGGCTGCGGGCCGCAGCATCTGCTCTCGATGACATGGGAGACAAGCGAGCCGGCGGCCTTCCATCTCTCGCGCCATGAGGTCGAGCTCGCCTATCGCGAGGTCTTCGCCGGCTTCCGCCCGCCGATCCGGCTGCAGCCGAGAGCGGAGCCCGGCCTGGCGATCCGCGCGCGGCACTCCGAGCCGACACCACCACCGGAGAGGCTCGTTCAAGGCCACACGCTGCCGCAGCTCGCCCGCCAGTACAGTCCGCGCCTGCAGGCCGACATGAAGGCGCTGTTCCGGCAATGGAGCCGCGACGGCGAAGCCTTCCGCGCTCATCACCGCGGCCGCGACCTGGCCTATGGGCCGGGGCGTTTCGAGACGCTCGACCTCTACCTGCCACGGGGCGTCCCGCGCCCGCCGCTCTGGGTCTTCGTCCATGGCGGCTACTGGCAGGCCTCCGACAAGGTCCAGCACGCGCAGTTCGCACAGGGCATGCTGGCGGCCGGCTTCGCCGTCGCCATGCCGAATTACGGGCTTGCGCCCGAGACCCCGCTGGAGCGGAGCGCGGAGCAGATCGTCGCTGCCCTGAACTTCCTGGTCGGGGAAGCCGAGGCGCTCGGCATCGACGCCGCGCGGCTGCATCTCGCGGGGCATTCCGCCGGCGGCCACCTCGCCGCCATGGCGCTGGTTGCGTCGGATGCCCCGCCCATCGCCTCCGGGCTCTTGCTCTCGGGTCTCTTCGACCTGACACCGCTCGGCCATCTCCCGCTCGGGCGCCTGCTTGGCCTCGACGACCCGGCCCGGGCCGAACGCCTGAGCCTGCACGGCCGGCCCTGCCCCTCCGCACGCCTCGCCTTCGCCGTTGGCGAAGCGGAAAGCGATGCCTTCAAGGCCCAGTCAGCCGCACTTGCCACCGCCTGGCGGGCCGGACCGCCGGTCCTTTGCGCGGGACATCATTTCAGCCTCCTCGACGGCCTGAACGGTGGCAAGCTGCTCGAACTCGCTCGCAACACGGCGGCCGCTTGACCATGTCGCACCCGCGCAAGCCTCTTCGGATCGCCCTGATCGGCTGGGGGGCGATCAGCCGCCGCGTCGCCGGGTTGCTGGCGCAGCGCCTGGGCTCCCGCGTCACTGTCGCGGCCATCGGCCTTCGCGATCTGTCGAGCGCGCCCGACCTGCCGACGGGCGCGGCGCCGATCACGGATCCGGGGCAGCTCGCCGATCTCGGGCTCGACCTCGTCGTCGAAGCCGCCGGGCGCGAGGCTGTGGCCGGATGGGGCGCGGCAGCGCTGCGCCACGCCCCGGCCTTCGCCGTGGCCTCGACCAGCGCCCTTTGCGACGACGCACTGCTCGGCAGGCTCCTGGAGGTGGCCGAGACCAATGGCAGCCGGCTCCTGATTCCGGCGGGCGCGCTCGGGGGGATCGATGCCTTGGCGGCCGCCGCCGCGCTTCCGCTGGACGAGGTCACCCATACCATCGTCAAGCCGCCCGCGGCCTGGCGCGGCACGGCGGCCGAGGCGATGGCGTCGCTCGACGCGCTTTCGGCGCCCTTGACCTTCTTCTGCGGAACCGCGCGCGAGGCGGCGTCGCTGTTCCCGCAGAACGCCAATGTCGCGGTGATCAGCGCGCTGGCCGGCATCGGGCTCGACCGGACCCGCATCCAGCTCGTCGCCGATCCCGGAGCGGAGGCAAACAGCCATCGCCTTGCCGCGAGCGGGGCGTTCGGCCGGCTCGAGATCGCAATCGAGAACCGCGCCCTTGCCGCCAATCCGAAATCATCGGAGATGACGGCTCTCTCGCTGGTCCGATTGATCGGAGCCGCGGTGAACCCGTTGGCCATCTGACCGGCGGGAGACGCAAAGCAGCGCTCCGAGCCGGGTCCATGCGGCGATCGGCAGCAATCGCGATGCTCCCGCGAGTTCTGCAATAGATGCTGGCGGACGTTCATTGGTTCCCGCGATCCTCCCGGGCCGCGGGCGCAAATACCCGATTGAGCAAAAGCGGTCAGGTCTCCTTTGCGGCCTCGATCCACAGAAAGGAGGCCTCCTCGTTGTCCTGCTGTTCGATCGACGATTTGCGGACGAGCAATCCGCCATCGGATAGATATTTCAGTGTTTCCGCTTCGCCGTTGTGACCGAAGAACATCGTGGTTCCCAGCCATTCACCGGTCCACTCGCCGGAAACACCTGTTCCAAAGCTTCCGACAAAGACACCGCCCGGCTTCAGCAATCTCGCAATCTTCAGGATCAATGGTCCTTGCTGGACAGAGGGGACATGCGTGATGGAATAGAAGGCGCCGACCGCGTCGAAGGAACCGGCTTCAAGCGCCACGTCGCACATATCCGCCTGGATGAACGTCGCCAGCGGGACCTGCTTTCGAGCCCTGAGGATCTGTTGTGCCGATGCGTCGACACCGATGACGGCATGTCCCAATGCCGCAAGATCCCGCGCCACGGGGATGCCCGCACCGCAGCCGAGATCGAGGACCCGGCCGCCATCGGCTGGCGGGCTGTCGACAAGACGGCCGAGCCATTTCTGACGAACAGCAGATACCCCGAACCGTTCGAGATATGCGTCTGCAACGTCGTCATAACTTGCAGCGACAAGGTATTTGGGATCGCTAGCCATGCCGGAACAGTTGCAGACGACCGCACATGCGTCGAGCCGCGATGTCTGCAACCCCAAGCATCCCCTCAGAGCTTCAGCAAATCCTCAGACTCTTCCCTGCCCAAGCGGGCCCGGGCGCTGGCGCCCAGAACTCTGGCAACAGCCTATGCCGGTCATCAGGTCCGCCTCCTCCGACGCGCACCGGAGCATTGTCGCAAACGCGCGGCATCAAGGCTGCTGCATCCCGCCGGAAACGCGTGTAAATTCGGCATTATCGGAGACGGTTGGCGCGAAAGCACCGGCCCACGACGGCACTTCTGCCCGGGGATAGCGGAAGCGACATGGCGTCGGTTGGCCTCGCTTGCGTCACAGCAAGAGGTGGGAGGGTGTCATGAGGAAACTCGCAACGCTCGCCACTGCCGCTTTGATCATGACCGGCAGTGTCGGAACCGCCGACGCGCAATATTGGCGCGGGGGCGGCTGGGGCTATCACGGCGGGTATTATCGCAACTATGGCTGGGGCGGCGGCGCTGTCGCGGCCGGGCTGGTCGGCGGGGCGCTTCTCGGAGGCCTGGTCGCCGCAGCAACGACGCCCGCCTATGCCTATGGATACGGTTATCCGGCCTATGGCTACGGATATGGCTATCCCGCCTATTCCTATTATGGCCCGCGGGTCTATTATCGCCCGGGCTATTACTATGCGCGGCCCGTCTATTACGCCCCGCGCTATTACGGCTGGAACCGGGCTTATTACGGCCCGCACTATTATCCCCGTACGGTCTACCGGGCCTATTGGTGAGGCCGTCGCCGACGACCGGCCATCAGCGAAGCCGGCCGGTCGGTCGCGTCGGCGAAGGGGATCTCCGTTCGACGGCCGAATGCCGAACGGAGCCGTGCCTCAGCGCAGCGGCGCGCCGTAGCGCTCGACCTGGTAGGGCTGCCGGGCGAGGCCGACGCAGAAACTCGCGACCGCATCCTGCAGCTTCTCGGCCAGCAGTTTCATGGGCGCGTTCGCCGCTTCCGCCTCGCGCGCCAGCTCAAAACACATACCAATTTTGTTTCAGTTCATAATATATGGTTATGGAGGCCGCGCGCGGCGCCCGCCCCTCACTCAATCCGGCAAGGCTGGCTCGGTCGCCGGGGGTACCAACTCCATCAGACCTTGCACGAAGCTGCGTGCGATACGCGACAGCGGCTCGACCCGCGAGGAGAGCAGATGCGGCCGCGTCGTCGTCTTCGGCACCAGCGGGCGGGAGCGGATATTCGGCCAGGCATTGTCGACCAGCACGAAGTCGTCGACGATCGCGATGCCGCCGCCGGCCTGAACCAGCGAGCAGGCATTCGGCGTGAAGCGTACCTGCGCGTTGAAGCGGATGGGCTTTGGCGTGGCGCCAAGAGCGCGATTGACGACCATGCCATAGGGCGTCTGCGAGCCATACCCGATCATCGGATAGGGCACGAGATCGGCCGGCTTCAGCACGCGCTTGCTGCCGAGCGGATGGCCTTCGGGGAAGATCACGCGCAGGCGTCCCTCGGCGATCTGCGTGGCTTTCACGCTCGGATCCTCGACGGCCATGGAGGTGACGGCGAGATCGGCGCGATGGCTGGCGATGCGCGCGATCAGTTCGGCCAACGTGAGGATCTCGAAATCGACACGCACATCGGGATGCGACTGGCGGAAGCGGCCGATCGCCTTCGGCACCAGCATGTGGCCGACGCTAGGGCTTGCCAGCAGCCGGATCGACCCCGCGCTGCCGCGGCGCAGCTCCTCCGCCATGTCGTTGACCCGGGTCACGCCCTGATGGACGAGCTCAGCCTCGGCGAAGAGCTGCCGCGCCTCGGGCGTCGGCTGGACACGGCCCTTGACGCGCTCGAACAGCGTCAGGCCGAGTCGATCCTCCGTATAGGACAGGAGCCGGCTGATCGCCGGCTGGGAGACCGAGAGCAGGCGCGCCGCGCCGCTGATCGAGCCTGTCACCATGACCGCGCGGAACATCTCGATCTGCCGAAGATTCATCGCCATGGCACATAACCTCCCCTTATAGGTCAGTAGAGAAATGGTATATACTTGTTTTGGTGGCGCCCGGCTAGATTGCGGCCAGTTTGAACTGGCCTTCACAGCCCAAGGAGTCTCTTTCGATGTCCCGCCTTCTTACCGTTGCAGCGGCTCAGCTCGGTCCCATCCACCGCGCCGATGATCGCGCATCGGTCGTGCGCCGGATGATCGCGCTGATGCAGCAGGCAAAGGCCCGCGGCGCCGATTTCGTCATCTATCCGGAACTCGCCCTGACGACCTTCTTCCCGCGCTGGTATTGCGAGGACCGTGTCGAGGCCGACCAGTGGTTCGAAACCGCGATGCCCGGCCCCGACACGCAGCCGCTCTTCGACACGGCGCGCGCGCTCGGCATCGCCATGAGCTTCGGTTATGCCGAGCTGACGCCGGAGGGACGGCATTTCAACAGCTCGATCCTGGTCGACAGGACCGGCCAGATCATCGGCAAGTACCGCAAGGTGCATTTGCCCGGCCATGCCGAACGCGACCCGACCCGCGCGCACCAGCATCTCGAAAAGCGCTATTTCGAGCCTGGCGACCGCGGCTTCCCGGTCTGGCGCTTCGAGAACGGGCTGGTCGGCATGGCGATCTGCAACGACCGGCGCTGGCCCGAGACCTATCGCGTCATGGGGTTGCAGGGCGTCGAGATGGTCGTGCTCGGTTATAACACGCCGACCACCAACGGCCATTCCAAGACCGAGACGCTGGCCGACCGCCTGTTCCATCACCGCCTGTCGGTGCAGGCCGGCGCCTATCACAACTCGACCTGGGTCGTGGCGGTCGCCAAGGCCGGCGTCGAGGACGGCTTCCCGCTCTTCGGCGGCACGCTGATCGCCGATCCCAGCGGCAAGATCGTCGGTGAACTCGACCATGACGAGGACGGGCTCTTGATCCATGCCTGCGATCTCGATGCCACGCGCTTCGGCAAGGAGACGATGTTCAACTTCGCCGCTCATCGCCGCGTCGAACATTATGACCTGATCACCTCGCGGATCGGCGTCGGCGCGCCACTCGGCACCACCGACTAAGGCATCGGCAGGACAAGTGGATCGCGGCTTTCGGGAAAGCCGATGCGAACACGGAACGCTCAGATGATCGGACCCGGTACGATATCCGGTCCGATCATCCAGGTGTGCTCCGCCCGGGCGATCCGCATCGGGGAAACCGGCGCGCGCCGGCCGCGCAAGAGCGCCTCGCCTTCCCCGCGTCAATTGGTGCGACGTTGGTCGGCTGACTTTTCGACCGAGGCGGACAAGAACGGATTGAGGGGCCTATAGTCCCTTTTCGACAGTCCGAAAGTCAGGGGCGGCACAGGTGAAGGAACCAAACCGGGTCGATGAGTATGTCGGCATTCGCCTGCGAAGAATGCGCCGCCTGACCGGCTACAGCCAGACGAAGCTTGCCGAGTTGCTGGGGATCACGTTTCAGCAGATCCAGAAATACGAAAAGGGCGTGAACCGGATCAGTGCGAGCCGGCTCCAGCATATCGCCAATATCTTTCAGGTCCCCGTTTCCCATTTTTTCGATGGGGCGCCGGCGATCTCGACTCCAGCCGCAGATTCAGCGCCGGAAGCCCCGCCCCCTGAGGTCGCTGACCTGCTCGCCACCCGCGACGGCATCCGTCTGGCCAAAGCCTTCGCTTCGATCAGGAACTTCAAGACACGCCGCCGGATCGTCGCCCTCACCGAAGCGATGGGCGACGCCGAGGAAGCGTGTGAAGCCGAGCCGGGTCGCGCCATGGGCGCTGGGCCGGGCTGCGACTGAATCGTTTTGTCGCGGCGCAGCTGCGGCGGCGGAAGAGGCGAGCCCCTGGCGTTCGGCGACGGTTACGACGTCGCCCCCCACCTCTTGCCCAAGTGACGCGTTCGGCACGGCCGGAAACACAGAGGGTGGCATTCAAGAAAGCAGAGGCTCTTGCCAAGATCCATAATATCCATTAACTCGGATATATGGATAATTCACAAGCCATTCTTGCCATGGCTGCACTGGCACAGCCCACGCGCCTCGACACCTTCAAGCTTCTGGTGAACCGCGAGCCCGAAGGCGTTCCCGCCGGCGAGCTCGCGCGGCTGCTGGATGTTCCGCAGAACACGATGTCGGCTCATCTCGCCATCCTGTCGCGCTCAGGACTGATCGCGGGCGAGCGGCAGAGCCGCTCGATCATCTATCGCGCCGATCTCGACGGCTTTCGCGCGGTGATCGCCTTCCTGCTGAAGGATTGCTGCGGCGGGCGGGCAGACCTGTGCCAGCCGCTCATCGACGAACTCGTTCCCTGCTGCCCACCGAAGGTCCCCGCCGATGGACGTCATCATCTACCATAATCCCGATTGCGGAACCTCGCGGAATACACTTGCCCTGATCAGGAACGCCGGCGTCGAACCTCACGTCATCGACTACCTGAAGATGCCACCGTCCCGGGCGATGATCGTGGACCTGGTTGCGCGGATGGGTCTCACGATCCGGCAGGTCCTGCGCGAGAAGGGGACGCCATTCGCCGAACTCGGCCTTGCAGACCAGTCCCTGGGCGACGACGCCTTGCTCGACGCAATCGAGAAGCACCCGATCCTGCTCAACCGGCCGATCGTGGTGACACCGAACGGCGTGAGGCTGTGCCGCCCCTCGGAAGAGGTGATTGACCTGCTGCCGCCGCAGCGCGGTCCGTTCGTCAAGGAGGACGGCGAGCGCATCGTCGATGAAGCCGGCCGCCGCGTCGCGAGCGGCTAGATCATCGGACCCGAAATCGTGTCCGGCCCGATGATCTAACTCTCTGGGTTCGCATCGGCTTTGCCCCGAAAACCGCAATCCACTTTTCGGGCCGATGCCTTGGGAAAATCGCATGTCCACGTTCGAACGCTACCTGACGCTGTGGGTGGCTCTGTGCATTCTTGCCGGCGTTGCACTCGGCCAGCTGTTCCCGAGCGCCTTTCAAACGATCGGAAGCGCCGAGATCGCGAGGGTCAACCTGCCGATGGCAGTCCTGATCTGGCTGATGGTCATCCCGATGCTGCTGAAGATCGACTTCGCCGCCTTGCGCCAGGTCGGCCAGCACTGGCGCGGGATCGGCGTCACGCTCTTCGTGAACTGGGCCGTGAAGCCGTTCTCGATGGCCCTGTTGGGCTGGTTCTTCATCGGCTGGCTGTTTCGCCCTCACCTGCCCGCCGACCAGGTCGATTCCTATATCGCCGGTCTGATCATCCTGGCGGGGGCGCCTTGCACGGCAATGGTCTTCGTCTGGTCCAACCTGATCAAGGGAGAACCGCATTTCACCCTGAGCCAGGTCGCGTTGAACGACGCGATCATGATCGTCGCCTTCGCCCCGATCGTCGGCCTGTTGCTTGGCCTGTCGGCCATCACCGTTCCCTGGGGCACGCTGACATTGTCGGTCGCGCTCTACATCCTGGTTCCCGTCATCGTCGCCCAGGTCATCCGCAGGAGCCTGCTCGCCTCCGGCGGTGACGAAGCGCTGCATCGCCTTCTCGCCGCCCTGTCGCCTGTGTCGCTGGTGGCCCTGCTTGCGACGCTCGTGATGCTGTTCGGGTTCCAGGGCGCGCAGATCCTGGCCCAGCCGTCGATCATCGCGATCCTGGCCATCCCGATCCTGATCCAGGTCTATTTCAATGCGGGACTGGCCTATCTCCTCAACCGTGCGGCCGGCGAAGAACACTGCGTCGCTGGTCCCTCCGCCCTGATCGGAGCCTCGAACTTCTTCGAGCTCGCGGTTGCAGCCGCCATCAGCCTGTTCGGTTTCAACTCCGGCGCCGCCCTCGCCACGGTGGTTGGCGTGCTGATCGAAGTCCCGGTCATGCTGTCGGTCGTCTGGATCGTGAACCGTTCCAGGGGCTGGTACGAGCGGGGAAGCCCGCGCAATCCTGCAAAGGCAACGTCATGACCGATCTTCCGAATATCGACCTCGACCGTCTGGTCGCTCCCGATCTCACCCAGCTCGAGCCCGCCCGGCGCGCCACGCATCCACCGCGCATCCTTCTGCTCTACGGCTCGCTTCGGACGCGCTCCTACAGCCGGCTGCTGACGCTCGAAGCAGAGCGTATCCTCAAGCATCTCGGGGCCGAAACGCAGGTCTTCGACCCTGCCGGCCTGCCGATGCCGGACAGCGTCCCACCGGACCACCCGAAGGTTCAGGAGTTGCGGGATCTGGCGCTATGGTCGGAGGGGCAAGTCTGGCGCAGCCCGGAGCGTCACGGCACGATCACCGGCGTCTTCAAGAACCAGATCGACTGGATACCGCTGGAGCTTGGCTCGATGCGCCCGACCCAAGGCCGAACGCTGGCGGTGATGCAGGTCTCGGGTGGCTCGCAGTCGTTCAACGCCGTCAACACATTGCGCGTGCTGGGGCGCTGGATGCGAATGGTGACCATCCCGAACCAGTCCTCCGTCGCAAAGGCCTTTCAGGAGTTCGACGAGGCGGGCCGCATGAAGCCCTCCGCCTATTACGATCGCGTCGTCGACGTGATGGAGGAACTCGTCCGCTTCACGCTGCTGACGCGCGACCGCTCCGCCTATCTCACCACGCGCTATAGCGAGAGGAAGATCGCCGCCGAGGCGATTCCGGTCGGCGCGATCTAAGTCAACACGGCGCGCGCGGGAGCAAAGCGAAACCTGTCAGGCCCACGCGACGGGCGCAGAACCAGGCTGCGACTGACATCGCCGCGGCCGGCACCCCCGTTTCAATGCCCCGAAGCGAGCCTTCCGTCTGCTTTGTCGTGGACGGCGAGGCGCTCGATCATCGCCGCGGTCGCCTGGTTGACGCCGACGGTCTCGACGGCGATGCCCCGGTTCCGGAACTTGAGCACCACGCGGTCCAACGCGTTGATCGCGGTGATGTCCCAGAAATGGGCTGCGCCAAGATCGATCACGACCTGCTTCACCTCCTCCTCGCGGAAATCGAAGGCCGCATGGAAGGCTTCGGCGGTCGCGAAGAAGATCTGCCCGGTGACGCGGTAGACGCGCGTGTCACCCTCGCGCTCGGATCTAACCGCGAAGAAGCGCGTGACCTTGTGGGCGAAGAACAGCCCGCTGAGGATGACGCCGAACAGCACGCCCTTCGCCAGATCATGCGTTGCGACCACCACCGCGACCGTGCCCAGCATCACGACGCTGGAGCTCTTCGGGTGGATCAGCAAGGTCTGCAACGAGCGCCACTGGAAGGTGTTGATCGAGACCATGATCATGACGGCGACCAGCGCCGCCATCGGGATCCGGGCGACAGAGGGGCCGAGCACGACGATCAGGAACAGCAGGAAGCTGCCCGCCCACAGGCTCGAGAGGCGGCCGCGGCCGCCCGACGAGACATTGATCACGGATTGGCCGATCATCGCGCAGCCGGCCATGCCACCGAAGAACCCGGCGACGATGTTGGCTGCGCCCTGGCCGGCGCATTCCCGGTTCTTGTCCGACGTGGTGTCGGTCATCTCGTCGAGAATCGCCGCGGTCATCAGGCTTTCCAGGAGTCCAACCATGGCCAGCGTCAACGCATAGGGCGTGATGATCCTGAGCGTCTCGAGGGAGAACGGCACCTGCGGGATAGCGAAGGCGGGCAATTCGCCGGGCAGCGCGCCCATGTCGCCGACCGTGCGGATATCGAGGCCGAAAGACAGCGACACCGCGGTGAGCAGGACGATGGCGACCAGCGGCGACGGCACCGCCTTGGTAAGCCGTGGCAGCAGATAGATGATGGCGAGCCCGGCGGCGGTCATGGCGTAGACGACGGGTCCGCGTCCGAGCAGTTCCGGCATCTGCGCCATGAAGATCAGGATCGCGAGCGCGTTGACGAAACCGGTGACGACGGAGCGCGAGACGAACCGCATCAGGTTGCCGAGCCTGAGGATGCCGGCCACGATCTGAAAGATGCCCGTCAGGACCGTCGCGGCGAACAGGTAGCCAAGCCCGTGTTCCCTGACGAGCGTGATCATGACGAGCGCCATGGCGCCGGTGGCGGCCGAAATCATCGCCGGCCGCCCGCCCGCGATGGCGGTGACGACGGCGATGCAGAAGGAGGCGTAGAGCCCGACCTTGGGATCGACCCCGGCGATGATCGAGAATGCGATCGCCTCAGGGATCAGGGCCAGCGCGACGACCGTGCCGGCCAGGATTTCGCGCGTGACGTTGGGCGCCCATTCGCTGCGCAGATGAGAGATTGCCATGGGGAGAGTGAAGCCTTCATGGCCCCGCCGCGAGCAACAGGCAGGCGAGGCGCGCACATACGGACAGCTCCGGACCGGGCCGGGGCGTTCATCGTTCCGTCGTTGCGTTGTCCGGCGGATCGGCGGCCGGAAGAGCCACCCGGGATTTCACCGGGTCCTGACTAGTGAACCCAGCTCTGTCGCAGTTTTCGCTGCGGCGCAACCCAGTTGGCGCCGACCATGCGCGTGACGGCGCGGGCACTGAAATGCGGAAGGCCGCCCTCAGACCCGCCTGGTCGCCATGCGGGCGGCAAATTCGAGGCCGGACACGGCCAGGGCAAACAGCATCCAGAGCGGGTCGGCGCGATTGAGGAAGAACGATTCCAGCATGCCGACATAGGTCATGAAGATGACGATCATCAGGAAGAGGTCGGCCAGGTTCCGACTCGCCGCGACCCGGTCGGCGCGGAGATAGTTCCTGAGAGGCAGGATCATCAGGCACCAGGCCATCACGATCGCGCCCGGAATTCCGAACATCACCATCGCATCGAGATAGCTGTTATGGGCGGACCCGATGCCGCGAACGTCCCAGCTCGCCTCGAAATTCTCCTCCAGCGTCGAGACCACGGGCGTCTGCCAGAAGCCGAAATAGCCATAGCCGAACCAGGGCTTCTCGCCGATATGGACGCTGGCAAAGCGCCAGATCTCGTCGCGGCCGGTGAAGGTGGGGTCTGAGATCAGGGCAGACGAGATCCTGAGCAATGTCGGCGACAACACGGTGCCGACCGTGAGCGCGGCGACCAGCAGCACCAGCACGGCATGGGTCAACAGCATCAGGCGAGGCCCGGCCATGGCGCGGCCGAGCAGAACGAGGCCGACCGCCACCGGCAGGAAGCCCATCGTCGTCTTCGAACCGCTGTTCAGCACGAAGATCGCACCGAGACCGATGATCAGCAGGCCGCGCAGTTTGAACCCCATGCGCCAGCAATAGATGCCGAACATGATGAGGATCGAGAACACCGGCGCAGCGAAGTTCTTGTGCGAGAGATGGCCGCGCCAGTCGCCGGCATGGCCGCCCTCGACGCCCTCAGAGCCATGGATCGCCAGATGCGGGGCAAGCAGGATGACGGCATAGACCAGCAGGAGCACGGCGAGCGTGGCATTGGCCGCAGCGCTGGCGAAGTCCCGCTCCGTCCTGGGCAGGAGCAGGACACCGACCACGACGACCATGGCGAACGCGGTCAGCAGCAATCCGCGCAACGCGGCTTCCGGGTCCGGTGCGCGCGTGGTGGACAAGGCGGCAACCAGCAGGACGATGATCCACGTGCTGTTGCGCAGCTGTGCGAGAGCTGCCCGCTCGCTCAGCCGCAGCATCGCCCCGAGATAGACGATGGCGAGGCTGACATAGCCGATCTGGTTGACGACATTGCCGGTCGAGGCCCCGGTCTCCGTGCTGTCGGGCACACCGGCAAAGGGCTGCAAGGTCAGGATCATGATGAACAGGCCAAAGCCGCTGAGCAGCGCGGCAACGAGCCGTGCATCGTCGGCCGGGACGCCTGACGCGGAGGCGGCCGCGCTGGTTCCTGTCTCTGCGATGCCGACCGTCATGCTGTCCCTGACACACTCGCCCCGTTCTGCAGGCCGCGCGTTAATGCAGCCGCGCGATCACGCATCATATGCCATGCAACCTTAAGAGCCTGTAGCCGCAGACAGATAGGCCGCCGGCCAGGGCTGCGGCCTGGCCTGATGGCCGGCCGAATTCACCGGTCGTGGCGGGGCGCTGCGCCTGGGATCATAGGACCCGATATCGTATCGGGTCTATGGTCTGCGACTTCCGTGATTGCATCGGCTTTCCCAACCGCAATCTACGCTTTCGGGCCGATGCCTTAGCTCGTCCCGGCGAGATAACTGCCTCCGGCCTCCATGAACACCTGATTGTCCTCCCGCAGCCTGGCTGCAGCATCGTCATAGAGGAATGGCAGGAAGGCGAAGCGCTTGCCCCGCGTCACCTGCGAGACGGCATGAAGCAGCGAGCAGGAGAAGACGACGGCGCCGCCGGGCGGCGGCTTGAAGCTGCGCGCGCCATATTCGGGAAAGCTGACCTCGCCGCCCTCGAAATCGGCGTTCAGGTTGATGGAGACGGCAAAGCGGCGATGCGCCGTGCCCTTGGTCGTGTTGTCCCGATGCGCGCCGAAATGCCCGCCGGTCTGCGCATCGTAACAGCCCACGAGATAGCGCTCCATGCGGGTCACCGTGAACTGGTGGACCTTCCTGATCTCGGGAACGATGCGCTTGCCGATCTTGCCCTGAATGACCCCGATCAGCTCCGTGTCGCCGATGAGGACGTCGGAGCGGCGCTTGTGGGCATGGTCGGAGATCAGGACGGTCTTCCCGTCCTTCTCGCGCATGAAGCCGGATTCATTGCCGCCTTCGGCCTCGTGCAGGGCGATCAGCTGCCGGCAGAAATCCGGCTCGAAGACATTGGGCAATACCAGGACGGGCGCATGCACCTGGAAGCCCGGGAACGCGTCGACCGGTGGAAGCGCGGCGAGGAACGCCGCAACCTCATGGCGCTCGCCGCCCTCGCGGGTGAGGGGAAAGACCGCCATGACGCGCAGCGTCGGATCGAGCACATACCAGGCGCGACGCAGGGGCGTATCCGTGCCTGGCTCGGCCTCGATGGGCGCGACGCCAAACTCCTTGCTGATCAGCAGATCGAAATCCCAGAAATAGCGGATGCCGGGCATGCGCTGCCTGACGCGCTGCTTGAGCTCGTCATCGGGGTCGTTGCTGACGCCGAAGAAGGCGATCTTGTCGTCGTCGAAGAGGTCGCGCTGCTCGGACAGGATCTTGAGCGCGGATACCGTGCTTGCGCGCGCGGCGGAACCGAAGAAGCACAGGACAATATAGCGCCCGGCTGCGCTGGAGAATTTATAGGCCGGGTTGCTTGTGGAACGCTGCTCGAACCACGGCGCAGGATCGCCGACGCCCATCGACCTGTATTTCACGGCCAATTCCCCAGATGTTATCGGATGAGAATGGCATATCGCCCACTATTGGCAAGGATGACAGGCGCTTCACCTTCGCTTCGATGAGCGATCGACGAGCTTTGATCTCCGCGCAAGCGACTAGACCCCGCATACAGCGCGCGCCCCGCTATGCTATGGCTGGTTCCACCATCAACAACGCATGGCTGCTTCTGCAGCCGGAACGGAGTCCATGTCCAGTACCGATGGCAGCATGTTCGACCTGGTCGGAGTGCTTGCCGTATTGCTTCTCGTTGCCGCAAACGGCTTCTTCGTTGCGGCCGAGTTTTCGCTGGTCGCGGTGCGCCGAAGCCGCGTTTCCGAGCTTGTCACCGCGGGGCGCATGAATGCCGCCGCCCTCAAGCGCGCCGTCGACAATCTCGACGCCAACCTCGCCGCGACGCAGCTTGGCATCACCATCTCCTCGCTGGCGCTCGGCTGGATCGGAGAGCCCGCTCTGGCTCACCTGATCGAGCCGCTCCTGAACGGCCTGCCCGGCTCACTGGCGACGGCCAGCTCCCATGCGATCGCGGTCGCGATCTCCTTCGTCATCATCACGGCCCTGCACATCGTTCTCGGCGAACTCGCTCCCAAGAGCCTTGCCCTTCAGCGCAGCGAAGAAACGGCGCTCTGGATCGTGCGGCCACTCGGTCTCTTCCTGTTCCTGCTGCGGCCGGCGATCATCTCGCTGAATGGCCTCGGCAATCTCGTGCTGCGCCTGTGCGGCCTGCGGCCGGGAACGGGAGAGGAATCCCTGCATTCGCCGGAAGAATTGAAACTCCTCGTCCAGGCAAGCCAGGAGGCCGGAATCCTCCAGCCGGCGCAGCAGGAGTTGGTCGAGCGCGTGCTCAGCATCGGCGACCGGCGCATCGCCGACATCATGACACCGCGCCGGGACGTCGCCTGGATCGACGCCGACGACACTCATGACGAGATGCTGCGGACCATACGCGAATGTCGCCATGAGCAGTTGCTGGTCGGGCGCGGTGGCATCGACGAGCCCCTGGGCATGATCCTGAAGCGGGACCTTCTCGACCAGGTCCTGGACGGCAAGGCGCTCGATCCCATGGCCGTGATCTGCGACCCCGTCATCGTGCACGAGACGACGCCGATCTTCCGCGTGCTCGAGCGCTTCAAGAAGGCTCCGGTCCGCCTGGCAATCGTCATCGACGAATATGGCGGCCTCGACGGCATCGTCACCCAGACCGATCTCCTCGAAGCCATTGCCGGCGACCTGCCCGATGTCGAGGGCGAGGAACCCGATATCGTGGAACGCGACGATGGTTCGCTGCTGATCGACGGCATGATGCCGGCGCATGATGCCTTCAATCGGCTTGGCTTCCGACTGCGCTCGGCGGAAGGGGATTTCCACACGATCGCCGGTTTCGCCCTGGCCCGGCTCGAGCACCTCCCCGAGATCGGCGAGCATTTCGACTATGCAGGCTGGCGGTTCGAAATCGTCGACATGGACGGCAGGCGGATCGACAAGCTCCTGGCGCAGCGCATCACAGGGGAGGTTTCCGCCCACGGGTGAAGCGCCGCGCCGGCAGAGAGCGCCCTTCGCCCGTCGGCTCTGGGGCCGTCAGCCTCTGGCATGATCTCGCCCGCCTCGTCGCGATGGGGCGGGCAAGATCAACACGCGGCGCAGGCTCATCAACGGACCGGCGGAGAGGCTCGCAGCCAGTTCGCGGCCATGCCGTACTCGCAGCCCCCGCCGATCGGGCGCCCTCCTCGACGAGGTCAGCGGCCAGCGAACCGTGCCCGGTTCTGCGCGACCCAGTCCTGCGAGAGCTTGACGAAGAGAGGCGGCAGCGACGCGAGCGGCCGTCCGCCATGGTGGTCGGCCAGGATATCGCCGGCATCGGGCCAAGTCGTGGGTTGGTCGGCACGCCCCAGCGCAGCGAGGACGCGGCTGGCGCTTTCGGGAATGAACGGCCAGGCGATGTCGGCGGCGGTCGCAAGGAGGTTCACGCTCGTTCTGATCACCACGGCGCTCCGCTCCGGATCGGCGGCGCGGGCCGACCAGGGCGCCTCCCGCGCGAGATAGCCGTTGGCGAGCCGCCAGATCGCGCGGACCTGTTCGGCCGCCTTGCGCAGCGCACGCCGGTCATGATGCGTGCGAAGCGCATGCAGATGTCCCGCAAGTTCATCCGACAGAGCCAGCTCGGCGGAGCCGGGAGCGCCGTTCGCCGGGACGATCCCCTGATGGTGGGCCGTGACGAGTTTCAGCACGCGATTGACGAGATTGCCGAACGTGTCGGCCAGGTCGGAATTCACGTCGGCCGCGAAGCGCGCGAAACTGAAGTCGGTGTCATGGTTCTCAGGCGCGTTCGCGGCCAGCCACCAGCGCCAGTAATCGGCCGGCAGCAACGCCAGCGCCTGGTCGAGGAACACGCCCCTGCGCTGGCTGGTCGAGAACTTACCGCCTTCATAGGTGAGCCAGTTGACGCCCTTGATCACATCGACGGTCTTCCAGGGCTCGCCGGAACCCAGCAGCGTGCAGGGGAAGCTGACGGCGTGGAAGGGCACATTGTCCTTGCCGAGGAACTGGATGGCGTCGACATCTCCGACCTTCCACCACCAGCGCCGCCAGTCGCGCCGTTCCGGGTCGAGATCGGCCCATTCCTGCGTGGCGGCGATATAGGCGATGGGCGCATCGAACCAGACATAGAAGACCTTGCCCTCGAAGCCGGGTTTCGGCACCGGGACGCCCCAGGACAGATCCCGTGTGATGCACCTGTCCTGAATGCCTTCGCTGAGCCATTTGCGCGCGATCGAGGTGACGAGCGGCGGCCATCCGGACCGGCTTGCGATCCACGCCTCCAGCTCGCCGACCAGGGCCGACTGGCGCAGGAACAGGTGCCGGCTCGGCCTGACCTCGAGATCAGTGCTGCCCGAGAGGGCCGAGCGCGGAGCGACCAGGTCGACGGGATCGAGCGGACGGGTGCAGCTTTCGCATTGGTCGCCCCGCGCGGCTTCGAAACGGCAATGCGGGCAGGTGCCGATGATGTAGCGGTCCGGGAGGAAGCGCCTGTCCGCGGGCGAATAGACCTGTTCGAGCACCCGCTCCTCGATGAAGCCGTTCTGCTCCAGGCACTGGAAGAAATGCTGGGTCAGCGCGTGGTTGCGCGGCGAGGACGAGCGGCCGAAATGATCGAAGGACAGGCCGAGCTGACGATAGATCCCGGCCTGGATCTCATGCTGCGCATGGCAATAGGCTGCGACGTCGGTCCTGGCTTCGGCCGCCGCCAGTTCCGCCGGGGTTCCATGTTCGTCGGTCGCGCAGATGAAGAGAACCTGGTCGCCGATCTGTCGTCGGTAACGGGCGTGGATGTCGGCCGGGAGCAGCGAGCCTGCCAGATTGCCGAGATGCTTGATGCCGTTGATATAGGGAAGTGCGCTGGTGATGAGTGCGTTCGCCATGATGCCCTCCTGGGGTCATTCCACGGGTGACGCGCCGAGACCTGATGAAACAAAAAAGCCCTCCGCAGAACCGGAGGGCTTGGGTCCGACGCTCACTCGCGCGGCGATACGCACGCGCTCACCCCCTCCGGCCAATCTCCTGCTGGTCGGGCCTGCGCATTCGCGTGGCGTGGGCGGGAAGGAACATCTGTAAATCCGCGTCTGATCTGCCTGACGGGTGCCAGCAATCGGCGGGGAAATCAAGGCCGCGGTCAGGCCTGAGGCCGCATAGCGCCATGCCGATGAGGGGATTGGGTAGGGAGCCGAATGGCCAATGTGCGGTTTCCCCGAACCGCCATAGCATGGCCGCCATGAACCTGATCTTTCTTCACGGGGCACCGGCAAGCGGCAAGCTGACGGTCGCCAAGGCCTTGCTTGCGGCGATGCCGGCGCGACTGCTGGACAATCATGCCGCCATCGACGCCGCGCGAACCATTTTCGACTTTGGCGCTCCGGGGTTCTGGGAGCTGGTAGACACGGTTCGCGGATCCATCTTGCGGGCCGCGATCGAGAACGACATTTCCTGTCTGGTCGTCACCCTCTGCTATTCCGAGCTGGAGGACCGTCCGTTCTTCGATCAGTTGGAAGACGATGTGGTCCGGAATGGCGGCTCTGTCTTTCCCGTGTTCCTGCATTGCTCGGAACGAGAGGCCGCACAGCGTGTCGGCAATGCCGACAGGGTCCAGCGACGCAAGACGAGTTCCGTCAAGGGCCGCTCCGAATTCCTGTCGCGCTACACCATAGCCCCGGTTCCACGGGAGAACTGCCTCGCGATCGATACGGAGATCACTGCGCCGGATCGCGCGGCCGAACTGATCATGCAGCACTTCGCCTTGCGCTAAAGCATCGGCCCGAAAAGTGGATTGCGGTTTTCGGAATGGCCGATGCAATCACAGATGGTCAGGTCATCGAACCGGATACAATATCCGGTCCGATGATCTAGGGGGCGGCAGCGTATCGGGCGTCATGCGCACCGATACAACGGCTCAGCCGTCCCGGAGCGCTCCCGTCGCGGATCAGCCCTGGTCCCGGGCGACCGTGAGACCCTCGACCCCATGCTTGTCGATCAACCCCGAAACCAAGCCGGACGAAATCGCGGTCGCCACGAAGCGCTTGATATAGTCGATCGCTGCGGCGTTCCTGGTCGGTGTTCCCACGGCTTGCTGCACGGCCATGTAGCGGCCTGGCAGGATCCGGGTTCCGGGGATCGCCTTCTGGTCCGTCACCAATCTGGGCCGCAGGCCCGCAAGGGCATCGAGTTTCCGCTCGAGGAAGACTGACGCCGCATCAGCGATGGTCTTGGTCCGGACCAGCGTCGCATGCGCGATGTTGCGGTCGAGCCAGAGCCCGTAGGCCGTCCGATCGGTGACGGCGATGCGCCGGCCCGGCGCGTCCACGTCATCGATCCGTTCCAGCGACGAACCGTCCGGAACAAGGTAGCTCGCCTCGATCTCGGTATAGGCGGGGGTGAAGCTGATGAACGCGGCGCGCTGCGGCTCAGCCCCGATCAGGGCGATGTCCCATTCGTCCCGCTCGGCGGCATCGGCAATCAGGCCTGGCGATTCATAGGTGACGTAGCGCAGCTCCACTCCCAGGAGATCGGCAAATGCACGCGCCATGTCAGGCGCCACTCCAACCGGCCCGCCATCGGGAGTCCTGTCGGAGACCAGCAGGAAGTTAGACAGATTGATCGCAGCCCGCAGAACCCCGCCAGGTGCGAGAAGCTCTGTCAGGTCCTCCGGGGGCGGGCCGACATGGTCCAGCAATCGCATCTTCGCCTCCGATCCCAGCACCGAATGCTGACCAGCCATCACGACCTGAACTGCCTTGCCAGGGCTTCCGTCGCCTTGACCAGCATGGCCGCATCGACGCCGACCGCCGTGAAGAGCGTGCCGAGCTCGATGCAGCGCGCCGCGAATGCGGTGTCGGGTGTCAGGATGCCTGCGGGCTTGCCGCAAGCGCGAATGCGACCGACCGCCTTCTCGATGAGTGCGGTCACCCTGGGATGTCCGGGCTCGCCGACATGGCCAAGGCTGGCTGCGAGATCGGCCGGGCCGATGAACACGCCATCGACGCCATCGACGGCCGCGATCGCCTCGAGATTGTCGAGCGCGTCCTGGGTTTCGATCTGGACCAGGAGGCAGAGCTCCTCCCCTGCCCGCTTGCCGTAGTCGGCGACCCGTCCGAACCGCGTTGCCCTCGTCACGCCGGAGACGCCGCGAATGCCGGCTGGCGGATAACGCATCGCCGCGACCGCCGCCTTCGCCTCCTCCGCATTCTGGACATAGGGGATCAGCAAGGTCTGGGCGCCGAAATCGAGGAACCGCTTGATCAGCACCGCATCGTTGCTCGCGGGGCGGACCACTGCCGAGACCGGATAGGGAGCCACGGCCTGCAACTGGGCCAGGACCGTCAGCGGATCGCCCGGCGAATGCTCGGTGTCGAACAGCAGCCAGTCGAAGCCTGAGCCGGCGACCGCCTCGGCCGCATAGGCGCCGGGCAGGCTGCACCAGAGGCCGAGCTGATGCCGGCCCTCGCTCAGGGCGCGTTTGAACGTGTTCGTCGGCAGTTCCATGGCAACCTCAGGTGCAACCTTAGTTGAAAGAGACGCCGATGGCGCCGAGCGGGCCGTAATCGACCTGTATGACGTCTCCGGCTGCGATGTCGACTGGCCGCGTGAAGGAGCCGGCGAGGACGATCTGCCCCTTCTTCAGCCCCGCGCCGACGACATGGAGCTTGTTGACCAGCCAGGCGATGCCGGCAGCCGGGTGGCCCATGATGGCAGCCGAAACCCCGGATTCCTCGATAATGCCGTTCTTCGACAGCGTCGCGCCGACCCAGCGGATGTCGACATCCATCGGACGGACCGGTCGGCCGCCGACCACGATCGCGCCGAAAGCGGCATTATCGGCAATCGTGTCGGTGATCGCGCGCGGGACCTCCGTACGGTAATCGATGATTTCGAGCGCCGGCACGACCATTTCGGTCGCGCGCATCACGTCATAGATGCGCTTTCCCGGTCCTTCGAGATCCTCGCCCATGATGAAGGCGAGTTCGACTTCAAGCCTCGGCTTGATGAAGAGGCTCGCCTTGATCTGGGCACCGTCGTTGAAGAGCGCATCGTCAAGGATGCAGCCATAGTCCGGCTCGCTGATCTTCGAGGCCATCTGCATGGCGCGCGAGGTCAGGCCGATCTTGTGGCCCACCATTCTCGCTCCGCCCGCGATCCGCGCATCTGCCCACAGGCCCTGGATGCGATAGGCGTCCTCGAGTTCGATCGCGGGATAGGTCCTGCTGAGCTGCGGGACCGGCTTCAGCGTGCGCTCTGCCTGGAGCAACGCATCGGCCGCCTGCTGGCGTTCGGTATCGGTCAGCATCGGAACACTCCTTGGCGGCGCGGGTCGCGCGAACGGGTCACTTGATCGGCGGGCGCGGCAGCACGGTCTCGCCGGGCTCCATGACGTAGGTGTAGTCGAGCGAATACCAGGGGACCGGCACCATGGCGTCGGATGGGTGGGGTTCGTCATGGCGGATGAAGTCGCCGACAAGAGCCCTGGTGACGCCGAATTGCACATCTGAATCGATATGCGGGTCGCGTGGGTCGTAGACCTGCGAGATCAGCACCTTGAAGCCGGGTTTGACGATCAGCGCATGCAGATGCGCCGGACGATAGGGATGGCGGTCCTGCACGGCGAGCAGCCGGCCGACCACGCCGTCGGTGGGGATGGGGTAGCCCACCATCTTCACCGTCGAGAACCAGAAGCGCCCTTCGCTGTCGGTGGTGAATTTGCCGCGCAGGTTCATCTCGGCCTGCTCGGGATCCTGGTTCTCGTAGAGCCCGACGGGGGACGCATGCCAGACATCGACCTCGGCTTCGACGATCGGTGCACCGCGCTGGTCCAGGACACGTGCGGTGACGAGCAGCGGATCGCCCGGCGTGTCGGAGCGGATGATCGTGCGGCCATTTTCGACATGAGGAGCATTCAAGCGCCAGAATGGTCCCAACAGCGACTGCGACGTTTCGGTATTGCCGCCATCGCCGTTGTTGAGCAGGCAGACGAGCGACGAGACACCCAGCGAGCCCGCCATGAGCACCATCTCGTTATGGCTATCGCTGGCCAGCTTGCCGATCTCGTTGAGGATCGCGGTTGCCTCGCGGAACTCCGCTTCGCTCAGCCGCACATCACGGACAAAGGCGTGGAGATGGCTGACCAGCGAGGTCAGGATCTCGCGCTGGCGCGGGTCTTTCGTGCGCTGCATCACGGCCAGCGCATCGCGGGTCACATCCTGGTGGCTCTCGATGATCATGGCGTCCTCCCTGCGATCTCCACTCCTTCAAAATCGATTATCTGTCAATCAAGAGCCGCATGAAGAACACCGTGCACCAGCTCCGCACACGCTGAGCGAGGCCTTCCAGCGCAGTAATTCCCGAGAACCTTCTGAAATAAGCCCATCTGTGAGATAGTTCGCACCACATCTGGAGAAGCAGCCCATCTACTCGCGGCGTATCGATCGCCGCCCGGTTGACGTAGATAATCGATTATCATACCACCTCGACTCTCGCGCCGACGGGTTCAAGGGAGGGACGATGAACATCGCTGTCGACGACCTGCCCCCCGCCGAGTTTTCGTCGAAAGGCACTCCAGCGACGGCAAAGAACACCAAGGCGTCGCTTCTGGTGAATCGCCTCCGCGAGGCGATCCTGTCCGGGGAACTGGCGCCCGGCACCAAGATCAATCTCGATACCGTCCGTCGGCAGCTCGACGTCTCGCTCAGTCCCCTTCGCGAAGCGCTTGCCCGCCTGATTGCGGTGGGGCTTGTCGAGCTGCACGACAACCGCGGATACACTGTCGCGCCGGTCTCGCTGTCCAACCTTGCCGAGATCACGAAACTGCGCGTCGAGTTCGAGAGCCTGGCGCTCTCCTCAGCCATCGCGAAAGGCGACCTGGCCTGGGAAAGCGACGTGATGCGCGCCCTTCACCGTCTCAACCGGACAGAGCGGATCGCCAGCGAGCCGGCAACACTGGAAGCCTGGGAGCACGCGCATCGCGAGTTCCACATGATGCTCCTCGCCGGTTGCGGGATGCCGCTGCTGCTGAACGCCTGCGTCATGCTGCACAACCTGAACGACCGTTATCGACGGATCTTCCTGATGGCCCAAGGCGGGGACCGCAACGTCGCCGCCGAGCATAGCGAGATCGCCCAGGGCGCTGTCGCCCGCGACGCCGACTATGCCTGCGCCAAGCTGCGCGAGCATATCCAACGCACCGGGTCCAACCTCCACGCCCGCCTTGCCGGCCAGTTGCAGCCCTGAAGCGATGGAGCGTCCCGTGACATCGCCATCAGGTCAGCCACCCCTTGGAATCGCGCATTTCACGACGATCGATGTGCCGCCGCTCGACTTCGTCGCACTCGCGGCGAAAGTCGGTTTCTCCGCGGTCGGGCTTCGGCTGCATCCGGCCTTTCCTGGCGCGCCCTTCTACGAGATCCGCCCCGGAAGTGCCCAGATGCGGTCGATACGGTCTCTGCTGACCCAGACCGGCCTGCGCGTCTACGATATCGAATTCGTCGTCATCGACGCGAATTTCGCAGTGGACGCGCTGATCCCGATGCTGGAAAGCGCCGCGGAACTCGGCGCCAGGCGCCTGAGCGTCTGCGGCGACGATCCCGACCATAGGCGGCTCGTCGCCAGCTTCGCCTCTCTGTGCGACGTGGCGGCAAGCTTCAGCATGGGCGTCGACATCGAGAACATGCCATGGCGCCGTGTCGCCAGCATTTACGACGCCGCAGCGATCGTAGGGGAGGCCGACAAGGCAAATGGCGGGGTCCTGGTCGATGCCCTTCATCTTTCGCGAGGCGGCGCTCTTCCGATCGACCTGAGAACGATCCCGTCGCATTTCATCAGGAGCGCGCAGCTCTGCGACGCGGGGGCCGAACGCCCGACGACATTCGACGAGATCATCAGGGAGGCGCGCGCGGGACGCAGGCTTCCAGGCGAGGCCTCCCTGCCCCTGCAGGACCTCCTGGCGGAACTGCCCGCCGACGTGACGCTCTCTGTCGAGGTGCCCAACCAAGGGCTGCCGGCGGCAGAGCACGCGAAGGCGGTGTTCGAGGCGGCACGGCAGGTGATCGCTGCGCATGCGCTCGCCAAGCCGACTTCGACGACGCCGCTTTCGGGGTAGGCACGGGACGTTCTTCAACATCCCAAGCCGGACGGCGAGCGACCTGAGCGCGATCAGATAGCGCCCAGGGGGTACGTCACCCCTCGAAGGGCTCGACGGTCAAACGCTGCCCCAGCATGAATGCGTCGGCGACCAGCGTCAGCGGCGCGAGATCGACCTCGCTGCGGCCTTCCGCGATCAGCGCTTCGAAGTGGCGATAGATCTCCGCATATTCCCGCTCCGGCTCGTCGACCAATATGCGGCCGTCATGGCTCAGCGTCCTGCCGCCCGAGGAGAGCGTGATAAGGCCGGCCTCGGTCTCGACATGGATGTCCCAGCTCTGTTCGCCCTCCTGGCGGAAGTCGAATTCTGCGTGGATCGGCAGCCCCGAACCATCCGCGAGATCGAGCGCGGCGGCGATCGGCGCCTGGCGGTTTGCCGGGACGGATACCACGGCGCCGGTCACGAAGACCGGCTCGGACAGAATGGCGGTCAGAATCGAGAGGGCATTGATGCCGGGGTCGAAGACGCCGAGCCCGCCGGGCTCGAAGATCCAGTCCTGTCCGGGATGCCAGACGCGCACATCCTCCTTCCAGACGACCTTGACCGAGCGTGGCCTGTTCCGCGCAAGGAAGGCGCGCGCCGGCGCGACAGCGGGCGCGAAACGCGAATGCCAGGTGGTGAACAGCGTTCGGCCGCTCCGTTCCGCCTTTGCGACGAGAGGGCCGAGCTCGCTGACACTCGCGCCCGGTGGCTTTTCAAGCAGAACATGCAAGCCGGCTTCGAGCGCCTCTGCCGCCAGCGCATGCCGGCCTTGAGGCGGGGTGCAAAGGGCAACGGCATCGAGATCGATATCCGAGGCCAGCATCGCGCTGAGCGAGGTGAAGACGGGCAAGCCAGGCAGCGTGCCTTCCCGGCTCGCCGCCGCGACCAGCTCGAAACCGGGCGTGGCCGCAATCGCGCCGAGATGCTGGCTGTGCGCGATCTTGCCGAGCCCGACGAGTCCGAGGCGGATCCTCGACATCCCGCCCGCCTCAACTGTGCGCGACGGTTTGCGCAATCACGCGCGCACCGTCGGGCCGGAACAGATGAGCCAGGGCGATATCGACATGCAGCGGCACCCGCTCGCCGGGCTTCGGCGTCTGCTGTCCCTCGACCTGAACGGTGATCGGCTGGCCGTCGGCGAGGACGCCGTAGATCAGCGAGGAGCCCCCGAGCTGCTCCACGAGCTGGACCTGCGCCTCGCCGATCCGCGTGCCGGCGCCGCCGAGCCGCAGGTGCTCGGGCCGCAGGCCCAGGCTGCAATCGGCGCCGTCCTGGCCAGCCAGATGCGGCAGGGGCAACACGGTCTCGGCCAGGGCCACGCGCGCTTCTCCTCCTGTCGCCGGCAGCATCCTGGCCTGCAGGAGGTTCATCTTCGGGCTGCCGATGAAGCCGGCGACGAAGCGGTTGACGGGGTTGTTGTAGAGCTCCAGCGGCGAGCCGATCTGCTCGACCTTCCCTGCCCGCAGAACCACGATCTTGTCGGCCATCGTCATGGCTTCGACCTGATCATGCGTGACATAGATCATCGTGTTGCCGAGCTGCTGGTGCAGCTTGGCGATTTCCACGCGCATCTGCACGCGCAGCTCAGCGTCGAGATTGGAGAGCGGCTCGTCGAACAGGAAGATCTTGGGTTCGCGCACGATGGCGCGGCCGATGGCGACGCGCTGGCGCTGCCCGCCCGAGAGCTCCTTGGGCTTGCGGTCGAGCAGATGATCGAGTTGCAGGATCGCCGCAGCACGGGCGACGCGCATATCGATCTCGGCCTTGGTCATCCGCGCCGTCTCGAGCGCGAAGGCCATGTTCTTGTAGACATTCATATGCGGGTAGAGCGCATAGGACTGGAACACCATCGCGATGCCCCGTTGCGCCGCCGGCACCTGGTTCATCACCGCGTCGTCGATGCGCAAGGTGCCGTCGCTGATATCCTCGAGCCCGGCGATCATCCGCAGCAAGGTGGATTTCCCGCAGCCGGACGGACCGACGAAGACCACGAACTCGCCGTTGGTCACGGACAGGTTCACATCCTGGATCACCGGGTGATCGCCGAAGCGCTTATGGACATGCTCCAAGGTCAGCCAACTCATCGTTCCCTCCTTGCGGCCTTATCGTTCTTGTCGTTGCGGGCAGGCAGGCCGCCTGCCCTGCTTGGGCGCGCTCAGGCAGCGAGTGCCGTCGAACGGATGCCGACCGGCATGGCCGAACCATGGGCCGCGATCAGGTCGTCCACCATGGCGCAGATCTCGCGCAGCGAGAGGACACTCGCGGCATGGCGGTCCAGCACCGCGGCGCGGTAGACCGCGTCCCGGTCGCCTTCCAGGGCAGCGCGCACGGTGAGGTCCTGGACGAAGACATGCGGCGCGCAATGGGCGGCGAGCTCCGGCGGCAGCGTGCCTGCATGGCAGGCGCGCAGGCCATTGCGGTCGACGATCACGGGCACCTCGACACAGCAATCCTGCGGCAGGTTCTCGATCAGCCCGGTGTTGCGGACATTTCCGTAGATGAGCTGGGGCTCGTTCGTGACCATGCCGTTGATGATCGATGCGCCGTATTCGTCGCTGCGCTCGAGCGGGAAGCTCTCGCCGGCCAGCAGCTTTTGCCGCGTGTCGGCATAGCGTCGCAGGTTGCGCTCGCTGCGGCGAATATACTCGTCGACCGGCACGTCGAATTCCGCGATCTGGTCCTCGCGGCGCAGGAAATAGGGCGTGTATTCGGCCGTATGCTCGCTGGATTCGCTGACAAAGCGGCCGAGATGCTCCAGCAGGGCGAAACGGATCTTGTCCTTCGCAAAGATCTCCGGATTGCGGGCGGCACGCCGCAGCTGCGGATAGGCATCCTTGCCGTCGATCTCGAGCCGCAGGAACCAGGTCATGTGGTTGATGCCGGCGCAGTCATAGCTCAAGCGGGAGCGATCGACCCCGAGATAGGAAGCAAGGTCGCGCGCCGTGTGCTGGACGTTGTGGCACAACCCGACCACCTGCTGCTCTGGGAAGGCCCTGTAGACCGCCCAGGTCAGGATGCTCATCGGGTTGGTGTAGTTCATCAGCAGGGCATTGGGGCAGACCGCCCGCATGTCCCCGACCAGGTCGACCATGAAGGGAATGGTCCGCAACCCGCGGAAGATGCCGCCGATACCGACGGTATCCGCGATGGTCTGCTTCAGGCCGTAGCGGCTCGGGATCTCGAAATCGAGCAGCGTCGCCTCGTGCATGCCGATCTGCACCATGTTGATCACGAAATCCGCGCCCTCCAGGCAGCGCCGGCGGTCGGCATGCTCGGTCACGGTCGCCCCGGCATCGAACTGGCCGGACGTCCAGCGCGCCATCATTCCCGCCGTTTCGAGGCGCTCGGCATCGATGTCGTACAATGCGATCTCGCATTGCTTCAGCGCGGGAAGACTGAGGATGTCGGTGAGCAGGTTCTTGACGAAGACGACGCTGCCGGCGCCGATCATGGCGATCTTGGTCATGTCATGGTCTCTCTTGGGTAGAGGTCGGGAAAGGGCTCACTTGAGGCCTGTGCTGGCAATCCCCTGAACCAGATAGCGCTGGAAGATCAGGAAGATGAGCAGCATCGGCAGGAGGGAGATCAGGGCCAGCGCCATGACGCCGCCCCAGTCCGGATTGGCCTCGCCGCGCAGCAGGTTCAGGCCCAGCGGCAGGGTGAAGAGTTCCTGGTCGGTCAGGACGACCAGCGGCCAGGCGAAGTCGTTCCAGCGCCACATGAAGGTGAAGATCACCAGCACGGCGATGATCGGCTTCGAGAGCGGCAGCACGATGCGCAGGAAGATCCGCATCTCGCTGGCGCCGTCGAGCCGGGCGGCCTCGATCAGCTCATCGGGAATGCTGACCATGAACTGGCGCACCATGAAGACACCGAAGGCTTCGGCCGCGCGTGGCAGGATGACGCCCCAGGGCGAATTCAGCAGCCCCAGCCAGGAGGTCACGAGGAATTCCGGCACCAGGATTACCTGGATCGGGATCATCAGCGCGCCCAGGATCGCGAAGAACAGGATGTCGCGCCCGGGGAAGCGGAACTTGGCGAAGACGTAGCCGCAGAGCAGGTTCGCGGACACGGTGATCAGCACGGCGATCACGGCGATGAAGGTCGAATTCATCACCCAGGTCAGGAACGGATGGCGCTGCGCGATATTCCTGAAATTCTCCAGCGTCAGCACCTGCGGGATCAGGCTCACCACCGGCTGGAAGACCTCGGAACGAGGCCGGATCGCGGTCGCGAGCATCCAGTAGAGCGGAAAGATCATCGCCAGCGCGCCGAGCACGACAGCGATCCAGATCAGCACGTTGCCGGTTCGGCGGGTGCCGGGGCGCCTGGCGCCAGCCTCGAAGGTGACGCCGCTCATAGCACGTTCTCCGATTGGCGGCTGACCCGCCACTGAATGATCGTGAAGCCGAGCACGATGGCGTAGAGCACGACGCCGATCGCGCTGGCATAGCCCATCTCCGAGGTCATGAAGGCGGACTGGTAGATGTATTGCACCAGCATCGTCGTCGAAAATCCCGGGCCACCGCCGGTCATCACGTAGATCAGGTCGAAGACCTGGAAGGAGTGGATCACGTTGAGGATCAGCAACAGGAAGGTGGCGGGCCGCAACAAGGGCAGTGTGATCTTCCAGAACTGGCGAGAGGGCGACGCGCCATCCATGGTCGCGGCTTCGTAATAGAGCGTCGGGATCGACTGCAGCGCGGCGAGATACACCACCATGCAGAAGCCGACCCTGACCCAGAATGTCGCAATCACCAGCGACGGCAGCGCCCAGGCCGGCGAGGAGAGCCATGGGATGCGGTCGCCGCCCAGGCGCACGATCAGGGAGTTGATGACGCCGTAATGCTCGTTGAACATCCAGGCGGCGATGATGCCGGTGGCGACGGCCGAAACCACGACCGGAAGGAAATAGACGCTGCGCAGGAAGACCCGCCCCGGCATCCGTCGGTTCAGCGCCACGGCCAGGAGCAGCCCGCCTGCCATGGTGGTGGGCACCGAAGCCACAGCATAGACCGCCGTATTCAACAGCGCGTGCCAGAACTGCGTGTCGGCCACCAGCCTGCGATAATTGGCCAGGCCGGCATAGGTGACGTCGCCGATCAGGCTCCAGTCATGGAAGCTGATATAGAAGGCATAGAGCAGCGGAAAGAAACTGAAGGCGCTGAACAGAAGCAGGTTGGGCGTGATCAGGAGATAGGGCAGCATCCAGGGCCGCCGGAAGGAGCGGCGTGCCCGCGCCCCGGTAACGGGGGGCGCGGTGCTGGTCATGACGACGCTGTCGGACATGGATCACCTCGCAGACGGGACGGCAGGCCGCACCGCCGTCAGCTCTTGAGGACGCTGCGGATGGTGCCTTCCACGTTCTCGGCCGTGTCCTTCGGCGACTGGCCGGAGGTGAAGGCGAGGTCGAGCTGCTCGCCGAGCTTCGTATTGATGCGGCTGAAATCAGGCAGCGTCACCGTCGCGGCCAGATGGTCCGGGATCGTCCGCGACTGCTCGACGAAGACCTGCATCGCGTCGGGGCGAAGCGGGTATTCCAGCTTCGTCTCCATGAGGCTGCGCCGAACCGGCAGGAAGCCGGCGGCGATGCAGAAGTCGCGCATATTGGCCTCGTTGGTGGCATAGCGCAGGAAGTCGATGGCGACGTCGCGATTCTTGCTGTCGCGCGTCACGGCGAGGCAGTTGCCGCCGAGATCGGAGGCCATGCTGACGCTGCGCGGCATATAGGTCACCTGCCACTCCGCCTGTTTCATCGCGTCCTGCAGGAACGGGATCTGCCAGTCGCCATGCACCAGCATGCCGATCGTCCCGTTGGCGAAGAGGTTCTGCGTCTGCTCGTTGGTCTTGATCGAGGTCGTGGGCGGCACGAGCTTGTCGGTGAACCAGGACTGGGCCCATGCGATCGCCTCGAGGCCCTCTTTCGACGAGAGCTGCGGCTGGAGCAGCTGCTCGTCGAGCAATTTGCCGCCATTCTGGTAGAGGAAGGGCAGAAAGCGATAGGCGGCGGTGTTCTGCCAGGCGCAGGCGAAGCCGAATGGCGCTCCGGCCTTGTCCTTCAGCATCCGGGCGATCCGGATGAACTCCTCCCAGCGCCAGCTGTCCTCGAGCCGCCGCGGCAGCTCGATTCCGGCCCGCCGGAACATCTCCATGTTGCAATAGACCGCGAGCGTGTCGGTGTGGTGGGGAATGGCGAAGGCCTTGTCGCGATAGGTGACTGCCTTCCACAATGCGGGGGCGAATTGCGCTGCCAGGCCGCCGTCGAGATGCCCGCTCAGATCGACGATTGCGCCTGCTTTCGCATAGCGGCCGACCTGCTGGTACTGGATGCGGACCAGATCGGGGGCCTGCCGGCCGGCGAGGCGCGTATCGACCTGCTGATAGAGCTGGCCGGAGGATCCGCTGAGCTCCAGCCGGATCGAGACATGCGGGTTCTGCGCGGTGTAGCCGGCGATCAGCCGGCGGAAAGCGTCCTCCTCCGCCCGATTGCCCCAGACCGCGAAATTGAGGCTCACCGGCGCCTGGGCCCGCGCCGCCCTCCCCGACCCGACCGAGAGAGCGAGCCCGGCGCCCAGAATATGCCGCCGAGAGAAAACCGTGCCTGTTCCGTTGAGGTTCGTCATCCCTGTTTCCTTCCCTGGATCATCACCGCTTTTCGCGGCTTGGTTTTTTGTTGTTGTTGGTCACGGGCTCTAGGCTGGCAGGCCACCACCCTTCAGGCCGCCGCAGGATTCCCGGATCACGAGCTGGACCGGAAGCTGCGTGTACCGAACGGGGCTTTCCCCGCCCTCGAGCTGGTCGATGAGGCTCGTCGCCGCCTGCTGGCCGAGCTCGAGCCGGCGGTGTTCCACCGTCGTTAGCGCCGGAACCGTGAAAGCCGCGAGCGCGATGCCGTCGAAGCCGACCACGGCCATGTCCTCGGGCACGCGCAGGCCGTGACGACGCAAGCCGTGCAGCACGCCGATCGCCATCTGGTCGTTGAACACGAAAAGCGCTTCGGGCCGCGGCTCCGGCAAGGCGAGCAAGAGCTCCACCGCCTTCACGCCTCCTTCCGGACTGTTCGCGACCTCGATTTCCCAATCCGGACGCGGCGGCAGACCGGCTTCGAGGAGCGCCCGACGATAGCCGTGCACACGCTCCCGCTCGCGCAGGGGATGCCGCTGCTGGCCCGAGATATGGCCGATCCGCCGATAGCCGCAGGCGAGCAGGTGCTGCGTCGCCATGTAGCCCCCGCCCTCGAGATCGACGCCGACGGAGGTGATTTCGGTACCGTCGCCTTGATCCTGCAGCGCGACACAGGGGACGCCGTGGCGTGCCAGTTCCTTCAACGCGTCCCAGATCGCCCGCGTTGGAGCCGAGGTGATGACGCCGTCCGAGACGCCCCCGCGCAGCCGCGCGATCGCCTTGAGCTTGGCCGCCTCGTCTTCCGCAACGAGCACGTCGAGCAGATAGCCGCGCTCCTGCGCCACCTGCTGCACGGCGCCGATCACCTCGGCCGAGTAGGGATTGCCGATATCGGGGGTGATGAAGGTGAGCGTGTTGGTGCGCCGCTGCCTCAGGTTCCGTGCAACGGAATTCGGGGTGTAGCCGAGATCGGCGGCGGCTTTGCGCACACGCTGCTGCGTGGCCTCGGAGAGACCGACGCGCCCACTTGCGCCATTGAGCACCAGCGAAACCGTCGCCTGCGAAACCCCCGCACGCTTCGCGACATCGGTGCTGGTCGCGGCTCCCGGTCGCTTCGATGGTTTCTGCTCGCGCGGCAACGCCTTCTCCTGGAATCTAATACGTATTAGATTAAGAGCTAACCGCTCATGGAATGCCTGTCAACGAAGGCCGCAGCGCCGACCTGACGGCGCATTCCTAAGGCCGGGACCAGTCGATCAAGCTGGTCATGGCAGCCGCCCGGCTGGCAGAAAACCTCAACCTGCGCGCGCCGGTTGGCCAGTGCATCCGGGCGCACGGCAGGCCCTGAGCCTTGGCGCGCAGCCGGCTCGCGCCACGGTCCGCCCCGCTTCCTTCAGCATCGGCTTCCGGGTGGAATCCCGGTCGAACAGCGGGAAGCCCAGCTGAGCCACCAGATTGGAGATCGTGTAGCTGATCACCGAAGTCGCGCGCCCAAGCGCGCGCCGAGCCCGCCCGCCTCTGCCCCCTCCGACGGGCTTGTCGGGCATGGAGCCGATATTCGATGACTTCCGCTCCCGACGCGCCTTCCGCAATCGCGGGATGAGCGCAGGAAGCATGTGCCGCAATCGGGTGCCTCTCAGTCCTCGTCGCGCGCCCGTGCTTCCCCTTGAGCAGCTCTCGCCGCATCTCCCCCCGCCCGCCGCCCGGCCCAGCGCTCGATCGAGTGATTGATCGCCAGCAGCAGCAATGCGAGGCCCGTTGCGGTCACGACGATCTTCCAGTCGCCCAGGCCGGCAGCGCAGCCGAGAGCGGCCGTCACCCAGATGGCCGCAGCCGTGGTGAGCCCCCTCGGGGTCATTTCCCGATCGCGAAGGACGATCACCCCGGCGCCCAGAAATCCGATGCCGGTCAGAACACCCTGCACGACACGGCTTGCCGCATCGGCCTGATCCGGTTCGCCGAAGATCCCAGCTGCCGCTGCCGTTCCAAGTCCGACCAGACCGAATGTGCGAATGCCCGCACTGCTCTGCTTGAGCGTGCGCTCCCAGCCGACGGCTATGCCCGCGGCGGTCCCCGCCAACAACCTGAAGATCAGGTCGACTTCAGCCCATGAAAACAGCTCCATAGGGCTATTCCCGCCCGGGGGTATCAAGGTCGCTACGCCGTACGCGCTCGCGCGTGCCGGCCGCCTCGACGGCATCAGGGCCTGCCGGCCCAGCCGCCTTGAGCGGCACAGGCGAAGGTGAGAAAGGGCCGTCGGGGCCCCGTTGCGCTGAATCGCGCGCCCCAATCTGAGCTTCCTGGCCGTTTCTCATGGGGTCTCCTTCGCTATCACCCCTTCCCCAACGCCGCCCCCGACAGGCTGTTCCGATGCAGGCGTGAAGAAGACCGGCGAGGCACCATCCGCCAGGAATGCCCGGCCGAGGGCCATGCGCCGCCCCGTGGCGAACACGTTGCTCCGCCATGCGTTATCCGACCAACTTTGGACCGGAGAGATGATGAGCGACGGAAAACATGAGCTCCGATTGGCCTTCAAGCGCATCGAGCGGGAGGTTCCGCAGGGTTTCGCCTCCCTGTTGCGCTGGCTGCGCCATCCCGCCTCGCGCTGGGCCCGCCTCCCCGCGGGCCTCATCCTCGTGGTCGGGGGCATCTTCTCGATACTGCCCGTGCTCGGGCTCTGGATGCTGCCGCTCGGCCTGCTGCTGATCGCAGCGGATATCGCGCCCTTGCGCAAACCCATGGCGCGCTTTGTCCACGCTGCCATGAACCTGTGGGCGAGGCTGCGAGCACGCTGGCAGCGACGAGGCTAAGGCTGCTCCGCACGAGCGATCCCGAGCAAAAAGCGCCCACTGAGGACCGAATGCACCAATGCGCGGTACGTCCCGGACTGCGCGCCGCCGGGACGTACCGCCGGACCGGGAACGATGGGTCATTCCCAGCGTTATGCCGCCGAGTTCCGCGGGGCACGACATGGCGATCGTCACGGCGTTTCATTTCGAGGAGCACGGCACCGTGCCGAATAATCCGCGCCTGCCCGTGCTGTTCTACGTGGCTGCGTTTCCCGCCGAAGCCGCGGATATGGCGACCCTCATGGAAGAGCGTTTCGAAGGGAATGGCTGGCCCCCGCAATGGCGCAGCGGCATCTATGACTTCCAGCACTATCACACCGAAGGCCACGAGGCTCTCGGGATAGCCGCCGGCAAGGCGACACTGCTCCTAGGGGGAGAAAGAGGCCGTGAGATCGAGGTTGCCGCCGGAGATGTCGTCCTGCTGCCGGCGGGAACGGGACATCGATGCTTGCGGGCATCGCAGGACTTACTGGTGATCGGCGCCTATCCCCCGGGGCAGTCGGGGGACATCGTGCGGACCGAAGCAACAGCGCCGATCCGCCGGGCAATCGCCCGCCTGGCGTTTCCGGCGAGCGATCCGGTGGCCGGGTATGATGGCCCGGTTTCGTACCACTGGAGCGAGAGTATCTGAGACCGGAGTTGTTTGTCGTGCCCATTTGCGAATATCGCCCGCTCGCCCTGCCTGTCGCAGGCTCCCGCCCGCGCGCCGGGCGCAACGCTTGACGCAAGCCCTGCTAGCCCTGGCGCGACGGGCATCGAGGCAATCCCTCTTGTGGTCAGCAGGACCGGTGACTGATGGCCGAGGCGCGCAACGAGGCTTTACTTTCCGGCCATGAGCCCGGACGCTGATTGCCCCCGCTCCCGTCGGAAACGCGCTGCCTGCCATGCCCGAGACTGCTTCCGCGCGCCGCGCCATCGGCCTGATCGTTCCCTCCTCCAACCGGGTCGTCGAGCGCGTGGCGGCCCGTCTGCTGGCTGGAACTCCGGAGATAGATTGCTGCATCGCCCGGGTGCCCTATGACGGCATCGTCGCGGCCGCGCCGGCTGCCGGCTACAGGCTCGAACCCTTCGACACCGCTGCGATGCTGCTGGAAGAGGCCCGCGTCGATACGATCTGCTGGAACGCGACGCGGGGCGCGGCGCTGGGCTTTGCCGCCGATCGCGACCTGTGCCGGCGGATCGAGGACAAGACGGGCATCCCGGCGGTCACCACCGCTCTCGCGACCCTTGCGCTCCTCGGGGCAGAGCCGGGCCGGCGCGTCGGCCTGATCACGCAGGGCGACGAAGCGGAATCGCTGCATGTCGCCGGGCAGTTTCGCCGTGGGGATGTCGACATCCGCGAGCATCTCTGGCTCGGCATCACCAATAATCTCGATGCCGCGCATCTTACCGGCGACAGGCTGCTCGCCGAGGCAAGGACCCTGGCCGCGCGATCGCGCCTCGACACCATCCTGGTCTGGAGCACCAATCTATCCGGCTACGCCGCAGGCCTGGCCGCCGATCCGGCATCGGATCCGGCCATCCTCGACGCGGCCGAGATCGGCATCAACGCTGCGCTGATAAGCACAAGTGCGCGGCAGCAGAGATAATTGCCCACTAAATAGCCTGAATACCAGTCATTGCATGCAACATGACGAGGGCGGCTGCCCACGCCGGCATTTTACAAGAGATTTCAATCGCCTAAGTCTTGGCACGCTACGTGCTTGACTGGCGCCCATGTGCGCCTTTGCTGCCCCGCATCCAGGACAGAGCACCATCCGAGCCGCGACAGGCGCGGAACGGATTGCCCTCGCGGCCGGCCGCAGGGCGCTCTGCCCCGCCCGCCGGCCTGTTCCCGGCGGGCCGGCGCGCCGCGACATCCCGACTGGCAAAACAAGGATCTCTCGCCGATGATCACTCGCCGCACCGCCATCGCAGCCGGCCTTGCTGCCCCCTTCGTCGCGCAGGGCAAACTCGGGGCACAGACACCCAGCCGGGCCGAGACATTGCTGCTGGTGCAGGAATATGGGCCCAACAGCCTGGACATGCAGGGCATCGGCTCGTCGCAGCCGGTCAATGGCGTCGCGCTGAACTGCTATGACCGGCTGCTGCGCTTCAAGCCGGTGCCGATCCCGGGCGGCGGCGGCAACACGATCGCGATGGGCGAGCTCGAGGGCGAACTGGCCGAGAGCTGGCAGGTCGCCTCGGACGGCATGAGCTGCACCTTCAAGCTGCGCGACGCCACCTTCCATTCCGGCCGCAAGGTCACGGCGGCCGATGTGAAATGGTCGCTCGACCGCGCCTGCACGATCGGGGGGTTCGCCACCACGCAGATGAATGCCGGCTCGCTCGAGAAGCCAGAGCAGTTCGTCGTCGTCGACGACAAGACCTTCCGAGTCGACTTCGTCCGCAAGGACAAGATGACGCTGCCGAACCTCGCGGTCACCATCCCCTTCGTGTTCGACTCCGAGCTCGCGATCAAGAATGGCGGCGGCGATCCCCATGCGAAGGAGTGGCTGAAGAACAACGTCGCCGGCTCCGGCGCCTACAAGGTCGAGAGCTGGAAACCCGGCGTCGAGACGATCTATGTCCGGAACGATGCCTGGACCTCCGGCAAGCTGCCGCAGCTTCGCCGCATCATTGCGCGCGACATCGCCTCGCCTTCGACCCGCCGGGCCCTGATGGAGCGCGGCGATGCCGATGTCTCCTACGGGCTGCCACCGAAGGACTTCAAGGACCTGCTCGATGCCGGCAAGGTCAATGTCGTCGGCGTGCCGATCCCCAACGGTGTCTGGGGCTGCTACCTCAACACGCAGGTCGGGCCGTTCAAGGATGTGCGCCTGCGCCAGGCCGTGGCCTGGGTGATGCCCTATGAGAAGCTGCTGCAGGCCTCGCTGTTCGGCCGCGGCGTCGACATGTCGGGCGGGCCCGAGACGCCCAAGGTCACCTGGCCGCAGCCCTTTCCCTACACATCCAACGTCGCCAAGGCCAAGGCGCTGGTCGATGCAGCCGGCGGCGGCTTCTCGACCACGCTGTATTTCGACGCCGGCAATGCGACGGTCGCCGAACCGATGGCGGTGCTGATCAAGGAGGCGCTCGGCGCGATCGGAATCACCGTCGAGATCAACAAGGTGCCGGGCGCGAATTTCCGTACCGAGATCGCCAAGAAGACCAATCCGATGGTGCTGAACCGCTTCGCCGGCTGGCTCGACTATCCCGATTACTACCTGTTCTGGACGATGCACGGCAATAATTCGATCTTCAACATCGCCGCCTATCAGAACCCGGAACTCGACAAGCTGATCGACGCCGCGCGCTTCGCGCCCGACAAGGCAGCCTATGACGCTAATGTCGTCGACTTCATCAAGCTGGTGAACCGCGAGGTGCCGATGGTGCCGATCGCGCAGCCGACCCATGACGTGGCGCTCCAGAAGGCGATCGGCGGCTATCAGTTCCAGCCCTGCCGCGAGCCCGATTTCCGCTACCTGACCAAGGGCTGAGCGCCCAGCGCACCGCCGCCCCGCACGCAACGGCGGCGGCGGCGACTTCGCCGGATTTCGGCAAGGAGGCTGCACAATGCTTCGCATGATCGGCGGGCGGCTGATGACGACGATCCCGTCGGTCATCGGCGTGATCATCGTCACCTTCCTGCTGACGCGGGTGTTGCCGGGGGACACGGCAGCCTATTTCGCCGGGCCCGCAGCGACGCCGCAGGCCATTGCCGAAATCCGCAGCAAGCTGGGGCTCGACCAGCCCTTGCCGGTGCAGTTCGTCTCCTATGTCACGGCGCTGGCCAAGGGCGATCTCGGCCAGTCCCTGACCACCGGCCAGCCGGTGACGGCCGACCTGGCGGCGCGGCTGCCCGCCTCCGCCGAGCTGACGCTTGCGGGTCTGCTGCTGGCCATGTCGGTCGCCCTGCCGCTCGGCGTACTGGCCGCGGTGAAGCAGGGCTCCTGGATCGACCATCTCTGCCGCGTGGTGGCGACGGCCGGCGTCTCGCTGCCGGTGTTCTTCACCGGGCTCCTGCTGGTCTATGCCTTCTATTTCCTGCTCGGCTGGTCGCCGGCGCCTCTCGGGCGGCTCGATGTCTTCGCCTCGGAACCGCCGCGCATCACCGGGCTGTTCTTGATCGACAGCCTGCTTGCCGGGCATGTCGAAACCTTTCGTGCCGCGCTGGCGCAACTGATCCTGCCGGCGGTCACGCTCGGCATCTTCTCGCTGGCGCCGATCACGCGGATGACCCGCGCCTCGATGCTGGCTGTGCTCGGCGCCGATTTCGTCCGCACCGCGCGCGCCAGCGGGCTGACCAATGCCAAGGTCATCGGCACCTATGCCTTTCGCAACGCCATGCTGCCCGTCGTGACCACGCTCGGCATGGTGTTCTCCTTCCTGCTCGGCGCCAATGTCCTGGTCGAGAAGGTCTTCGCCTGGCCGGGCGTCGGCTCCTATGCGGTCGAGGCGCTGATCGCCTCGGATTACGCGCCGATCCAGGGCTTCGTGCTGACCATGGCGATCCTCTACGTCGTGCTGAACCTGCTGATCGACCTGCTCTACGGCGTCATCGATCCCCGCGTCAGGCTGGAAGGGTGAGGCCCGTGAACGACATGAGCAAGCTCGACCCCGCCGCCACGCCCGCCCTGCGCTTCGAGGCGCCGCCCGCGACGAGCCTGTGGGCCCATGCGCGCCATGTCGTCTCGGAAAACCCGATCACCGGCTTCGCCTTCCTGCTGTTCGGGCTGATCGTGCTCGCGGCGATCTTCGGTCCCTCGCTCGTGCCCTACGACCCGCTGGCGAGCAACACCAATGCGGCACTCCAGGCCCCGAGCGCGGCGCATTGGTTCGGCACCGACCAGCTCGGGCGGGACATCTTCAGCCGGGTCATCTCCGCGACGCGGCTCGATTTCACCATTGCGGTCGCCTCGGTCGCGCTCGTTTTCCTGCTCGGCGGGCTCGCCGGCGTCAGCGCCGGCTTCTTCGGCGGCTGGGTCGACAAGCTGGTCGGTCGCATCGCCGACACGATCATGGCCTTCCCGCTCTTCGTGCTGGCGATGGGCATCGTCGCGGCGCTCGGCAACAGCGTCACCAATATCGTGATTGCGACCGCCATCATCAATTTCCCGCTCTATGCGCGGGTGGCGCGGGCCGAGGCGAATGTGCGGCGCGAGGCGGGTTTCGTGCAGGCGGCGCGGCTCTCGGGCAATTCCGACTGGCGGCTGCTCCTCACCCAGATCGTGCCCAACATCATGCCGATCATGGCTGTGCAGATGTCGCTGACCATGGGCTACGCGATCCTGAACGCGGCCGGCCTCTCCTTCATCGGCCTTGGCGTACGCCCGCCGACGCCGGAATGGGGGATCATGGTGGCCGAGGGTGCGAGCTTCATCGTCTCCGGCGAATGGTGGATCGCCTTCTTCCCCGGCCTGGCGCTGATGATCGCGGTGTTCTGCTTCAACCTGCTCGGCGACGGCGTGCGCGATCTCGTCGATCCCCAGCGGAGGAATTGACCTTGGCCACGATCCCGCTGCTCGAGATCCGGAACCTCACCGTCGAATTCGCCACGCGCCGTGGGGCGGTGCAGGCGGTGAAATCGATCGATATCAACGTCGCCAAGGGCGAGACGGTCGCGATCGTCGGCGAGTCCGGCTCGGGCAAATCGGTGACCTCCTATGCCGTGGTGCGCATTCTCGACCGGGCCGGCCGGGTCGCAGAGGGTTCGATCTCGTTCTCAGGCGTCGATCTCGTCGCCGCCGACGAGGCGCAGATGCGCGACCTGCGCGGGCGCGAGATCTCGATGGTCTTCCAGAACCCGCGCGCCGCGCTCAACCCGATCCGCAAGGTCGGACGGCAGATCGAGGACGTGCTGCTGCAACATGTCCAGGCGACGCGCGCGACCGCCAGGGCGAAGGCGATCGAGGCCTTGACGCGCGTCAGGATCGCAAGGCCCGAAGAGCGCTACGATGCCTACCCGTTCGAGCTTTCGGGCGGCATGTGCCAGCGCGTGGTGATCGCGCTCGCCATCACCTGCCAGCCGCAGCTGCTGATCGCCGACGAGCCGACCACGGGGCTCGACGTCACCACGCAGAAGGCGGTGATGGATCTCATCGTCGAGCTCACCCGCGAGCGCGGCATGTCGACGATCCTGATCACCCATGATCTCGGGCTGGCTGCCGCCTATTGCGACAAGGTCGTGGTCATGGAGAAGGGCCGCGTCGTCGAGACGGCCGCGGCCAGTGAGATCTTCCGCAATCCGCAGCACCCCTATACCCGCCGGCTGATGCAGGCGACGCCGCGCATCGGCATGTCGCTCGCCGATCTGCTGACCGAACCGCCGAAGGCGGAGCCGGTGCCCAAGACAGCGCCCGCCCCCTCGCCTGTCCCCACCTCTTCTGGCGCGGCGCGAGGCGAAGCGGCCCCTGGGCCGCTGCTCAGCGTCGAGGCGCTGGTGAAGGAGTATCCGCGCCCGGCTACGGGGGCGTTCCTCGCCAGGCTGATGGGCAAGGCGGAGCCTGGGAAGCCCGGCTTCCGCGCCGTCGACGGTATCAGCTTCTCAATTGCGCGCGGCGAGACGCTCGGGCTCGTCGGCGAATCCGGCTGCGGCAAGTCGACGACCTCGATGATGATCACGCGGCTGATCGACCCGAGTGGCGGCAGGATCGTCTTTGACGGCAGCGATATCGGCGCGATCCCCGCCCGGCAGTTTGCGGCCTCGCCCCAGCGCCGGCGCATCCAGATGGTGTTCCAGGACCCGACCGACAGCCTCAACCCGCGCTTCACTGCCGAGCGGGCGATTGCCGACCCGATCATGCGGATGGGCGCGATCCGCGGCCGCGATGCGCTGCGGGCGCGCTGCGAGGACCTGGCGCGGCTTGTCGGCCTGCCGGCCGAGCTGATCGACCGGTTCCCGCATCAGCTCTCGGGCGGGCAGAAGGCGCGCGTCGGCATCGCCCGCGCGATCGCGCTCGACCCCGACCTCGTCATCCTGGACGAGCCGACAGCGGCGCTCGACGTTTCCGTCCAGGCGGTCGTCCTGAACCTGCTGGAGGAGTTGAAGGGGCGGCTCGGCATGAGCTATCTCTTCGTCTCGCACGACCTGAATGTGGTGCGGCTGCTCTGCGACCGGGTGATCGTGATGCGCAGCGGCGCGATCGTCGAGGAAGGTACCGCAGAAGAGGTTCTGGGCAACCCGAGAGCCGAGTACACCAGAGAGCTGCTGACCGCGATTCCGCATCCGCCGATGTGACGGTGCAAGATGCCGTTGCGCATGCAGCGCCGAAACCGGCCATGGCCTTTGGAGACGCCTTTCATGAAGATCAACGACCCTGCCGTGCTTGCCGAAGTCGAGGCCGCCTTCGCGACCTATGAAAAGGCGCTGACGAGCAACGACGTGGCCACGCTGGACGCGCTGTTCAGGGACAGCCCGCTGACGCTGCGCTATGGCGTGGCCGAGAACCTCTACGGCCATCATCAGATCGCCGCGTTCCGCTCGGCGCGCTCGCCCGTCGGAATCGAGCGCGCGCTCGAACGCACCGTCATCACCAGCTATGGCGATGCGATGGCGACCGCCAACACGATGTTCCGCCGCGCCAGCATGCAGGGCAAGGTCGGCCGGCAAAGCCAGACCTGGGTCAAGTTTCCCGAAGGCTGGCGGGTCGTCGCCGCCCATGTCAGCGTCATCGCGGAATGAGTCTTTCGCGTCGGGCCATGACCTTGGCCATGACCGTCGCGTCGATGCCTGTCATGCAGGCGCCTGCGCCCCTGCCCGTTCTCCGGTGCTGATGCCATGCCGCCCCGCGCCCTCCCCGTCAGAGCCAAGCCCGCAGCCCCGGCGCCGACGCGCACGGAGGCGCTGCGCCTTCAGATCGCCGACGAGATCGTCTCCGGTGCGCTCGAACCGGGGACGCCGCTCGACGAGCAGGATCTGGCGGCGCGGTTCGGCGTCTCGCGGACACCCGTGCGCGAGGCGATCCGCCAATTGTCCGCCTCGGGCCTCGTCAGCGTCCGGCCGCACCGCGGGGCGGTTGTCGCCTTGCCGACCCCGCGGCAGCTCGACGACATGTTCGAAGCCATGGCCGAGCTGGAGGCGCTCTGCGCCGGGCTCGCCGCCCGCAACATGACCGTGCCCGAACGGCGCGGGCTCGAAGGGCTGCACCAGGCCCTGCGCGCGCTGGTGCATGAGGGCGATCCCGCGCGCTATCACGAGACCAACGAGGCCTTTCACGCCGCGATCTATGCCGGATCGCATAATGGCTATCTGGCGGAGCTGACGCTGATGACGCGCGCCCGGGTCGCGCCGTTCCGCAGGGCGCAGTTCCGGGCGACCGGGCGGCTCGGCGGCTCCTATCGCGAGCACGACCTGATCGTCCAGGCGATCCTGCGCGGCGACCAGCCCGGCGCGAGCGAGGCGATGCGCGCCCATATCGGCATCGTGCGCGATGCGTTCAGGAGCTATGCGGGCGCGCCCTGACGCGCGCCCTGCGCTGCGACATAGGCCCGCCAGCCCCCGAACTCGCTGACGTCGCGCGCCGCCTCGGTCGCGATCTGCTCGCAGAGAAAGCCCTTGACCCGCGTGCCGTCGGCCAGCGCCAGCGTGCCGATGCCGAGCGGCGAAGGAATGCCGGCAACGAAACGGCCAAAGCCTTCGGGAGGCAGCGCCCAGACCTCGAGCGCGATCGGAGTTCCCCCTTGCCCGACCCGGATCAGGCCCGGCCGCGCCGGCGGTCCGCCCGGCAGGGCAAAGAGGCGGTATTCGGCGCTTGTACTCGTCGCGCGCTGGAAGATCGCGCCGAGCGCGGTCAATTCTCCGTTCAGGGGCATGCCCGAGAGATGCGCGCCGACAACGGCGATCTCAAGCGTGCCAGGCGCGGCAGTGGCCGGCTCGTTCGCCGGCGGCAGCGGCAGGACGGTCGCGCCCAGCGTCAGTCCCGACGCCTGATGGAAGGCCCGCCCGAGGCTGGCCAGCGACGCATCCTGGCCGGACGGCGCGATCAAGGTGACGCCGGCTGCGGTGCCGTCCTCCATCAGGCTCACCGGCACGGCGAGCGCGCACATATCGAGCAGGTTGACGAAATTGGTGTAGCGGCCGAGCAGCGAATTCCGGCCGATCGGGTCTGTCGCCATCTCGGCCAGCGTGACCGGCCGCGGCACGGTCGGCACCATCATGGCATCGATGCCCTTCAGAGCGGCCCGGGCGCAGAGAGCAAGCCCGGCCAGCCGGTATTGCGCCGCGAAGGCCTCGGCCGCATCCGGCAGCGGCCGCCCCGTGATGACCTGCCGGATCACCGGCAGGATCGCCTCGGGTTCGGCCATCAGCAGGTCGCGGATGGCGAGATAGCGCTCCGCCACCCAGGGCCCGTCATAGAGCAGCCGGGCGGTCTCGTAGAATGGCGTCATGTCGATGGGGACGATGATCGCGCCCAGCGCTCGCGCCCGTTCGACCGCAAGGGCAAAGCTCGCCGCCGCCGCCGGAGCGCCGTCGAAATCGAGATCGGCTGGGCGCGGGATGGCGAGCCGCGGATGCGGCGCCAGTGCGCCCGGCCGCCCGAACGGTATGGAACGGGAGAACGGGTCGGTCGCATCGGGGCCGGCGATCACCTCCAGGACGGCCGATGCGTCATCGACGGTCAGCGCGAACACCGAAACGCAGTCGAGCGTGCGGCAGGCCGGAACGACGCCCGCCGTCGAGACCAGGCCGAGGCTCGGCTTGAGGCCGACGAGGTTCTGCAGGCCGGCGGGCACCCGGCCCGACCCCGCGGTGTCGGTGCCGAGCGCGACAGGAACGATGCCGGCCGCAACCGCGCAGGCGGAGCCGGAGCTCGAGCCTCCCGGCACGAGATCGGGGCGCAAGGCGTTGCGCGGCACGCCATAGGGCGAACGCGTGCCGTTCAGGCCGGTGGCGAACTGGTCGAGATTGGTCTTGCCGATGATGATCGCGCCCTCTTCCCGCAACCGCGCAACCACGCCGGCATCCGCGACGGGGAGATAGGAGAAAGCCGGACATGCCGCGCTGGTGGCGAGCCCGGCGACATCGATATTGTCCTTGACCGCGATGGGCACGCCCCAGAGCCTGCGACCCCGTGGGCCCTCGGCCTGCAGGCGCGCCGCCTCGGCCAGCGCTTCCGTTTCGAGCCGCAGGCTGATGAAGATCGCTTCGTCGTCATGGTCGCGATAGCGCGCATAGGCTGCCGCAATCGTCTCCGGGATCGTGCGCCGGCCGGCAAGATGATCAGCGAGAAGCATGGTCATTGTGCTCACGAGATAGCCCCTCTTCTTTCCAGCCTATGAAATGAGCAATTGCTTGCGAGATGCATGCGAAGATTATGCATGCCGCCACCTGCATCGGCCGCGCTGCGCAGCCGGACCCGTGCGATCCGCCGATCGCGCCCCTCTGACGCTCAAATTGATCAAGCGATTTCAAATCCTTAGCTGGAACCGCCCGCAACTCCGGGGCCGCAACCCGCGCTCAGGCACAGCCCTTGCAAAGCTTGTTCCGTTCGCCAGCGACGGGAGCGCCTTTCGTGAGCCGGTCCGAGATTGCAGCCCAGCCCTTCCCGATCAGCGTCGATTTCGCGCGAACCGCGCTCGTGATCATCGACATGCAGCGGGATTTCCTGGAGCCGGGCGGCTTTGGCGCCGCGCTCGGCAATGATGTCGCCCTGCTCGGCGCGGCGCTCCTGCCCYGCAAGGCCATGCTCGCAGGAGCCCGCGCCGCCGGCATGCTGGTAATCCACACGCGCGAGGGCCACCGGCCCGATCTCTCGGACGCGCCGCCGGCCAAGGTGCTGCGCGGCGATCCGGCCACACGCATCGGCGCGGCGGGGCCGATGGGGCGTATCCTCGTCCGCGGCGAGGCCGGCCATGACATCGTGCCGGCGCTGGCGCCGCTGCCCGGCGAACCGGTGATCGACAAGCCCGGCAAGGGCGCCTTCTACCAGACCGATCTCGACCTGATGCTGCGCAATCGCGGCATCGAGACGCTGCTCGTCAGTGGCGTGACGACCGAGGTCTGCGTCCACACCACCGTGCGCGAGGCGAATGACCGGGGCTATCGCTGTCTCGTCCTCGGCGACGCCTGCGCCTCGTACTTTCCGGAATTCCACAGAGTGGGCCTGGCGATGATCGCAGCCCAGGGCGGCATTTTCGGCTGGGTCTCGTCCACGGATGCGGTGCTGGCCGCCCTCGCAGCCAAGGACCGGGCTGCCTAGAGCAAGCTGCGGAAAAGCGGCAACGGTTTTTCGCGTTAAGAATGCCCTAAACTATTATATTTGTTCACGTTTTCCGCGTTTTGACGATTTCTTCCAAACGCAGCGTGATCCAAGCGCGGAGGTGAAGACCATGACGAGCGCGACAAGCAGGCCACAATTGTGGACGCCGGGCGACTGGAACGCCCTGTTCGGTTTCGGCACCAATATCCTGGTCAATCTGCTGGTGCTGACCGGGCTTCTGCAATTCGTGCTGAAGATGCCTGCTGAGATCGTCTTCGGCCGCATCCTGCCCGCGCTTGGTCTGATGATGCTGCTCTCGACCGGTTATTACGCCTGGCTCGCCTACCGGCTCGCCAGGGAAACCGGCCGCGACGATGTCTGCGCCCTGCCCTCGGGCATCAGCGTGCCGCATATGTTCGTCGTCACCTTCGTGATCATGCTGCCGATCGCGAGCATGACCGGCGATCCCATCAAGGGCTGGGAGGCCGGGCTCGTCTGGGTGTTCTTCCAGAGCTTCATCCTGATGGCCGGCGGCTTCATCGCGCCCTATATCCGCAAGGTCACGCCGCGCGCGGCGCTGCTCGGCACGCTGGCCGGCGTCTCGATCGCCTTCATTTCGATGCGCCCGGCACTCGAGATTTTCCTGACACCGGCGATCGGTCTCACCTGCCTTGCGATCATCCTGGTCAGCTGGTTCGGCGGCGTGCGCTATCCCCGCAGCATCCCGGCGGGGCTGGTCGCCATCGCCTTCGGCATGGTCATCGCCTGGGGGTCGGCGCTGCTCGGGCTCGATGTCGGGGGCCTGAGCCTCGCCAAGCTGGGCGCCGCCTTCTCGACCTTCGGTTTCTCGCTGCCGCTGCCGGCAGTCGACCATGTCTTCTCCGGCTTCTCCTATCTCGGCATCATCCTCGTCACGGCGATCCCCTTCGGCATCTATGATCTCGTCGAGGCCATGGACAATGTCGAGAGCGCGGAAGCGGCCGGTGACCATTACCCGACGACGCGGGTACTGACCGCCGACGGCGTCGTCAGCCTGATCGGCTGCCTGATGGGCAACCCCTTCATCAACGCCGTCTATATCGGCCACCCCGGCTGGAAGGCGATGGGCGGGCGCATCGGCTATTCCGCCGCGACCGGGCTGATCGTGATCGTGCTGTGCTGGTTCGGCGTTATCGCCCTGCTGCTGGCGCTGATCCCGCTCGTCGCGATCTCGCCGATCCTGCTCTATATCGGCATGCTGATCGGCGCGCAGGCCTTCCAGACCACGCCGGCAAGCCATGCGCCTGCCATCATCCTGGCGCTGACGCCGCATCTCGCGGCCTGGGCCAAGGTGCTGATCGACGGGGCGCTCGGCGCGGCGGGGACCAATGCGGCCGCTGTCGGCATCGACAAGATGGCCAATATGGGCGTGCTCTATCACGGGCTCGAACTGATGGGCGGTGGCGCGATCCTGTCCGGGCTGGTGCTCGGCGCCATCGCCGTCTTCGTCATCGAGAAGCAGTTCCTCCACGCCGCAGGCTTTGCGGCCGCGGGCGCCGTCCTGACCTATTTCGGCCTGATGCATGGCGAGGCGATCGGCATCGGCAAGGGGTTCGGCGTCACACCCTCGATCAGCCTCGCCTATGCGATCGTCGCGGGCTTCCTCTTCCTCTGCGCGCGCTCGCTCTCCGTCGTGACCGCGGCGAAGACGATGACCACCGAGCCCCGCGGCAAGCTGGAGCCGGCGGAATGAGCGAACCGAAACCCGTCTTCGATGCGGCGCGCCATTGCGATGCGATGGCGCCCGCGCTCGGCCTGGCGATCAGCGAGGAGCAGCGCCCGGTCGTCCTGCAATTCCTGGCAGTGGCGAAGGCCATGTCCGAGATCGTCTTCGCCGCGCCCGTCGACGAGGCCAGCTTCGAGCCGGCCGGCGTGTTCCGCGCCGGGCGCCCGCATGACGGAGAGCCCGCGTGAGCTTCGATGCCTTCGCACCGGCCCACCGTATCGCGGCCGATATCAGGGAGGGCGTGATGACCGCGGAAGCGGTCATCACCGGCTTCCTCCAGCGGATCGAACGCCTGAACCCGGCGATCAATGCCTTCACCGACGTCACCGCCGGGAGGGCCTTGGCGCAGGCACGCGCGACCGATGCCAGCCACGCAGCCGGCGCGCCCCTCGGCCCCCTCGCCGGCGTGCCCTTCGCCGCCAAGAACCTGTTCGACATTGCCGGCCTGCCGACACGGGCCGGCTCGAAGATCAACCGCGAGCGCCCGCCCGCCTCGCGCGATGCCGTGCTGATCGAGCGCCTGACGGAAGCCGGCGCCGTGCTGCTCGGCGGCCTGAACATGGGCGAATACGCCTATGACTTCACCGGCGAGAACGCGCATGACGGCCCCTGCCGCAATCCGCATGACCTCAGCCGCATGGCCGGAGGTTCATCCTCCGGATCAGGCGCCGCGACGGCCGCGGGGCTCGCCCCGATCTCGCTCGGCTCCGACACGAACGGGTCGATCCGCGTGCCGAGTTCGCTTTGCGGCGTCTTCGGGCTCAAGCCGACCTATGGCCGGCTGCCGCGCACGCGCAGCTTTCCGTTCTGCGACTCGCTCGACCATCTCGGCCCCTTCGCCCGGGACGTGACCGACCTCGCGATGGCCTATGACCTGATGCTGGGCCATGATGCGGGAGATCCGGCCTGTGCGCGACAGGCGGCCGAGGCGACCCTGCCGACGCTGAAGCAGGGCGTCGACGGCCTGCGTATCGCGGTCGCCGGCGGCTATTTCTCGACCGATGGGATGCCCGAAGCGGAGGCTGCCGTCGCAGCCGTCGCGCAGGCGCTGGGTGCGACGCGGGCGCTCGATATCGCCGGAGCGGGCATCGCCCGGGCGGCCGCCTTCCTGATCACCAATGGCGAAAGTTCGGCCTTCCATCTCACGCGGCTGCAGCAGCGTGCCGATGATTTCGACCCGGAGACCCGCGACCGCTTCCTCGCCGGCGCGCTGCAGCCGACGGCCTGGTATCTCCAGGCGCAGCGGGCACGGCGCTGGTTCCATGACGAGATGATGCAGCTGTTTCAAACGGTCGACCTGATCATCGCACCGGCCACGCCCTGCGTCGCACCGGAAATCGGCAGCAAGACCATGGTGCTGCGGGGCGAGACGGTCGCGCTGCGGCCCAATCTCGGCCTGTTCACCCAACCGATCTCCTGCATCGGCCTGCCGGTCGCAGCCGTGCCGGTCTTCGGGGCCGGCCTGCCGATCGGCGTGCAGTTGATCGCCCCGCCCTGGCGCGAGGATCTTTGCCTGCGCGCAGCCCATGCCGTGGCGCAGGCAGGCGTCGCGACCGCCAGGCCGGCACGGCTGGATGACGCATGGCGCCCTGAAGCACGAGGATTGGAAGCTGTCTCGGAGGCTCAACCCCTGTGAAGCCAGGAACGCCCGCCCCTCAGGGGGCAGGATGCCGGGCGGATGCGCCTGTCGCGCTCCCTCAGCCCGCCAGTCCGATGATCTGCTGCAGCAGGAGCGAGGTGTCGTTTCGGCGATAGCTGACGATGATTGGGCTGGTGAATCGCTCGTCGAGATCGAGGAACTGGACATCGTCGCGGCCGAAGCGCCGGACCGAGGCCGGAACGACGCAAATCCCGACGCCCGAGGCGACCAGCCCGAGCGCAGTCTGCACGTCCCGGACCTCCATGCCGATGCGCGGCCTGACCCCGGCCTCGCGATAGAAGGACAGGACCTGATCAGCATAGCTCGGCCGGGGCGCCTTCGGATACAGGATCAGCGGTTCCGCCTCGAGATCGGCCAACTTCGGCTTCCTGCCGCTTGCCAGCAGCGCATGGGTGCCGCCGACCGCCACGCATAATCCTTCCTCGCGCAGCACCTTGCGCACCAGCATGTCGTCATCGAAGCGCAGGCGTCCGAAGCCGACATCGATGCGACCGTCCTTCAAGGCGGAGATCTGCTCCAGCGTCGTCATCTCGAGGAGCTGGACCTCGACATCCGGCACCAGGATGCGAAAATCGCGGATCAATTGCGGCAGCGTGTCGTAGAGCGTCGAGGCGACGAAGCCGACATTGAACTGCAGCACGAGACGCTTGCCGATGCGCGTCGTCATGGCGCTCATCTCCTCGACGCGCTGCAGCACCTGTTGCCCCTGCTCGAAGAGATAGCGCCCGGCCTCGGTCATCGTGATTGGCCGGCCACGATCGAGCAGGCGCACGCCAAGCTCCTCCTCCAGCTGCTGAATCTGCCGGCTCAGCGGCGGCTGGGCGATATGGAGCTTCTCGGCGGCGCGGCTGAACGAACCTTCGGCGGCGACGGTCGTGAAATAGCGCAGATGACGCAGATCCATCGCTGCCTGCTCCTCCCGCTCTCCGATCGATGCAGGGCGGCTGCATCCCGGAGACCGCCATCGCGGCGGTTGTCACATGCTCGCGGGCGACTGCCCGGCTTCCCCGCCGCATCGGCAGGGAAGCGGGCTTCCATACCGTAGGGGTATTAATTTACACCAAAACGATCCTGTCCAGCGACACCATGCCTGCCTAGCCTGACAAGCAGGGAAGAAGCGTTCGCGCAGGAGGAACACTCCGCCGCGAACCTGAGCTGGCCGTCAGAGCCGCCGGAGAGCCATGTCTGAGACCGAACCGTTGCGGCCCGCGCCAGCGCGGCTTGCGAAACGCGCGCCGGCTGCCCTGTCGGGGCGCCGCGGCCGAAGCCGGCGAGCCTGATCATGCCCTATCTCGAAACCGGACCGGGCCTGCGCCTGTTCTACACGGTCACCGGGCCGGGCTCCGCGCCGGCCCTGGTCTTCTCGAATTCGCTCGGCACCACGCATCGGATGTGGGACGCCATCGCCAGCGAGCTCTCGGCCGAATATCGCTGCGTGCGTTACGACACGCGCGGCCATGGCGGCTCGAACCACGGCCCCTCGCCCTTCGAGATCGCCGATCTTGCCGATGATCTCGCCGCCCTGCTCGATCATCTCGACCTGACGCGCGCCCATGTCGCCGGCCTCTCGCTTGGCGGGATGATCGGCCAGGCCTTTGCCGCGCGGCACCCGGCGCGTCTGGCCGGCCTGACCCTGATGGCGACGACGGCCTATATGCCGACGCGCGAGGCCTGGGAGGAGCGTGCCGGGCTGGTGCGGCGCGACGGCACGCAGGCGATCCTCGCGGCCACGATGGAGCGCTGGTTCACGCCGGGCTTCCGCGACGCCCATCGCAGCGCCACGGACGCGGTGGCTGGCGAATTCGCCGCCATCGACCGGGACGGCTACGCCGCCTGCTGCGAGGCGATCGGCCGGATGGATCTGCGCCCGCTGCTGCACCGGGTGATTGCTCCCACGACCGTGATCGCCGGCCGCGAGGATCCCGCGACGCCGCTCGCGATGGCTGAAGCCCTGCACACGGGCATCGCCGGCTCACGCCTCGTCGTGCTCTCGCCCGCAGCCCATCTGCTCGCCATCGAGCAGGCCGAGCGCGTCGCTGCCGAGCTACGGCGCGATCTTTCCCGTTCATACCCACAAAAAACACAGATCTGAGGAACGCCCATGTCCAGTCCACCCGCCGGCACACAAGACATCAAGGACATCATCGATGCAGGTTCGATGACGGGCCGCAGATGGGCCGTGGTCGCACTCTGCTTCGTCATCGCCCTGCTCGACGGCTTCGACACCCAGTCGATCGCCTTCATCGGACCCGCGATCGCGCAGGATTTCGGCATGAAGGCCGCCGACCTGACCTGGGTCATCACCGCCAGCACGATCGGCATGACGCTGGGTGCGATCGGCCTCGGCAGCTTCGGGGACCGCTATGGCCGGCGCAAGGCGATCCTGATCGCCATCTTCCTATTCGGGGTGTTCTCCCTGATGGGCGCCTACGCGACATCGCCGACGCAGATCATCGTACTGCGCTTCCTGATCGGCCTCGGCATGGGCGGGGCCACGCCCTCGCTCCTGGCGCTGGCGGGTGAATACAGCCCCGCTTCCCGGCGCGGCACGATGATCACCGGGGTGCTGCTCGGCCTGCCGGCCGGCGCCATGCTCGGCGGCCTGATCGCGGCGAGCTGGCTGCCGATCCTGGGCTGGCGCGGGATCTTCCTGGTCGGCGGCATCCTGCCGCTCGGACTGATGGTCATCACCTATTTCCTCCTGCCGGAATCGCCCGCCTATCTCGTCTCGCGCAAGCAGAATGACAGGCAGGACGAGGCCCGCCGCCTGCTCCGGCAGATGACCGGCCAGCCGATCCCCGACCAGGTCCGCCTCGTCAGCGCCGGCAAGGTCGTGCATGGCGGCTCCATCGCCGGCCTGTTCGAGCCGGGCTATCGCAGCGTCACCATCGCGATCTCCGCCATCTACCTGTTCAACTGGATCGCCTGGTTCCTGCTGCTGCTCTGGCTGCCGACCGCGCTCACAACGCTCGGCCTGGAAAAGGCCCAGGCCGCCTATGGCACCGTCGTCGTCAACGGCGCCTTCATCATCATGGCCCTGCCGCTTTCGTCCTTCCTGCCGAAGGTCGACCCGCGGAAGCTCCTGATCGGCATGTTCGCCGTCGGGATCGCGGTTGCGCTCGGGCTGGGCTTCGCGGGCGACCGCTGGCCGCTGGTCTTCTCCCTCATCGCCCTTGCCGGCTTCGGCATCGGCGGCCAGCAGCTCGTGCTGAACTACCTGATCTCGAACACCTACCCGACGCAGCTGCGCGCAACGGCCACGGGCTGGGGCATCGGCGTCGGTCGCTCGGGAGCGATCATCGGCTCCGCGATCGGCGGCACATTGCTGACCGGCGTGGGTCCGTCCGGCTACTTCATGACGCTTGCCATTCCGCTGGTGATCGCGGCGCTGGCGACGCTGACGGTTCGGCCCGCGGCCGGCGCCGCCCTCGCCTCGCCCGCGCCCGCCTCCGCCGCTCCGGCGACCCGGTGAGCCTCATGCGGCTGCATCAGGCATAGGCGAAGCCGAGAGAACAACCAGGGACGCGACCGCCGAAAGGCCGGTCGCGTCCCTCTTTTTTGTGCCTGATGCGAGGCGCAGGCGGGGCCGCCCAGCTGATCACGCCCTCGCGGGGCTCCATACCCTTCGGGTATCAAAATACACCCAATCGATCCTGTTCCCCGGGAATGGCGCGTCCTAGCCTTTGCTCCAATGAATATGGGAGCGAAACGTGTCTGAAGGTCCGCGGATTCAACAGGTCGAGACGATTCTGGTCGATCTGCCGACCATCCGTCCGCACCAGCTGGCGATGACGACGATGCATCGACAGACATTGATGATCGTTCGGCTGCATCTGTCGGACGGCCTGGTCGGGATCGGCGAAGGCACCACGATCGGCGGCCTGGCCTATGGTCCCGAGAGCCCGGAAGGCATGAAGCTCGCGATCGATACCTATCTCGCGCCGATCCTGCTCGCCAGCGATCCAGGCCGCATCGCCCGGACGATGGCGACCATCGCCCTGTCGGTCCAGGGCAATCATTTCGCCAAATGCGCCGTCGAGACGGCCCTGCTCGATGCGCTCGGCCAGCGTGTCGGCCTGCCGATCTCCGAATTGCTCGGCGGGCGCCAGCATGACCGGCTGCCCGTGGCCTGGACGCTGGCCAGCGGCGACACCGGCCGCGACATCGCGGAAGCCGAGGAGATGCTGGCGCGCCGCCGCCACAACATCTTCAAGCTCAAGATCGGCAAGGGCGATCCCGGCGCCAATGTCGCCCATGTCGCTGCGATCAAGCGCGCGCTCGGTGACCGCGCCTCGGTGCGCGTCGACATCAACCAGGCCTGGTCGGAAGCCACCGCGTCGGCGATGCTGCCGGCGCTCGCCGCCGCCGGTGTCGAGCTCATCGAACAACCCGTCGCCTTCCGCAATCTCGGCGCGCTCGCCCGGCTGGCCCGCGAGACGCCGGTCGCGATCATGGCGGACGAGGCGCTGAACGGCCCGGAAACCGCCTTCGCCATCGCTGCCCTCGCCGCCGCCGACGTGTTCGCGCTGAAGATCGAACAATCCGGCGGGCTCTTCGCCGCGGCCAAGGTGGCCGCGATCGCGGAAGCCGCCGGCATCGGACTCTATGGCGGCACGATGCTGGAAGGCGGCATCGGCACTGCGGCCTCGGCCCATCTCTTCTCGACCATCGGCAAGCTGGAATGGGGTACGGAGCTGTTCGGCCCGCTGCTGCTGACCGAGGAGATCCTTGAGACGCCGCTCGACTATGCCGATTTCGGCCTCACCGTGCCGACGGCGCCGGGACTCGGCGTGACGCTGTCCGAAGCTCAACTGAGCCGCTTCCGGCGCGACCGCACCGAGCGCTCGGTCCATGTGCTGCCACGCGCCAAGACGGGGTTCTAAAAATCATGCTGTTCCAGGTTGAAATGGATGTCCGTATCCCGCCCGACCTGCCGGTCGAGACGGCGACCGCGCTGAAGGCGAGCGAGCGCAAGCGTGCGCAGGAGCTGCAGCGGGCCGGGCTCTGGCGGCATCTCTGGCGTCATGCCGGGCGCTATGCCAACACCAGCATCTTCGATGTCGAGAGCCCGCAGGCGCTGCACGACATTCTCTCGGAGCTGCCCCTCTTCCCCTACATGGACGTGAAGGTCACGGCACTCTGCCGCCACCCGTCGTCCGTGCATGACGACGACCGCTGACAAACAACGGCTGCAGCCTGAAATGGCCGCCAATCACCAGAACACGAGGAACCGCCATGCCCATCAACCTGATCTCCGACGAGGACAAGAAGGATCTCGCCGCCCGCGCGGCCGGGATGGACAATGACAAGGGCGACCCGCGCACCAAGGCCGTCACGGCCCAGCTGCTCTACCGGATCATGCAGGTGATCGACGAGTGCGACGTCTCGATGGACGAATTCTGGGCAGCGGTCGCCTTCATCGGCAGGGCCGCGAAGAATGACGAGCTCGGCCTGCTCGTCCCCGGCATCGTGCTCGAGCATTTCCTCGACCTGCGGCTCGACGAGGCCGAACGGCTTGCCGGTCTCAAGGGCGGCACGATGCGCACCATCGAAGGGCCGCTCTATGTGCCCGGCGCGCCGCTCTCCAAGGGCGAGGCCCGCATGGATGACGGCACCGATCCCGGCGAGATCTTCATCATCGAAGGCCAGGTCACGGACGAGGACGGCAAGCCGATTGCCGGCGCGATCGTCGACCTCTGGCACGCCAATTCGAAGGGAGGATACTCCTTCATCGATGGCGAACAGGCGCCCTACAACCTGCGCCGTCGCATCGAGACGGATGAACAGGGCCGCTATCGCGCCCGCACGATCGTGCCGAACGGCTATGGTTGCCCGCCGGAAAGCGCGACGCGCCAATTGATGACCGCGCTCGGCCGGCATGCCGAGCGCCCGGCCCATGTCCATTACTTCATTTCGGCGCCGGGCCACCGCCAGCTGACGACGCAGTTCAACTTCACCGGCGACAAATACCTGTACACGGACTTCGCCTTCGGCACCCGCGACGAGCTCGTCGTCACGCTGGACCGCGTCACCGATGCAGACGCGATCCGCAATGCCGGGCTGAACCGCCCGTTCGCCCGCACGACCTTCGACATCGTGCTGACCAAGGAGCGCGAAGGCGTGCCACAGACGCAGGTCAGCCGCGCCCACGTCACCGCTGGCTGAGGCCCTCCCCCGGCGGGTTTTCGCCCGCCGGCCGCCTGACCGGAAGCGGCTCGCAACCGGAAGCGGCTTCTGGCCGTCCAGACCTTCGCCTTCACGGCGGCATTTTCCCGGAGATCGACCATGTCCCAGCCATCCACGCGCGGCCGCCGGTTCGAAGGCCGCAGCCTCGTCGTCACCGGCGCGGCGCAGGGCGTCGGCAAGCAGGTGGCGCTGGATGCGGCCGCCGAAGGGGCAAACCTGACGATCGTCGACCGCTCGGCCATCGTCCAGGAAGTCGCCCACGAGATCGCCTCGGCCTACGGGCCAGGGCGCGTCATCGCGCTGGAGGAGGATCTCGAGACCTTCGCCGGGAATGAGCGGGTGATGGCGCGCGCGCAGGAGAGTTTTGGCGCCATCGACGTGCTGGTGACCAATGTCGGCGGCGCGATCTGGATGCGGCCCTTCCAGGAATTCGACGAACGCCAGATCGCCGCGGAGATCAGCCGTTCGCTGTTTCCGACGCTGTGGGGCTGCCGCACCGTGCTGCCCTATATGCTGGAGCAGGGACGCGGCGCGATCGTCAACGTCTCCTCGATCGCGACCAAGGGCATCAACCGCATTCCCTATTCCGCGGCCAAGGGCGGCGTGAACGCGCTGACCGCCTCGCTCGCCTTCGAGCTTGCGGGCACGAATATCCGCGTCAACGCCGTGGCGTCGGGTGGCGTGGATGCGCCGCCCCGCCGGATTCCACGGGGAACCGACGTGCAGACCGAGGCCGACAAGCAGTGGATGCAGCAGGTCGTCGACCAGACGCTCAGCGCCTCGCATCTCGGCCGCTACGGACAGCTCGGCGAGATCGCAGCCGCCATCCTGTTCCTGGCCTCGGACGATGCGTCCTATATCAACGGAACCGTGCTGCCGGCCGGCGGCGGAGACCAGGGATGACAGATGCCATGACCACTCGTCCCGTCGTGGTGGCGGTCGCCATCACCGGCTCCGTGCCGCGCAAGAAGGACAATCCGAACCTGCCCGTGCTGCCGGCCGAGCAGGTCGCCTCGACCCGCGCCGCCTTCGAGGCGGGCGCCAGTCTCGTCCATATCCATGTCCGCCATGACGACGAGACGCCTTCGTCCGATCCGGAGCGTTTCGCTGAGGTGCAGGACGGCATTCGCCGGGCCTGCCCGGGCATGATCGTCCAGTTCTCGACCGGAGGCCGCGGGCGCGACCCGGCGGCGCGAGGCCTGAGCCTCGTGCATCGCCCGGACATGGCCTCGCTTTCGACCGGCTCGGTGAATTTTCCGACGATCGTCTACGAGAACCCGACGAGCCTGGTGAACGATCTCGCGGCGCGGATGCAGGAGCATCGGATCGCACCGGAGATCGAGATCTTCGACCTTTCGCATATCCATGCCGCGCGCCGCCTCATTGACGAGGGGCTGATCGGACCGCACCCGCATATCCAGTTCGTGATGGGCGTCCGGAATGCGATGCCCGCCGACGAGGTGCTGCTCGACATCCTGCTCACCGAGACCAGGCGGGTCATTCCGGGGGCGACCTGGACGGCCGCCGGCATCGGGCGCGACCAGATGCGGGTGATGGACTGGGCGCTCGCCCGCGGCGCGGACGCGGTCCGCACCGGGCTGGAGGACAATATCCGCATCAGCAAGGACCGGCTGGCGAGCGGCAATGGCGAGCTGGTCAGCCTCGCAGTCGAACTGATCGGCCGCCACGGCCGCCGACCGGCAACGCCAACCGAGGCGCGCGCCGCGCTGGGCCTCGCTGCCGATTTACACGGTGGCACGGGTGGCGCGAAGGTGGCCCCATGGACGGGGCCAAGCCGGCGTTCATCGCGTGGCCCGCCCAAAATTCAGGGCAGAGGCGCCGCCAACGCAAGCTGATCATGCCATGTAATTAATGTCGGCGCTTGGCACGTTTCAATTTCAGGCTCTATCCTCACCCTGCTGGGGTGAGGAAATGCTGGGTAAAGAAACTGAGAAGCCTGCGGAGTGTGACGGTGAGCTGCCGCCATCTGTCAAAATCGATGCACGGGTCGCCGGAAGCTTTACCTACGCTTCCTATCAGAATGCGATTCCGGTCCTGCGATCGCTTACCGTTGTAAATCCGACCGGCCGGTATTTCGAACAGTGCCGGCTGGCAATGATAGCTACGCCCGGTTTTCTTCGGCCGAAAATCTGGACACTCGATCGGCTTGTACCGGGCGATAGCATCGCGATAGGCGACCGGCGGATTGAGCTCGACGCAGGCTATCTTGCGGGGCTTGACGAGGCCGAGCGCGGGGAAATCACCTTCCGGCTGTACGCGAAGGACGAGTGCCTGGCTGAAACCCGCTTCCCCGTGCGGCTTCTGGCCCGCGACGAATGGGGCGGCGTCGATGACATGGCGCAATTGCTGCCGGCATTTGTCCTGCCCAACGACCCAGCAGTCCCGAAAATCCTACGCGCCGCGGCGCAGTCTCTGGCGGCGCACGGCTATCCTTCAGGGCTTGACGGCTACCAGTCGGGCGATCCTAGCCGCAGTCTGTTGCTGACGGCGGCTGTTTATTCTGCAATTGCCGGGTTGAGGCTGCATTACGCCGAGCCCCCAGCTAGTTTCGAACAACGCGGTCAAAAGGTTCGGCGCCCCTCTGCGATTGCCCGAGATAAGCTCGCGACCTGCCTTGACAGCTCCCTGCTATTCGCCGCCGCGCTCGAAGGTTGCGGGCTGAACTCAGCGGTGATGCTCTTCAAGGATCACGCCGCAGTCGGCGTCTGGCTAACGAAACGCACCTTTCCGAACGCCGTAGGGAGCGACCTGACGGAAGTCCGCAAGGCAATCGCGGCCCGAGAGCTTGTCGTCTTTGAAACAAGCGGGGTCACCCATCGACCCGTCGCGACTCTGGACCACGCTCGCCGGCTTATCGAGCCACGCCTCGACGAAACGCAGACCTCAGGCTTCGAGGCCGCGATCGACCTGCACAGGTCACGCAGCGGCGGCATCACGCCTCTCGCTTCACATGCTCCCGCGCTGGCCGTCGCGGATGCAGAGGATGGCGAAATCGATCTGCCAATCATGATCGATCCGGCTATGTCCGAGCTTCCGGCGGAGATCGTCGAACTCAAGCCGACCACTGCCGCCGGGCGTATCGACCGCTGGCAGAAGAAGCTGCTCGATCTGACACTGCGCAATCGGCTACTAAACTTTCCCGATTCCAAGAAGACGATCCCGTTCCTGTGTACCGACATCGCCTATCTCGAGGATAGACTTTCTGACGGTGCGGCGATGCGGCTGATCTCGCTGCCGGAGCATAATCCACTCGGCCAGCGCGATGAGACCCTCTATCGAGAAGTGCGCGGCCAGGATTTGCATCGCAGCTTTGCGGCCGATGCGCTCGCGCGTGGGGAACTGGCGTCGCCGCTCGACGCAAAGGGCCTCGACGCGCGGCTGATCGAACTCCATCGTCAGGTACGCAACGACTTTGCTGAAGGTGGCGCGAATACGCTTTTCCTCGCGGTTGGATTCCTACGCTGGAAGCGCAAGGCCAGCGATGAGCGCAATTACCGAGCACCGCTTCTGCTGCTGCCGGTGAAGCTCGAACGGCGGAGCGCGAGTTCGCAATTCACGCTGCGCTTTCACGAGGATGAGCCCCGCTTCAACGCGACACTGCTGCAGTTCCTGGAACGCGAGTTCGATCTCTCATTGCCGCAATTCGCCGGCGAGTTGCCGCAGGACGAGAACGGAATTGACGTGCCCCGTCTGCTCGCTGCGATGCGCCAAGCCGTGCGCGACGTGCCCGGCATGGAAGTGATCGACGATGCGGCGCTATCGACTTTCTCCTTCGCGAAATACTTGATGTGGAAGGATCTCGTCGAACGGACCGAAGCGCTGAGGCAGAACCGGGTCGTCAGGCACCTGATCGATACGCCCGAGCAGGCCTTTGTTGTATCCGGAGAAGGTTTTGTCGACGAACGCGAGCTCGACCGGCGCTACGCGCCCGCCGACATCGTCTCAGTGCTGCCGGCCGACTCCTCACAGATCGCAGCGAGCATGGCTGCCGCCGAGGGACGCGACTTCGTCATTATCGGGCCACCCGGTACCGGAAAGAGCCAGACGATCGCCAACATGATCGCGAACTGCCTGGCGAACGGAAAGACGGTTCTCTTCGTCGCAGAGAAGACTGCTGCGCTGAACGTCGTGCATCGTCGCTTGAAGGCGCACGGACTTGGCGACCATTGCCTGGAGCTGCATTCGAACAAGGCTGACCGCAAATCGTTCCTTGCCCAGTTGCGCACCTCTTGGGAGAAGGGTCGTGCCGCCTCGTCCTCCGAGTGGGTGACTGTCAACAATCGGCTGAAAGTGAAGCGGGACGTCCTGAACGCCTATGTCGAGGCGCTCCACCAACGCCATGCCAACGGGCTAACCGCCTATGCCGCACTCGGCGTCGCGCTGCGCGGTCGCGATCGCCATGCTCCCGAGCTGTCATGGTCGCATCGCGAGATCCACAACGACGAGGCGCGTCGCTCGCTCGGCGATCTTGCCGAAGAGCTCGGCCGTGTGTTCGCGGCCGTTGAGCGCGCGCCGGTCCTCGCCTGCGTCGATGCTGCTGAATGGTCCTCGGCTTGGCAGGAGCGCCTTTTGGCATCTGGGCGCAATCTTGCAGGAAAGGTAACCGAACTCAGAGCAGCGCTCACAGCCTTTCTGCCACGCCTCGGACTGCCAGCACGCAGCGATACCTCGGCGGCGGAGCTTGAAAGGCTATCGCTTCTGGCCTCCACATTGTGCGAGAGCGCCGGCAGCGACCAGCGGATCACGTTCGATCCTGACTTTGCACGCCTGAGGCAAGCGCTCACCGAACTCGAAGGCTCGATCACCTCCTACCGGGCGACGGAAGCCGAACTTTCGGCAACCTTCGCGGGCGACTCGGTCGTTCGGGTTCCAGTCGATGATCTGGAGCGCGACTGGCGCGAAGCCGGCGCCGCCATTTGGCCGCGCAGTTGGCTAGGACGCCGGCGGGTGAAGAAGCTTCTGCAAGGCTACGCCGCAACCGGTCAGCCGGACCCGGACAAGGACCTGCCCATCCTGCGCCGGTTGCAGGCGATCCGCTCGGCCGTCGAGACCAACGGTCTTGCCGGGAAGCCAGTAGCCTTCTCCGGCCTTGACAGCGACCTGACGGCGATCGATCGCCATCTGGCCGTCGCGACGAAGCTCCGCGATAGCCTTCTGAGACTTGGGCGCGCCGCCGACGATTTCCATTTCATCGTCCGAGCAGTCGCACCACTGCTCGTCCCAGGCGCGGACTCTGAGCCACTTCGGTCAGCTGCGGCCGCCTATCGCGACGTCTTCGCCAGCTTTTCAGCCACCAAGGCGGAGTTCGTTGCTACCGCCGGCACAGACCCATCGCGATCGGCCAGCGAGACGTCGTTGTCCGATCTCGCCGCGATCACGGATGAACTCACAAGCGCCCGCCAATTGCTGCGCGACTGGACAAGCTGGTGCCGCGTCAGGACTCAGGGTGAGAGTAAGGGGCTCGGTCCGCTGATCGCTGATCTGGAGAGCGGTTCGCTCGGGCCTCAGGAAACGCGGGCTGCCTTCGATCTAGCCTACGCACGCTGGTGGTTGCCGCAAGCGCTTGATGCGGATGCGACGCTGCGCGACTTCCGCCGATTCCAACATGAGCACGCGGTAGAAGAGTTCCGTGAGATCGACGATCTCGTCCGCGCCAAGGCAACTGCGCGCGTCGTCGGCGCTCTTTCTCACGGTTTGCCGCCGGTCCAAACCGTTCCGCGCAACTCGGAGCTCGGTCTGCTGCGCCATCAGATGGAGCTGCAGCGACCGAGCCGTTCGATCCGGGAGATGATCGGTGCGATGCCAGGTAGCTTCGCCAAGCTTGCGCCTTGCATGTTGATGTCGCCGCTATCGATCGCGCAGTATTTCCCACCGAACCAAGCTTTGTTCGATGTGGTGATCTTCGATGAAGCCTCGCAGATCACCACCTGGGACGCCGTCGGAGCTATCGCACGGGCACAGCAGACGATCATCGTCGGCGATCCCCGCCAACTTCCACCTACCAACTTCTTCGGTCGCAATGAAGACGATGAGGAGGTCGCCGAGCATGAACGGGACCTAGAAAGCATCCTCGACGAGGCCAAGGCAGCCGGCATCCCTGTCCGCGACCTCCGCTGGCATTATCGCAGCCGGAATGAGTCTCTGATCGCGTTCTCCAACGCTCACTACTACCAGAACCGTCTGATTACCTTCCCAGCGCCGGAGGTCGAGGACCGAGCCGTCAGGCTAGTGCGTGTCGACGGTGTCTACGACCGCGGCAAGAGCCGAACGAATCGCACCGAAGCCCGCTCGCTGACCGATGTCGCGATCAACCGCATGAAGGGCTGGTTGAAGTTGCCGGAATCAAGCCGGCCGACGATCGGCATCATTACCTTCAATGCGCAACAGCAGGCGCTGATCCAGGACCTACTCGACGAGGCTCGGCGCCAAGAGCCGGCGCTCGAATGGTTCTTCGCCGAGGACCGTATCGAGCCGACAATCGTCAAGAATCTTGAGAACGTGCAGGGAGACGAGCGCGACGTGATCCTGTTCTCGATCACTTTCGCGAAGGACGCAGCCGGCAAGCGAACGATGGATTTCGGAGCGCTCAATCGGGACGGCGGCGAACGGCGCCTCAACGTGGCAGTGACGCGAGCACGACAGGAGCTCGTCGTGTTCTCCGGCTTCTGCGCCGACGATGTCGACACTGGCCGCACTAAGGCGATCGGCGTCCAGCATCTCAAGACGTTCCTCGACTTCGCTGAGCGCGGCGCGATCGCACTACCGGCCCAGGACGAAGGATCGGTCGGTGCGCTGGAGTCTCCTTTCGAGGAAGCAGTCGCAGCGGAGCTTACCCGCCTCGGCTGGCAGGTGGTGCCACAGGTCGGCATCTCGGGATTTCGGATAGACATTGGCGTGAAGCATCCAGACCGCGCGGGCGCCTTTCTCGCGGGCGTCGAATGCGACGGCGCAACCTATCACAGTTCGGCGACGGCTCGCGATCGGGACAAGGTGCGGGAACAGGTTCTTCGCGGGCTCGGTTGGAGCATTATCCGCGTCTGGTCGACAGACTGATGGTTTGATGCAGGAGGAGCCATCACAAGGCTTCACGAGGCTTTAGCCGCGCTGCTAGCGGAGGGCCGCGCGAAGGAAGCCGATCAAACACAAGCTCAGACCGTTCATTGGGATCTTGGCGAAGAGGTTGATTCTACTCAATCGGCAACCGAAATGATCGAATCTAGCGAAGCATTCGAAGAAGAAGCGACGTCGCCAATGGCTCAGGCTGCCCCAATTTCTGCCGCGAAACATGCAACCGACATCATGGCGGTGACACCGCCTCAACCCGTCGGACTGGGCGTGAGTCGCGCGGCGCTCGGCGCACCGCAGCAAGAGAACGGGCCGCGCTATCGCCTGACGGACCTTTCGCGTTTCCGAGCCGAACCGGATCTGTTTCACGAGTTCGGCTACCGCACCACTCTCCGCAGCATGGTGGATGCTGTGATGGAAGCTGAAGCGCCGCTGCGCGAGGAAGTGTTGGCGCAGCGCATCGCTCGCGCTCATGGCTGGCTCAGGACTGGCAGCAAGATCCGGGAGCGCATCCAACTGCACTTGCGCGATCTTGAGCGCACGAGGGAATCCAGTGGCGAATTTCTATGGAAACCGGGCACGATCGCGCCGATCCATCCTTATCGCACGCCGGTGGACGTCGAAGCGCGGCGGAGCATCGCGGATATTCCCCTGGCTGAACTTGCCAGTATTATCGTCACCGAGCCTGCCCTTTTGGAAGAAAACGACCCCGCGCTGGCGTTGGCGCGCCTGTTGGGCGTCGAGCGGCTGGCGGCGACGTCGCGAGCGCGACTGGACGAGGCCTTCCAGCATGCTTCCGCCCAGCTTGCGCCAACCGAAGCGAATGCCCGATAGACGCGTCTCGTTTCTCTCGGGCACCCTCTCGTGAAGTTCGGGGCTGCCGCAGCCCAGCAAACCATCCCGCCGACGGCCATCGCTTGTCGGCGACAAACGCCTAGGGTCCATCACAGAACCGATGACATCCCGCCATCGACATAGATGATCTGGCCGTTGACGTAGTCCGATGCCGATGAGGCCAGAAACACGGCGGCCCCGACAAGCTCCTCCGGCCTGCCCCAGCGCCTGGCCGGCGTGCGGCCCTTGACCCAGGCGTCGAAGCTCGGGTTCTCGATCAGGGCCTGGTTCATGTCGGTGATCATGTAGCCCGGGCCGATCGCATTGGCCTGGATGCCATGCTCGGCCCATTCCGCCGCCATGGCCCGCGTCAGCATCTTGATGCCGCCCTTGGCAACCGTATAGGGCGCGACCGTCGCGCGGGCGAGTTCGCTCGTCAGCGATCCGATATTGACGACCTTGCCATGGCCGCGCGCGATCATGCGCTTGGCCGCCTCGCGCCCGATCATGAAGGCCGAGGTCAGGTTGGTGTCGATGACGCGCTGCCAGTCCGCCGTGGCGAGCTCGACCATCGGCTTGCGGAACTGGATGCCGGCATTGTTGACGAGGATATCGACCGCAATACCTGCGGCATCGAAGCCCTCGAAGGTCCGCAGGATCTCAGGCTCATTGGTCACGTCGAATGGCGCCGCGTCCACCTGGTAGCCCGCCGCCTGGAATTCTGCGACGGCCTGTGCGACGCGCTCGGGGTCGGTGCCGTTGATCAGGATGCGGGCGCCTGCGACGGCCAGTCCTTCAGCCATGGCCCGGCCCAACCCGCGCGAAGAGCCGGTGACGAGCGCCGTCTTGCCGGTGAGGTCGAAGAGAGGGTTGGTCATGGGTGCACCGTCCTTACAGGCTGGAACGACGAACGGTGAGGTCCGAGCGTTCGAAGACGGCGGGCAGGAGTTCGACGCCGAGCCCCGGCCCTTCCATCGGCAGGACATAACCGTCCTTGATCACCGGCATGGTGTCGACGAGTTCCTTGTACCAGCCGGTGTAGAAGGCCCGCACCGATTCCTGGATCAGCGTGTTGGGCTGGCTGAAGGAGGCATGGATCGCGGCGATGAAGCCGACCGGGCCGATGCAGTCATGCGGGGCGAAGGGGCGGTGATAGGTCTCCGCCATGGCGGCGATCTTGCGCCCTTCGGTCAGCCCCCCGGTCCAGCACAGGTCGGCCATGACAATGTGCATGGCGTCGTGGTCGAGCATGTCCTTATAGGGGAAACGCGAGCCCAGCGTCTCGCTGGCGCAGACCGAAACCGTGGTCGAACGGGCGAATTCGGCCAGCGCCTGTGGCGAGTTCATCCGGATCGGATCCTCGTACCAGGTCGGGCTGTAGGGTTCGAGCGCACGGGCGATCTTGATCGCGGTCGGCAGATTCCAGAGCGAATGGAACTCGACCATGATCTCGATCTTGTCGCCTACCGCCTTGCGGATCTTCTCGAACGGCTCGATCGCCTTCCGCATCTGGTCGGGGCTGATGAAAAGCCCCTGATTTTCGATCGCGGCCGGGTCGAAGGGCCAGATCTTCATGGCCGTGATGCCGCTTTCGAGCAGGCTCTCGGCGACGGCATCGGCACGGTTCATGAAGCCGTCGAGGTCCTCATAGGGACCTGATGCATCCCCCAGATTCCAGGTCGAGACCGGCTTGATGTTCTGCGAGCGGACATATTTGTACCCCGCACAGGTATTGTAGATGCGCTGCTTGTCACGGCAGAGGCCGCCGAGCATCTGGTGCACCGGCTGGCCGCAAACCTTTCCGAAGACATCCCACAAGGCGATATCGACCGCCGAGGTCGCACGCGACTCGACGCCGGTCGAGGCCTGCGCCATCGGCAGGTTCGTCATCTCCCTGTGCAATGCCTCGATATGCAGCGGGTTCTTTCCGAGCAGCCGCATGGCGAGCGTGTCGTGCAGATGCGCCTCGACCGCCCCTGCCCCATAGAAGGTCTCGCCGAGACCGATGATGCCCGCATCGGTATGCACGCGAACCCACAGGACATTGGCGAATTCTTCGGTCCGCAACGTCTCGATGGCGGTGATCTTCACGGCCTGCCTCCCTGGCGGCTGGCGTTCTTCACCGGGTTTCTTGCCGGGGAACGCCTTGGTTGAGTGCGAAACAGGCGAGCCCGATGACAGCCTCGCCCCCTCGAAACGAGGCGACCATAGGAGTGCTTGTAAAATATCACAACATGTTTATGGTCGACACCAAGATGGATCCGTTCAACGAGTTCCACGACTGAGGAGACGGGACATGGCCAAGCGCCCAAGCCGCCCGCGGCTGGTCGCAGAGGGTGAGACGAGCGTGCCGCCACGGCGCAATCGCATCAATCTCTTCGAACTCGCCTATCACCGGATCGAGGAACTGCTCGTCAAATGCGAGCTCGCGCCCGGCCGTTTTCTCGCCATGCAGGACCTGCAGGACCTGACCGGCTTCGGCCGCACCCCGGTGCATCATGCCGTCAACCGTCTCGCCGCCGACACGCTGATCATCATCCGCCCGCGTCATGGCCTGCAAATCGCGCCGATCGACCTCGCCCGGGAACGCGTGCTGCTGCATCTGCGCCGCGACATCGAGCGCTTCGTCATCCGCCTCGCGGCAGAACGCGCCGGCCCCTCGCATCGCAACCAGATGCTGCACATGGAACGCCTGCTGCGCGAGAAGCGCGACGGGCTGACGCTTGCCGAGTTCAATTCGCTCGATCGCAGGATCGAGCAGATGGTGCTGGCCGCCGCGGGCGAGCCGTTTCTCGAACACACGCTGCGCCCGCTGCACACCATCTTCCGGCGCATCGGCTTCATCTACCACAGCTACATGGCCGAGAAGACCACGCTCGACGGCACGATCGACCACCATCTCGCCGTGCTGAACGCGATCGCGACCCGCCATGCCGAACGCGCAGTCGCGGCCTCCGACGCGCTGATCGAATTCGTCGACAGCATGTTCGACGAGATGGAGGCCCGCATCGACCCTTCTTTACTCGATTGCAGCGTCGAGCCCCTGCTCGGCGCCTGAAACGCAACAGGCCAGTGGACCCCATGCGCATCATCTTCCATGGCGAGAACGCCGCCTCCTTCAGCTCCGGCTTTGCCGAACTCGTCGGCCCCGGGGCCGAAATTCGCATTCTGCCGGACGGGCTTGGCGTCGGCGCCGACCAGCAGGCCTATGCGCAGGCGGATGTCATCATCGGCGTGAAGTTCGACGCCAGCCTGCCGGTCCCGTCCGGGCTCAAGCTCTTCCATGTGCCAGGTGCCGGCTATGACGCGGTCGACCTTGCTTTGCTTCCGCCTGTGGCCAATGTCTGCAACTGCTTCGGCCATGAACAGGCGATAGCGGAATATGTCATGAGCGCGCTGCTGGCCCGGCATATCCCCCTGGCGGATGCCGACGCGAAGCTGCGCCGCGGCGACTGGGCTTATTGGGCCGGCTCATCTGCGCGCGTCCATGGCGAGATCGCCGGCAAGACCATCGGCCTGCTCGGCTTCGGCCATATCGGCAAGGCGATCGCGCGGCGCGCCAAGGCCTTCGAGATGAAGGTCCATGTCGCCAATCGCAGCGCTGTGCCGGTCTCCGATCTCGTCGACCGCGCCTTCACGCTCGATCGGCTGGAGGAATTCTGGGGCTCGGCTGACGCCATCGTAGTCTCCGTGCCGCTGACGCCGGAAACGAATGGCCTCGTCGGCGCCGCAGCCTTCGCGGCGATGCGCCGCGACGCGCTGATCTTCAATGTCGGGCGCGGCCCGACGATCGACGAGACGGCGCTGTTCGAGGCCCTGAAGGGCAAGCGCATCGGCGGGGCGGTGATCGACACGTGGTATCGCTACCCGGGCCCGGCCTCCGCCAATCCGCTGCCCTCCGAGCTGCCTTTTCACGAGCTGCCGAACATCGTGATGACCCCGCATATGTCGGGTTGGACGAGCGGGACGATCCGGCGCCGCCAGCAGACCATCGCCGACAACATCAAGCGCAGCTTCGCCGGGGAACCCCTCGTCAATCTCGTACGGGAGGCGCGCCAGACTGCCTGAACGACCACGCCTGCTCTCCTCTCAACGAACCGGACGCCACGAAGCCGGTCGCCAATGAAGCAGATCGCAACAAGGAAACGCACCATGAGCCTGTTCAAGAATCTCAGAATGATCGGGATGCTGTTCGCGCTGGGCGCCGGCGCGCTCGCGGCCGATCATGCCTCGGCCCAGTCGGTCACGGAAATCGTCAAGCGCGGCAAGGTCCGCGTCGGCGTGCTGATCGGCGCGCCGCCCTATGGCTCCGTCGACTCGCAAGGCAATGCGATCGGCTATGATGCCGACGTCACCGCCCTGATCGGCAAGTATCTTGGCCTGCCCGTCGAGATCGTCCAGCTGACGCCGCCGGCCCGCATTCCTGCCCTCGAGGCCGGCAAGGTCGACTTCCTCGTCGCGACGCTGGCGCCGACACCGGAACGCGCCAAGGCGGTGATGTTCACCATCCCCTACAGCGCCTTCCAGACCGGCATCTACGCCAAGAAGGGCACGCCCATCAAGGATTGGGCCGACCTCAAGGGCCGCAAGGTCGGCGTCAACCGCGGCTCCAGCGTCGAGCGGGAATTCACCAATCGCGAGAAGGAGCTCAACCTCACGATCCTGCGCTTCGAGGATGACGCCACCACGATGCAGGCACTGTTCTCCGGCCAGGTCGAAGCCATCGCCGGCCCCGACGCCCAGGCGAACGCCGCGATCAAGGCGCGCGGCGAAACCGAGACCGAGCTCAAGTTCGTCTTCGGCATGCAGCCCAACTCGATGACCGTTCGCAAGGACGCCTATGAGCTGAAGCAGTGGCTCAACAACATGATCTACTACATCAAGCAGAACGGCGAACTGAACGCGATCTCCGAGAAGTGGGTCGGCGGTCCGCTGCCGCCGCTGCCAACCTTCTGATCCGTTTCGCATCGTCCCCGCTGCGCAGATCCTGCGCGGCGGGGCCTCGCGCCAGACTGACGAGGGATCATGTCGCTCCAGTTCGAATCCGTCCTCGCCGAAACCGACATCATCCTTGACGGGATCATGCTGACGATCGGCCTGTCTGCCAGCGCGATCGTGCTGGGCCTGATTTTCGCGGTGCTGCTTGTCGCGCTGCGCACGCTGGCGGGCCGCTGGGCCGGCATTGCCGTCGATTGCTATGTCGAGCTGATGCGCAACACGCCGTTCCTGGTGCAGCTCTTCATGATCTTCTTCGGCCTGCCGCTGGTCGGCATCCGCATGTCGGGCACCCAGGCCGCCCTGTTGGCCATGACGCTCAACCTTGCCGCCTATGCGACGGAGATCATCCGCGCCGGCGTCGACTCCATTCACAAATCGCAGCTCGAGGCCGGCCTGTCGCTCGCGCTCAGCAAACGCCAGGTCTTCCAGTATGTCGTGCTGCAACCGGCCTTCGCCCGGGTCTGGCCCGCGCTGTCGAGCCAGTTCGTCCTGATGATGCTGGCATCGAGCATCTGCTCCTTCATCTCGGTGCAGGAGCTCTCGGGCGCCGCGGCCATCATCGAGCAGCGGACCTTCCGCAGTTTCGAGACCTATATCATCGTCACCGTGATCTACCTCCTCCTGGCGCTGAGCCTGAAGGTCTTCCTGCTCTGGCTCGGCCAGCGGCTCTTCGCGCCGGTCTCCGGGCTCGCCCGCGTCGATGTCAAGGCGGAGGCAGCCTGATGACCACATTCGGGCTCCCCGAAGCGCTTTTCATTCTGCGCGCTGCCGGCTGGACGCTGGTTCTGACCAGCGTCGCCTTCATCCTCGGCGGGCTGATCGGCGGCATCTTCGCGATCATGCGGCTCTCGCAGGTCGCCGCGCTGCGCCGCTTCGCCGCCGGCTATATCCTGGTCATCCAGTCGATCCCGGTGTTGATGGTTCTGTTCATGAGCTATTACGGGCTCTCGGCGATGGGCGTGGAACTGCCGCCCTTCCTCGCGGCGTCCGCCTCGCTCTCGATCTATGTCTCAGCCTATCTGGCCGAGATCTGGCGCGGCTCGATCCAGTCCGTCCCCTTCCAGCAATGGGAAGCCTCGGCCTCGCTCGCGCTGACGCGCGGCCAGCAATACCGCTACATCATCCTGCCGCAGGCGATCCGCATCTCGCTTCCGCCCACCGTCGGCTTTCTCGTCCAGCTCGTGAAGAACACCTCGATCGTCTCGGTCGTCGGCTTCGTCGAACTCTCGCGTGCCGGCCAGCTCGTCAACAACGCGACCTTCCAGCCTTTCCAGATCTTCACGCTGGTCGCGCTGATCTATTTCGCGATCTGCTTCCCCTTGTCCCGGCTCAGCCGCCATCTCGAACAGGTGATGAATGCCAGCCGTCCTCATTGACGACGTCCACAAGCGCTTCGGCAACCTCGAGGTTCTCAAGGGCGTCTCCCTCACCGTTGAACCCGGGCAGGTCGTCGCCCTGATCGGCCGCTCCGGCTCGGGCAAGAGCACGCTGCTGCGCTGCATCAACGGGCTGGAGGCGATCCAGTCCGGCCGCATCGAGGTCGCCGGACATGTCGTCGACCAGGATCCGAAACACTTGCGCGAATTGCGCAAGGATGTCGGCATCGTCTTCCAGAGCTACAACCTGTTCCCGCACCTGACCGTCTCCCAGAACATCATGCTCTCGCCGCGGATCACGCAGAACGTGCCCCAGGCACAGGCCGAGACGCTGGCGCGCGAGGTGCTGGCGCAGGTCGGCCTGTCCGAGAAATTCGACAGCTATCCCGACAATCTCTCCGGGGGGCAGCAGCAACGGGTCGCCATCGCCCGTTCGCTCGCGATGCGGCCGAAGGTGATGCTGTTCGACGAGGTGACATCCGCGCTCGATCCGGAACTGACCGGCGAGGTGCTGCTGGTGATGGAAAAGCTCGCCAAGGGCGGCATGACCATGCTGCTCGTCACTCATGAGATGAACTTCGCCCGCAACGTCGCCAGCACGACGATCTTCATGCATCAGGGCAAGATCTGGGAGAGCGGGCCGTCACGGGAGCTCTTCGCCAACCCGCAGACGCCGGAGCTGCGCAATTTCGTCAGCGCAGGCGCGCATTGATCGGCCGGTCCCAGCGCCCGTCCCCATCTCTCGCGGAAGGGGCCAGGGCCGGACGATCCCTGCCGGAGGAAAAGCTCTGCTTGCGGCGGATATCCGCAGGGTCTGACGCCTCCCATCAAGCGGACCCACCAGACGCGCCACAGTCTTTCCAGTCCTCGTCCGGCGGCGGGCCCCAGTCCTTCAGGACGCAGCTATAGACGGCGCTCGCCTCAAAAGGATAGCGCGCCTCCATCTCCGGCGTCAGCGTCAGGCCGAGGCCGGGCGCAGTCGGGAGCAGGAGCCGACCGTTTTCGATCCGGCCCTGATCGCCGATCATCTCCCGGCCGAGCGGGAAATCGAGCATGGGGAATTCCACCAGCTTGCCACCACCGGCAAAGGCGGCGTGGTAATTCGCCATGATCGCGGCCGCTCCGCCCCAGGCGTGCACGACGACCTCCGTCGCGAGTTCATCTGCCGCGGCAAAGATCTCCATCACCGCGCTGATACCGCCGATCACCGAGGCGTCGGGCTGGACGAAGGCATAGGAGCCGGCACGCATGCGCTCGATCATTTCCTTCGGCGTCGTGATGATCTCGCCGCCGCAGACGGGAACGTCGATGCGCCGGCGCAGCTCGCGAAAGGCCTCGGGGCTGTCGGGGCCGACGGCCTCTTCGAGGAAGAGCATGCGCTCAGCCGTCCTGCCATGCACGGCCTCGACGAAGGCGACGACATCGTCGACGGGCTGCGGCGGATCGGCCAGATTCTGGCACATGTCGACGCCGACCCTTATGCCGCGCCTGGCCGCTTCCTCCAGCACCCAGACGGTCCGCCAGATGTCGGCCTTGAGCGAGCGGATCTTGTAGATCGCGATGCCCTTCGCGCCGAGCAAGTCGAGTTCGCGGATGAACTGGTGCCTCGCGTCGCAGCAGCCGCCGCTGCCATAGATCGGGATGGCATCGCATTGGGCGCCGCCGAGCAGTTCATGGACGGGCAGACCGAGGCTCTTGCCCCTGGCGTCCTGCAAGGCGCTCTCGAACGCGCTGATGACATGGCGCGCCGCGCCCTGGAGCGACCAGTAATCGCAGAGCGAGCGCAGGTCCCTGACCCGGCGCGGAATGTCGAAGCCATCCTTGCCCAGCATCAGCGGCGCGCAGAGATCTACGATCGATTTGAACACCAGCGGTGCGAACACGGCGATATAGCCTTCGCCGAGGCCAGTCACGCCATTGTCCAGCGTCACCTCGACCATGCCGATCGTCCGCTTCGGTCCGTTCGGGAAACAGGCCCTGATCTCGCGCTCATCGGCATCGGCATAGGGCGAACTCAGCAGGACGCAGCGAACCCCGGTAATCCTAGGCATGGCACTCCCTCGCTTCGCTACCGGTCAGGGCATGGTTAGGTTCAGCGCGCGTCCATGATCTCGGGCAGCATGCGCCGGGCGATCGGCCTCAGCCGCTCCGCCTCGGCCGCGTCGATCCAGCGATAGGGCCGGCGCAGGCGCGGCCCGACCGGCGCCCAGTTGCCGATGGCGGCGAGCAGCTTGTCGAGCGCGGCGTTGGAATAGCCGTGGTCGCGCCGGAACGGCAGAATATGCGCATCCATGAAAGCGCAGATGCGCTGCTCGATCTCGCGGGCGGCGCCGATATCGCTCAGCATCATCTCGGTCCAGGCTTGCGCGCCGCGCGGGCTGAGGCAGGCGACATTGGAGAAGGCGCCGGCTGCGACCCCGGCCTCGACACCGGTCGCAAGATGGTGGCCGGGCAGGTAAAGCGCCCATTCGTCCAGATGCGCCTGCGCTTCGGCGTACCAGTCCGCATCGCCATCGGCGAGCTTGATGCCGACGACCTGCGGCACCTGCTTCAGCACGGCCCCAAGCGTGGCCGGCGACAGGACACGCTTCGCGTGCGGCGGGTTGTAGAGCACGAGCGGGATGTCTCCCGCCATCTCGGCGGCCATCTGCAGGAAGTCCACGGCCTCGGGATCGCTGACCGGCCACCAATCAGGCAGGATCACCTGGATTCCGTCCGGAGCATGCGCGACGGCGCGGCTCAGTCGGTCAAGCGCGATGCTCGGATCAGGCTGGCAGGCGCCAATCACGAAGGGCATTTTCGCGCGGCTGCAGCGCTCGGCCAGGACGCGCTGGATCGCGTCGAATTCGGCCTCGGTCTGGTTGTGGCACTCTCCGGCCGTGCCATTCGAATAGATGCCGTCGACCCTGGCGGCGATCAGCACGTCGATCTCGTCGGCGAGCCGCGACAGATCGATCCCTCCATCCGACTCGATCGGCAGCAGCAAGGTTGCCCAATTGCCGCGCAGCGCGCCCCACCTGCCCGCCCGGTCGAGCTTTCCCGACATCGTCGTTTCCCCTCCTGCCGACTTGTTGACTTCACGGATATCCTACAAGTAGATATCGTTCAACAATCGGGCGGAAGCCGCCGGCGCTCTCGGGCGCGGCCGCTGCCACAGGATGAGGTCGAAGACCGTGACCCGGACGATCAGACCCCTGGTGAAGCCGCAATCGCTGCACGTCTCCGTGCTGGAAAGCGTCAAGGCCTATATCGACGAGAGCGGCCTGCCTCCGGGCAGCCAGCTTCCGCCGGAGAACGACCTCGCCCAGCAGCTCGGCGTCAGCCGCAACTCAGTGCGCGAGGCGGTCAAGGCGCTGGAATCGGTCGGCATCGTCGAGACCAGGCGCGGCATCGGCATCTTCGTCAGCGACTTTTCCTTCGCTCCGCTGCTCGACAACCTCGCCTTCGGCCTGCGCGGCAGGCTCGATGATTTCGAGGAGCTCCTGACCATTCGCCGCGCGCTGGAAGGCGCTCTGATCGGCAGGACGGTGCATGTGATCGGCGCCGACGACATCGCCGAGCTGCGCGCCCTCACAGCAAAGATGAAGGCCAGGGTCGATGCCGGCGAGAGCTTCCTCGAGGAGGACCGGCTCTTCCACCGCACCTTGTTCCGCTGCCAGGACAACCAGCTTCTGCTGAAGCTGCTCGACATCTTCTGGCAGGCCTTCGTCAAGGCCTCGGATTTCATCAATCTCGAAAATCGCGATCCGGTCGCAACCTGGCGCGATCACCACGAGATCGTCGAGGCCGTCGCGACACGCGACGCCGAGACGGCGCGCGAGCGCCTCGACCACCACTATCACGGCATCTCAAAAATAATCGCAGCCAACAAGGCGGCGAACTGATGGGAGGTTACGATGACCATGAGGACGTATCATAGGGCGCTGATCGGCGCCGCGTTGCTGGCCGGCACGATGATGACGCCGGCCATCGCCCAGATGAAGACGATCACCGGCGGCTTCGATGTCGGCCCCGGTGGCCTGCAGGGCAATTTCAACCCGATGACGGCGCCGGCCGGCTACACCTGGCTGAGCACCTATTTCGAGCCGCTGGTGACCTATGATGCCGGCCTGACCAAGCTCGTGCCGGCCCTGGCGACGAGCTGGGAGATCAGCGACGACAAGCTGAGCTACACGTTCAAGCTGGCGCAGGAGACCTGGCATGACGGCCAGGCCTTCACCGCCGACGACGTCAAGTTCACCATCGCGCTCAACAAGAACCCGAAGACCGCGAGCCTGCTGTCGGCGCGCCTGGCGGCCATCGACAGCGTTGAGGTCAAGGACCCGCGCACGGTCGTCGTCAGGCTCTCCAGGCCCGACAACGCGCTGATCGTCAGCCTGACCAAGATGATGATCCTGCCGGCGCATGCGCTTTCGGCGATCGCACCGGAGGACATGGCGAAGAACGTGCTCTGGTCGACGAAGCCGATCGGCACCGGCCCGTTCAAATTCGTGCGCTACGAGACCGACCGCTTCGTCGAACTGGCAGCCCATGAGAGCTATCGCGGCGGCAAGCCCAAGGTCGACCGGCTGATCAACCGCTACTTCGCCAATGCGGCCGCGGCGATCTCAGCGCTGCGGGCCGGCGAAATCCAGTTCACCTATATCGAGTCCGACGACGTCCCGACCTTCAAGGGCAACAAGGATTTCACGGTCATCGAAGGCGCCTCCTATGTCGCCAACTATATCGGCTTCAACAACCAGGTGCCGCTCTGGAACGACATCCGCGTCCGCCAGGCGGTGATGCATGCGATCGACCGCAACGCGATCATCGACAGCCTCTACAAGGGTGCCGCCAAGAAGGCCGATTGCGGCTATGTCGAAGGCAGCCTGATCCCGAAGGGGCTCGACGCCTATGCCTACGACCCGGCCAAGGCGACGCAGTTGCTCAAGGAAGCCGGCTGGGACAAGATCAACGGCACGAAGCCGATCACCTGGCTGACCTATTACAACAACCCGCTGACCGCCAATGTCATGGCCGCCGTCCAGTCCATGCTCGCCCAGGTCGGCATAAATGTCGTGCCGCGCGCCCTGGACCCCGCGGGCTATAACGCCATCGCCATGTCCCGGACGTCGAACCCGGCCGATTTCCCGCTGGTCTATGCCGGCCTGCAGAACGGCCCCGACCCCGGAACGCTCAATCTCGGGCTGAACGAGAGCCAGATCCCGCCCGTCGGCCAGAACTTCCTGCAGATCAAGATCCCCGAGCTCAATGGCGCGCTGAACGCAGCCGTCGCCGAGACCGATCAGGCCAAGGCGACGACGAAATACCAGGACGTCTGCGCCGTCATGAACAAGACCCTGCCCTGGGGCACGATGTGGGTCGCCAATCGCTATGGCGTCGCCTCGGTCAAGCTCAAGGACTTCGTCTGGACGCCGGCGCCGGGCGGCGGGCCGTTCGCGGCCACGCCGGAGAAATGGTCGATCGCGCCCTGAGCCGGCGGGAGGGCCGAAAAGGCCCTCCCTCGTCCCTTCGACGACGGACTGATCCATGCTTGGCTTCTATCTGAAACGGCTCGCCGCCGGCCTGATGATGCTGATCGCGCTCAGCATCCTGGTCTTCGTGCTGCTGCGCCTGGCCCCCGGCGACCCGGTCGACGCCTATCTGAACCCGCTCGCGCCGCTAAGCCAGACCGAGATGGACGCGCTGCGCCAACGGCTCGGCCTCGACCGGTCCTGGCCAGTACAATATCTCGCCTGGCTTGGCGCAGCGCTCGCCGGCGATCTCGGCTACTCCATCGACAGGGCCGGCGTGCGCGTGCTGCCGCTGCTGGTCGAACGCACCGGGCCGACCCTGCTGCTGATGCTGACCGGGCTTGCCATGGCGATCGTGTTCGGCATCGCGGCCGGCGTCATTGGGGCGGTCAAGCGCAACTCCGCCATCGATATCGGGCTCGGCCTGGTCGCCTTCGTCACGATCTCGACGCCGGCCTTCCTCAACGCCCTGCTCGGCCTCTATGTCTTCGCGGTTGTGCTGCCCTGGGCTCCCTCGGGCGGGATGCTGACGCCGGGCGCCCCCTTCTCGCTCTCCGATCTCCTGGCCCATCTCATCCTGCCCGCCTCGCTGCTGGCGGTCGTCTATTCCGCGCTGTTCATGCGCTACATGCGCTCCTCGATGATCGAGGTGTTGAACCAGGATTATCTGCGTACGGCGCGGGCCAAGGGCGTCGGCGAATTTGCGGTCATCGTCCGGCATGCCCTGCGCAACGCCATCCTGCCCGTCATCACCCTGATCGGCTCGACCATCGGCATCGCCATCGGCGGCGCGATCTTCATCGAAAGCGTTTTTGACTGGCCGGGCATGGGGCTCCTGATGGTCAAGGCCGTCGAGACCCGCGACTACCCCGTGATCATGGGCGCGACGCTGCTGATCGGTGCCGGCGTCATCCTGGTCAACCTTCTGACCGACCTTGCCTATGCGGTGGTCGATCCGCGCATCCAGGTGAGATAATGAACGCGGATGCGCCGATCGCCGCGAGCGCGGTCCCTCTGCGAGGCAGCAGCCGGAGCCCGCTCCAGCGCGCGCTCGGGCGCTTTCTTCGCAATCGCGCGGCGATCGCGGGACTGCTCATCCTGGCGCCCGTCCTGCTCGCCGTGCTGACCTACCCGCTCTGGTGGCGCCATGCGCCCAACAGCATCGATCTGCGGGCGCTGAACTCCGGGCCGACGGCTTCCCATTGGCTCGGCACCGACGGCGTCGGCCGCGATACGCTGGCCCGCCTGCTGCAGGGTGGGCGGATCTCGCTGCTGATCGCCTCGGTCTCGGTCGCGATCTCGCTTTGCGTCGGCTTCGTCGTCGGCGCGGTTGCGGCGTTCGGCGGGCGGGCCCTCGACGGCGTGATCATGCGCCTTGTCGATCTCGCGATGACTCTGCCGCCGGTCATCCTGCTTCTGGTGCTCGCCTCGATCACCGGCACGGGCATCCTGCCGACGATCTTCGTGATCTCCCTGCTCTCCTGGCCGGTGCTCTCGCGCATGGTGCGGGCGCGCCTGCTCGAGCTGCGCGAACGCGATTTCGTCGTCGCCTCGCGCGGCTTCGGGGCCGGTCTCGGGCACCTGCTCTGGCGCCATGCCCTGCCGAACTCGCTCGATATCCTCGTGGTCTACGCCACCGTGCAGGTCGCCAATGCGATCCTGCTCGAAGCCGGCCTCTCCTTTCTCGGCATGGGCATCGTCCCGCCCGAAGCGAGCTGGGGCAACATGCTGAGGGCCGCGCGCTCGACCGTCGTGCTGGAACTGCACCCCTGGCAGTGGATGCCGGCAGGCGCCGCGCTGGTCGCCACCGTACTCGCCATCAATTTCATCGGAGACGGGCTTCGCGACGCCTTCGATCCCCGCGCCGACATCACCTGATCAACGCAGAGAAAGTTTCGGTCCATGGCACGTTTCCACGGTGTGGTTCCCCCGGTCGTCACCCCGCTGACGCGAGATTTCCGGGTCGATTACCCCTCCTTCACCCGGGTGATCGAGCATCTACTCGAGGGTGGCGTCGACGGGCTCTTCGTGCTCGGATCGACCAGCGAGGTCGTCTTCCACGGCGATGACGAGCGCCGCAGGATCATCGAGCATGCCGTGAAGATCAATAACGGCCGCGTCCCGATCTTTGCCGGGGCGATCGACCCGACGACCGACCGCGTCATCCAGCACGCCAGGGCGGCTCAATCGGCCGGCGCCGATGCGCTGGTCGTGACCGCCCCCTTCTACACCCGCACCAACCAGGCCGAGACGATCGACCATTTCCGCTATGTGCGCGAGGCGGTCGACTGCCCGGTGATCGCCTACGACATTCCCGTCTGCGTCCATATCAAGCTGGAGCGCGCGACGACCGTCACACTCGCCCGCGAAGGCACCGTGGCCGGCCTGAAGGATTCCAGCGGCGATGACGGCAATTTCCGTTTCGTCCGGCAGGATCTCGCCGACATGCCGGATTTCTTCGCGATGACGGGCTCCGAGATCGTTGTCGACAACGCCGCGCTGATGGGCGCCCAGGGCGTGGTCCCCGGTCTCGCCAATGTCGACCCCAAAGGCTACGTCAAGCTCTGGCGGCTCACTCAGGCAGGCCAATGGGACGAGGCCCGCAAGGAGCAGGAACGGCTCTGCCGCCTGTTCGAGATGGTCTGGATCTCGCTCGGCCGGACCAGCGCCGGCTCGGCCGGCGTCGGCGCGTTCAAGACGGCGATGCAGCTTCTCGGCATCATCGACACCAACACGATGGCCCGCCCGCAACGCTCCCTCAACGCCGAGGAAGCGGCGGCGATCAAGGTCATCCTCAGCGAGACCGGCCTTCTCGGCTGATCCGAGGACGGTCGCAGCTCTCCCCAGGAATGCGGCTGCGGCAGCAACCGCGTTACATCATCGGACAGGAAATCGTATCCGATCCGATGATGTGATCCTTTGTGTTTGCATCGGCTTTTCCGAAAAAGCGCAATCCACTTTTGGGGCTGATGCTTTAGCCCCCTTCCGTTGCGGCCCCGCTTTCCCGGATCGCCGCGCCCTGCTGCGCATTCTCCCGCTGCAGCAAGCGCTGATAGGCGAGCCCGATGCCGACCAGGCTGGCGCCGAGGCCGATGAAGGAGAGCGCCCGCAACAGGCCTTCCAGCCCGGACATGTCGACCAGAAAGGCCTTGCAGATCGCGATGGTGACGACCGCAAGCGAGGCCAGACGCAGATCCTTCGATTGCAAGCGGAAGCCGAGCGCCAGCAGCGCGACGCCATAGAGCAGGATCGCCGCCGAATAGGCGTAGAGTTCGGTCGCACCGATGCCGTCGGCCAGGAGATCGGGGCCGACGAACCAGCGCCGCACCTCGATCAGCACATAGGCGAGCGCCCCGATGATCGCCGTGCCGCCGAAGATCCGTCGCGGCAGGGCCGCCGCAACGAATTCGCGCGTCCAGCGCGCCGCAGCGAAAGCAAGCAGCGCGGGCATGAGATAACCGACCAGGGCATTGTCGAGGATGAACAGGCCCGCCAACGGAACCTCGCTCAGCAGCGGATTGGCGACGACGCCCGAGAGAACCGCGAAGACGGCGCAGGAGGCGATCGCCGCGCTCTCCGGGCGCAAGGGGACAGCGCGGCCCTGGATCGTCACCGTGCCGGCGATCATCGCCGCAATGGCCATGATGAAAGCGATCGCGGCGTAGCAGCCGGCCTCGGCCAGCGTGACCGGCTCGCCTGAGACCAGCAGCGGACCATGGAAGCCGTGGCGCAGCAGCAGGAAGGCGCAGAGCGCCGTGCCCGCCCATGCCGTCCACGCGAAGGCCCGGCTGATTCTGGGCCGCGCATCGCGCAACCAGAAGGCTGCGCCGGCAAAGGCGAGCACAACCGCGCCATAGCCCCAGAGGATGCGGTTGAAGATGATGGGGCCGGAGACGCCGCTCTGGTCGAACAGCGGATTGCGGACGATGCCGAGCGCCAGGGCAGCCCAGCCGACGGCGGCGAAAGCGAGCACGCGCAGGACCCAACGGGTGACGCGGTTCTGCGCCGCCTCGTGCCAGATGCGCGCGGCTGCAGTGAGGGCGAGCAACGTGATCGTCACGATGACTGCCTCGATGAAGCCGACCGTTTCGACCGAGCGCGGCGCCAGTTCCGGGCCGGCAAAACCCTGCCGGACGATCAGGACGGCGCCAAGCGAGACCAGCACCGCTGCGCAGGCGGTCAGGCATTCGCCGATGCGCGAGCGCGCCTGCCCGCGATCGAGCCGGAAGCCGAGCAGGCCGAGCGCGCCGCCGGCAAGGACATAGAAAAGGAGCCGGTTGAAGATCGGAGGCCCGAGCACCGCCGTGCCGTCGAAGAGCGGATTGAGCAGGCCGCAGAGCCCAGCGAGGCTGAGCAGAAGCAGGAGGGCCGCCGTGATATCGGCCGCCGGCCGCAAGACGCGCCCGCCCAGGCGGCGCGCCAGGACCTGCAGTCCAGTGCCGATCAGGCCGAGCGCCACGACATGGGCGACAGCCTCCTCGAACAGGCGGTTTCGCGGCAGGCCGGAATAATGGCCGGCGATCAGCCTGATGTCCGGGACGAGCTCGGGGCCGGCAAAGAACTGCCGGATCTCGAGCAGGATGAAGGCCGCGCCGAAGAAGGCCGCCAGGGCCTCAAAGACGCTGCGCGGCCGGTCCTGCTTGCCACGCAGCGCCAGCGCGCCGATCGCAAAGCACAGGGCCGGCCCGGCATAGGCCGGGATGACCCAGTTGACGAGCGGCCAGGAGCCCATGTCGGAGACGATCGGCTGCCAGACCAGGCGCGCGAGCGCCGCTGTCGCCAGGGCGGCAGACATGCTGCGCAGAAGCGGGATCGGCCGCAGGCTGGCGATGATCGCGACGCCGGCCGCCGCGACCGCAAGCCCGACGACGAGCCAGGTCTCGCGCAGGGCAAAGGCGACGGCGAGGCCAAGTGCGATCGCGCCGCCGGCGGCATAGGCGGCCGAGCCGATCAATGCCAGCGGGTTTGTCCGGGAGCGCGTGCTGCGCCGCTCGACCGGCAGCAGCAATTCGGAGGCGGCGAACAGGGCGGCAGCAAGCAGAAGCGAGAGCGCCGCAAAGCCCGTCGAGCGCTCGAAACCGTTGCTCCGGAGCGCCGTCGCCAGCAGCAGGCAGATCGGCCCGAGCGCGGAGGCGAAGCCGAGGCAGCCGCGGATGATGAAGCCGCCGGCGCCGGCGCCCTTGCGCAGGAGCAGTGCGTAAAAGGGCAAGCCGCCCACGATCAGGGCGAGTAGCGCCGCCGTCCACCGGATGCCCGGCCCGGCATTGCCGGTGATGCTCAGCCTGACGATGTCGAGGACGATGTCCGGCGAGAGCCCGAAGGCGCCCTGCACGTTGGGCCAGAGCAGAACCATGCCGGAAGCGGCGGCCGCGGCGAGCGGCGCCAGCGGGGCAAGATCGCCGTACCGGACGGCTGAGATGCTGGCGACCAGCACGGTCGTCAGGATGGCGAGATGCAGCATGACGGGCCCGCCATCGGCAGTCCACAGCACCCCGGACAGGACCAGCGGCGTGGCGATCGCGGCAAGGCCGATGCCGTCGAAGCCGGCGACCGGCCAGGCGCTTCTGGCTGTGCCGCCCTTCAGTTTCGGCCATTCCTTCAGAAGCACGAGCGCCAGCACAGCCCCGACGACGAGCAGGAGGGATGACCAGGTCGGGCTCTCCCCGGACAGCCCGATCAGGGCTGTCCAGATGCCATGGCCGGCGATGGCGCCAAGCGTCACCACGCGGCTCGGCTGCCACGCATGGATGAGAAAGGCGACGGCCGTGACGAGGGCGAGGAACACGGATAGCGCCGGAAAGTTCGGCGCGCTGCTCGCGACCAGCAGCGGCGTCGCGTAGGAACCGACCAGGCCGAACAGGCCGAGTACCGGGCCGTGGAGCAAGGACGCGGCGAGCGCCGCGAGCCCGATCAGTCCCATCAGCGTGAAAGCCAGGGCCGGCCCGATGAAGCCGTGGATCGCATGGGCCGCGTAGACGACGCCGAAGCCGCTGAGCACGCTGACGCCGGCGAGAACCGCAGGGATATTGGCCCCGCCGAGCCGGCCGAGCGCGCCCGGCCTCTCGCCGAGATGGGCAAGTCGATCGCTCCGCCTGAGACACTCGCTGGCCACGGCTGCAATGAGGGAGAAGGCTGCGCCCATCAGCAGCCGCATGCCGGGGCCGAAGACGCCGGCCTCGATGGAATAGCGGACCAGGAAGAGCCCGCCGAAGGCGAGCGCAATGCCGCCGACCCAGACGGCCCAGCGCGAACCGATGGCCTCCTCGAAATCGCGGCGGGGCGCGGATGGCACAGGTTCAGGCGTTGCAAAGGCATCGAGCGACGGCGGGGCCTCGGCCTCCGCGTCCCGCGCCAGCTCCGTCATCGCGGCGGCCTGTTCCAGCGCCAGCGCGTCGGCTGCGAATGCGTCGGCAGGCTGCGGGGCGGCGAGCATGGGATCCGCCGCGGTCTCCAGTGGCGTCGGCGGCACGGCCTCGGCCGTGAAGGTTGGATCCTCTGCCGGGGCAAGCTCGCGATGCAGCCATTCCGCAGGGACGGCCTCGTCCTCTGCCTCGGCCTCCGCCTGACCGGTTTCGCCGTGGGCTTCGCGGAGCGTGGAGAGGGCAAGCCGGAGCTGGTCGATCTCTTCCTGCTGCTTTGCGACCAGGGCCAGCGCGCGATTGGCGCGCGAGAGGGAGGAGAAGGCGGCCCAGGGAATGGCGATGAGGAAGCCAATGACGGCAAGGCCGAGAATCACCAGAGCTTCCAAGGCAGGCCCTCAACCTAAAGTCGTTCGCCCCCGACACTTAGGGCACCGGGCCGGGAATTGTCTAATCTTCGGCGGTTAACCTGCCAGCCGGCCAGGCTCGCCCTCCAGATCGACCGCCATGTCAGCATTCCGAGTGCCACGCCGATCACGAATCCCACGGTGCTGGCAGCGAACCCGCCCCCTCCCTGCAGCCAAGGCCCGGACATGAAAGGCCCGCCATTCCCTTCGAAACGGCGGGCCACGATCGGCAAGGCAGACAGGGAAATTCCCCCTGGTGGATGATCAGGCCTGGCCGGGCCATGCGTGTCCGGACAGGCTTTGGATCACCAGCGTTCGTAATATCCGGGACGGGGGCCATAACCAGGGCGCGGGCCGTAGCCGGGGCGCGGGCCATAGCCGGGGCCATAACCAGGGCGTGGTCCATAGCCAGGCCGCGGGCCGTAGCCAGGGCGCGGCCCGTAGCCGGGGCGCGGGCCATATCCGCCGCGACCATAGCGCTGCTGGCGATTGGCTTCCTGCATCATCATCAACCGGCGCTCCTTGGCGGCGGTCATGCTGTATTCGGCCGGCTGCCGGTCGAGGCCGGCGGCCAGGCCAGCGGGCAAAGCTTCGGCACTGGCGGGCGTGGGAGAGGCAACGGCTGCACCTGCGATCGCGATCGCACCCAGCACGCTCGCAAGGAAGGTCTTTCGGTTCATCTCGGATCCAATCTTCAAGGCCGCGTCGCGGCAAAACACAACAACTCCGCATTGCGGGGGAATCATAGCAACACGGTTGTAACTGATTTGTTCCCGCGCTGGACGCATGCGGGGCGCACCGCCTTTGTCTTGTGCGATGCAGCATAAATGGTCATATAGGGACTGCCTAAGCACCCTCCCTCACAATCTGAAAGGAGAGATTCGATGCTGGACAGGCACGTTTCCGACTGCACAGTCGAGACAGAACGCGAGCCCCAAGAGGACCACGAGGAGCAGCAGGACGAGACGGATTTCTCGCCCCGCGCCTATCAGGAAGGCTTCTGGAGCTAGACCGAAACAAGGACGTTACAGAGAGATCGGCGGCGGGCGGCCATTGGGCTCAGCCTGCCGCCCGCGAGGGCCGAAACGCCCATGCTGCGCCTGCACAAAGCAGCAGGGCCAGCCCGGCACCGAAGGCGGCAGCGCCGTTCAGCCCGGCGACAAAACTACTTCGGCAGCGTATCGGCTGGAACCAGCCCAGTCATATTCAGGCGATGCAGCCCGACAGGCCCCCGACCGCACGCAAGACAAGCCCTGCGTCGTCGTCCCAAGGCCGGTACCGCTTCTGGTCCGGATCGCTGCGGCTCACTGGTGTGGGCGGTCACCCCTGGCGATCATGAGATGATGTTCCTGATGATGCATGCCCCGCGTCATGACGCCCAGGAAACCCAGTCCCTTGAGCTTGGCTGCATCCTTGGCGGGAACGCGCACCGTGATGGTCGCCCCGTTCTCGATAGGCGCCGCCTCGAAGCGCCAACCCTCCCGGTCATTCATCGTGGCGGCGTGCGCGAGCACCATGCGTCGCACGGCATCTCGCACGGGCGGAGTTCCGGTGACGGTAAACCGCCTCCCCCCTTCGACCGCCTCGGCCTTGACCTCGGACGACAATGTCACGGCGCTCATGTCGGCAAGGTGCTGCCGCAGCGCTTCGATGTCAACCTTGGACCAATCGGTCCTGGGGTCCTGTTCCAGGATTTCGACGATCTCCTGAATCGCGGCGAACGCCCCCTGCCCCGGTTGCGTCGGACGCAGGCCAGGCCCACCGGAGTCTTGCGTCATCGGCTGGCTCGCAGCAGGGGTTGCTCCGCCGCCGTGATGGCCGGAATGCGTTTGCGCCAGCACGGCTGCGGGAAGCAGGCAGGCGAGGAAAGCAATGGAGCGGATCATGCTGGTCTCCTTGTGTGGAATACGCTTGCCATGCCGCCAAGACGCTGAACATGATAGCGATCATGCCCGAACCAGCAATTGCGCTCCTGAAGGGGCTTTCCACGCAGACATGCGAATTTTGCGCGGGGGACGCCGTTTTCCATCGCGGTGACCCCGTCCGGCTGGTTCATGTCGTCCATTCCGGCTGCCTCCATCTCATCCGGCACCAGGATGATGGGGCCGCGCTGATCCTTCAGCGAGCGCTGCCTGGGGCCATTCTGGCCGAAGCCTCGCTCTATTCCGAGCAATATCATTGTGACGGGCGCGCCGAGACCGCGGCTGTCACGCAGGCGGTCTCGCGGCGCGATCTGAAGCAGGCCCTGGCGCATGATCCGGTGCTTGCCGAAACCTGGGCCAGCCATCTCGCTCATGAAGTGCAGCGGGCACGACTGCATGCCGAGATAGCCTCCCTGAAGACGGTCAAGGCCAGGCTCGACGCATGGATCGCCTGGAACGGCCCTCTGCCGGCCAAGGGAGGTTGGCGCCATATCGCGACCGAGATCGGGGTGTCGCCAGAGGCGCTGTATCGGGAAATTGCGCGGGCGCGCGCTGCGCGAAGGTGACAGGCAGCGGAGCTCCAGGGCCCCGATCGCCGGAAACGGCTCCCATTCACGCCTGTCGATAGGGGCAACCGAGGGTTGCCGCTCCGCACCGCCCGGGCCGCGTCCTGGCGACGGGACCGAAGGGCGCTCAGCCGGCTGTCGGCTTCAGGCCGGGGAGTTGCACCTGGACCTCGAGGCCATCCGCCTGTCCCGGGGCGGGCGAGCAGAAGGCGAGCTCGCCGCCGACACCGCGCATGATCGTCTGCACGATCGAGAGGCCGAGCCCCGAACCGTCGGCCATCGTCGTGCCGCGCGTGAAGCGGTGCGTCATGCCGTCGAGGACCTCCTGCGACAGCACCGGCCCGGCGCTGGTCACACTGAAACTCCCGTCCTGCGTCAAGCTCACCCGCACCACCCGGGTCGGGGAGCCATGTTTCAGCGCATTCTCGATCAGGTTGCGCGCGAGGATCGCAAAGGCGTCGATGTCGAGGGTCGAGACGAACCGCTCCTCTGCCGGCAGCGAGAGCTCGACCCTGCCCTGGTCCTCAAGGTCATGCAGAACGAGAGCGAGCACGGGCACGAGGTCCTGGGGCACTTCCGAAAGCAACCCGCCCCCCTCGGCCTTGGCGAGCTGGAGCAACTTCTCGGACAGGCGCGCCAGCCGTTGCAGCGCCGTCTCGATCTCCTTCGTGCGGGCGCGGGCCGGCCCCTCCGGAAGCTCGGCCCTGAGGCGCTGGGTCTGCGCGAGGGCGGCAGCGACCGGCGTGCGCAATTCATGGGCGCTGTTGGCGGTGAAGCTGCGCTCGGCATCCAGCGCCCGCCGCATCCGCGCCATCAGCGCATTCACGGCCTCTGCCACCGGTGCGATCTCCGAGGGCAGTGCCGCGACCGCGACCGGCGCCAGATGACCATCGCCGCGCGCCTCGATCTCGCGCCTGAAGGCCACGACCGGCCGCAGGGAGAAGGCGACCAGCGCCCAGGTTCCGGCGATGCCGAGAGGCAGAAGCAGCAGCAGCGGCCAGGCCAGCACCTTGATGGCGTCGCGCACCGCGTTCTGGCGGTGGCCCGGTCGCTCGGCGGCGGTGACGACAAGTGTGCCGCTGACGGCGACCTCCGTGTAGAGACGCGAACTCGGTCCGTCGCTGAAGCCATGCGCGGGGTTCGGCGGAAACTGCGCCGGGTCTGCGTCATGCGACTGCAGCAGGCTCCGCCCGGCCGCATCGCGCACGACATAGGTGATGTATTCGCGATGTGCGCCGACCGATGCGATCTGCTGGGGCCCGGGCTCTGCATCCGCATCGCGGTTGAGAACCTCGGTATAGGCGAGCGGCAGCACGCGCTGGACCACCTCCTGCAAGGCACTGTCGAAGACCTCGTCGATCTCATGGCGCAGGAGCAAGCCGGCGCCCAGCGTTGCCAGGAGCCACAGCGCCATGACGCCGCCGGTCAGGGACAAGGCGAGCCGGCGTTGCAGGCTGCCCCTGGGCGGCAACGCGAATCTCGTCATGGCCTCGCCTTGCCCGATCCTGCGACGGCTGTCGCACCGAGACGATAGCCCATGCCACGCACGGTCTCGATCACATGGGCGCCGAGCTTCTTGCGCAGACGCCCGACATAGACCTCGATCGTGTTGCTCTCGACCTCGGAATCGAAGGCGTAGAGCCGCTCTTCGAGCAGCGCCTTGGAGCAAAGCATGGCCGGGCGCTGGAGGAAGGCGTCGAACAGGGCCCATTCGCGCGCGGTCAGGGCGATGCTGCGGCCATCCCTGGCGATGGTGCGCGCCGCAAGATCGAGCGTCAGATCTCCGATCCGCAGCAGGGGATTGGGATTGCCGCCATAGCGGCGCGCCACGGCGCTAAGGCGTGCGGAGAGCTCCGCCAGATCGAACGGCTTGACGAGATAATCGTCCGCCCCGGCGTTCAGCCCCGCGATCCGATCGGAGACCTGGTCGCGCGCGGTCAGGACGATCACCGGGGTCGCGTCGCCGGCCTGCCGTCTGGCGCGGAGCAGGTCGAGCCCACGCCCGTCCGGCAGCATCAGGTCGAGAAGGATCAGGTCGTAGCTCGCAAGCCGGATGAACTCCGTGGCATCCGCAATCCGGCTCGCCCAATCCACGCCATGTCCGTCGGCTGCGACCTGGTCGCGCACCGCTGGACCCAGGATCGGATCGTCCTCGACGAGAAGCACACGCATGCCGGGTTCCGCAGCCTCCGGGGACCATTCGCCCGTCTATGGCACAAACCTGACAGCGGGCTGAACGCAATCGCATCCGCCGTTCAGGTGGGTGTCAGCTTGGCGTGATGGAAGGGGCCATCGGCCCAACCCGTGGAGGACAGGTTTCATGAAGCGCGCCCTGCCAGCCGCCGCACTCGGCCTCCTCTTCGGGGTGACGGCTCCCGCTTACGCCGGCCAACGCTGCCTTGCTCCGATGACGGAGTGGAAGCCGCGCGAGGCACTGGTCGAAAAGCTCCGGGCCGAAGGCTGGACCACCATGCGGATCAAGACCGACCACGGCTGTTACAAGGTCCGCGCGGCCGACGAAGCCGGCCGCCGCATCAAGGCGAAATTCGATCCTGAAACGCTCGAACGCGTCACGCGGGATGGCGACGACGACTGACCAGCCGTCAGGCCCCCTCTCCAGCCCCTGCTCTCAGTTTCAGCTCCTGCCATGAGGATTTCCCGATGCCGACACGCCGATACGACAGGTTCACCATCAGCCTTCACTGGGTCATCGCGCTCGCCGTCGTCGCGGCCTACGGAATAGGGCTCGTGCGCGACGAATTCCCGAAGGGCGACCGCCCGTGGCTGCTCACGCTCCATATGTCGATTGGTCTTCTCGTGATCGCATTGACGGTGGTGCGCATCGGCTGGCGCAGCATGACGCCCGCACCCGAGGCGCTGCCGGCCGCGCCGATGGTGGAACTGGCTGCGAAGATCGCACATCTCGGTCTTTACGCGGCGATGCTGGCGATCCCCCTGATCGGGCTCTTCGCGGCCTGGATGAGGGGCCGTCCCGTCGACTTCTTCTGGCTCGCCACCATTCCATCGCCGGTCGCGCTCGACACCGCTCTGGCAAAGACTCTCAAGGACGCGCATGTCGTGGCCGCCCATCTCTTCATGGTGCTGGCTGGCGTCCATGCGCTGGCAGCGATTGCCCATCACCTCGTCCTGAAGGATGCAACGCTCTCGCGTATGCTGCCCCTGGTCACGCCCCGCGGTTCGCGCTTCGACTGAGCGGCCCGGCCAACCGCAAGGACCGACGCCATGTATCCGCTCCACCGTGAAAATCATCTTGTCGAGCGGATCGGCTGGCTTCGCGCCGCCGTGCTCGGTGCCAATGACGGCATCATCTCGACGGCAAGCCTCGTCGTGGGCGTCGCGGCGGCGGCCAAGAGCGCCAACGAGGTGCTGGTCGCGGGCGTCGCCGGGCTCGTCGCCGGCGCCATGTCGATGGCGGCTGGCGAATATGTTTCCGTCAGTTCCCAGTCGGACACCGAGAAGGCGGACATGGCGCGTGAACGGCGCGAACTCGCCGAGCAGCCCGAGGCGGAACTGGCCGAGCTAACGCAGATCTACGTGGAGCGCGGCGTCGAACCGGCGCTCGCCCGCAAGGTCGCGGAGCAGATGACGGCCAGGGATGCCTTCGAAGCGCATTCACGCGACGAGCTTGGTCTCGCCGGGCACATGATCGCGCGGCCTGTCCAGGCGGCGCTGACTTCGGCCGTCACGTTTGCAACGGGCGCAGCCGTCCCCTTGCTGCTCGCCCTCGTCGTGCCCGCGGGATCGATCGGCTGGGCGGTCTCAGGTGGTTCGCTCGTCTGCCTTGCCCTGCTTGGCTCGATCGGCGCCGTCGTCGGCGGAGCCGGCATCGTCAAGCCGACCCTGCGCGTGACGTTCTGGGGCGCCATCGCGATGGCCGCGACCTGGGCGATCGGCGCGCTCGTCGGGCATCAGGTCTAGGTTCCTCCCCCAAGGATCCGCGGCTGGCGCCGGTCCGGTACTTAAGACTCTCTCCCGGCTGCTGCCGTCACCCGCTTTTCGCCGGCCGGCAGCAGCCGCGCGGAGTTCGAGATGAAGATCAGCTCGGACGAGACGTGGATGAACGCGGCCAGCAACGGATTCAGGAAGCCGAAGGCCGCCATGGCGATGCCCAGGGCATCCACCGCGATTGTGCCTGAAAAGTTCTGCCAGATGACGCCGCGCGTGCGCTGGGCGATGCGAACCGTCTCGACCAGACGCTCCAGGTCGTTGGCCAGCAGCACGATATCCGCGCTCTCCTTGGCGACGTCGGTCCCGGACCCCATCGCGATGCCGACGCTTGCAGCCGTCAGCGCCGGCGCGTCATTGATGCCATCGCCCAGCATGGCGACCTTGGCACCGGAGGCGACCAGGGTCCGCACGCGCTCCAGCTTCTGCTCGGGCAGCATGCCGGCCTCGACCGTGTCGATGCCCAGACTGGCCCCGACGCTGTCGGCAACCCTGGCATTGTCACCGGTCAGCAGAATGGTGCGGATATTCAAGGCATGCAGGGCGCGAATGGCAGAGGCCGCCTCCGGCCTGACTTCGTCGGCCACTGCGAAGGAGCCCGCATAGAGGCCGTTGATCGCGACGCAGATCTCGGACGAGACGGCGTTGCCGGCCCGACCCGCGGGAGCCTCGATCCCATCGGCCTGCAGCAGCTTGACGCTGCCGATCAGGATACGATCCTCGCCAATCTGCGCCGAGACGCCGCGACCGAGCGTGTAGTCGAAGCGATCGGGCTCCGGCACCGCAATCTCGCGCGCCCGCGCTTCCGCGACGATCGCCTTGGCCAGCGGATGTTCGGAGCGCAGTTCGGCCGAAGCCGCCAGCCTCAGCAACTCCCCTTCGCTACGGCCGGGCGCCGGATGGATCTCGAGAACCCGCGGCTCGCCGAAGGTCAGCGTCCCCGTCTTGTCGAGCACGATCGTGTCGATGCGGCCGAGCATCTCAAGGTGCACGCCACCCTTGATGATCGCGCCGTTGCGCGCGGCACGGCCGATGCCACCCAGTACCGCCAGGGGCGTGCCGGCTGCGACGCCGCAGGCGCCGGCGACGATGATGACCGAGATCGTGTCGCGGATGTTTCCGGTGAGCAGGTAGGTGACGATCGCCGCGGCGAAGGAGAAGTAGACGAGATAGCCGGCGAGCTGGTCGGCGAGGCGCTGGACCGGCGCGCGGGACTGTTCCGCGTTCTCGATCGCGTCAATGATACGCCCGAAGCTGGTGTCGCGTCCGACGCGGTTGACCTGGATATCGAGCGCACCCGACTGGTTGATCGAGCCCGCGAAGACGGCATCGCCTTCGCTGCGCTTGATCGGCATCGACTCGCCGGTGATCCGCGCCTGATCGACATAGGACAGGCCCGACCGGACGAGCCCGTCGACAGGAATATTCTCGCCGGGAGCGACCAGGACGCGGTCGCCAACCACGATACTGTCGATGGGAATGACCGAGATGACGCCGTCGCGGCGCACGGTCGCCTCATGCGGCATCACGTCGATCAGGTCGGCGATCGCGGCCCGCCCACGGTCCACCGTCAGATGCTCCAGCTCCTCGGCCACGAGCACGAAGAAGGTGACGACCAGCGCGGTGAAGAATTCAGAGATCGCGGCGGCCGCCACAATGGCGATCGACATGGAGAGCTCCATGGTCATTCGCCGCTCTTTGATGTTCTCGATCGCCTCGCGGACGATCGGCCAGGCTCCGAACAGCAAGCCGCCGACGCCAACGAGATCCCAGCCTGCCACGGGTCGGACGACCTGAAACCAGATCAGCACGGCCGAGACGGCGACAACCGCGATCCGCAGAACCTCGATGGTCTCGAGGTCGTGACCGAACAGCATCAGCGCGCGCGGCACGCGGCCGCCAAACCAGCCTGGAGCGCGCCTGGCCTGCTCGGCCGCGCTAGCCGAGCAGGAGCGCTCGAACGGGCGAAAGCAGGTGCAAGGCTGCGCGCTGGCAGGACAAAGCGGCGCGGAACCGGTGATGGTCGTCATGGTGGAATCATCCCGATCGGGTCGATGTGAGGATTGCGCCATCCATCTAGTTTAGAATTATTCCAATTACAATCCAAGCTTCACTTTGGCATGGCCTTCCCTCATGGTGGCGGACGGCTGGGATGCAACGCCCCTCTTCACCACCGAGTCATCACGGAGGTAGCGCCGATGCATAGGGGTTGCTTGGCTCTGGCGGCCGCCGCAGCCGTAACGGTCGGGGCGGTGAACCCAGCCCGCGCCGATGCGATCGACGGCGCCTGGTGTTCCGGACATGGGCAGCGCTTCGCCATCGAGGGCCCCTCGGTCACCACCACCAAGGGCCTGACGCTGTCGGGGACCTACACGCGGCACAGGTTCAGCTTCACCTTGCCTCCCGGAGAGGCGGATGCCGGCGCGCCCGTCGATATGGTGCTTCAAGGCGAGACCCAGGTGCGGGTGACGATCGGTTCTGCCGGCGCCGAGATATGGCGCCGCTGTCCGGCAGGCATCAGCTGACCCAAGGTGGCCGTGATGGCGCGGCCGGTCGATCGGGACGACGCCGGTTTGAAGGATCAGTTCATCAGATCATCGGACCGGAAACCCTATCCGGTCCGATGATCTAACCCTTTGTGTTTGCATCGGCTCTCCCGAAAACCGCAATCCACTTTTCGGGCCGATGCTTTAAAACACCTGCTGCGGGTTCATCGCTGGATCAACCAGCAGCACGCAGCCTTGATCAGGCAAACGGACCGAGATGGCGGATCAGCGGCCCGCCTGCCGTTCGCCGGCCGGAAAGCGCGCCAGGATCGAAACGACTTCTTCATCGGAGACTTGCCCGAACTCCCCGTAGAAACTGCTGATTGCGACGAAGGGCTCCGGACTGTCGAGACAAACGAGGTCATCGACCTCGGGGCGCAGCTCCGCGACGACCTCCGCAGGGGCGAGGGGGACGGCCAGAACAAGCCTTCCAGGCCTGCGCTGGCGTATGGCCCTCAGCGCGGCCCTCATTGTTGCTCCGGTCGCAATGCCGTCGTCGACGACGATCACGGTCCGGCCGGTGAGCAGCGCACGGGCGCGCGCGCCGAGATAGCGAGCCCTCCTGCGGTCGATCTCGGCGAGTTCGCGAGCGTAGATGCGCTGGAACTCGTCCTCCCCGATGGCCGCACGCCTGATGATCGCCTCGTTGCGCACCATGATCGGCTCCCCGCCATCCACTACGGCACCAACGGCGAGTTCCGGCTGCCAGGGAAGGCCGATCTTGCGAACGAGAACGAGGTCGAGCGGCGCGGCCAGGGCCTGCGCGATCTCGGCTGCGACCGGCACGCCCCCGCGCGGCAGCGCCAGCACGACAGGATGCTGCCCGCGATAATGCAGGAGCGGCGAAGCGAGCCTGCGCCCGGCATCCGTTCGGCTCGAGAAGCGCATCGGATCTCACCCTTCAATCGAACGCGTCACGCACCATTCGGTCTGGGAGGCCAATCCGTATGTCATCGTCGGTGCGCCCGGCTGCCTTCTCGCCCGAGGTACAGAAGCCCGCACCCCATGCCGGTGCATCGCGCCACACCGGACATTGGCCGCAACAGCCACCGACCGGGAGATGCCTCACCTGAAGACCAGAACCGGGATCTTCGAATGGGTCAGCACCTTCGTCGTCACGCTTCCGAGAACAAGGGCGGCGACGCCGCGCCGTCCGTGAGATGCCATTGCGATCAGATCGCAGCCACGCTGTGCGGCCGTCCTGATGATCTCGCGATAGGGATCGTCACTCTCGATCTGGACCACATCGCAGGGTATACCGAAATGCTTCGCCTCGCTCTCTGCAACCGCCAGAACGGCGGCTGCCTCAGCCTTGGCATGCTGCCTGTACCCCTCGCGTGTCGTCTCGAGTTGCTCGCTCGACACCGTGAAGATGTGAAATGGCTCTACGACGGTGAGCACGGTGACCTTCGCGCTCGCGTCGCGGGCAAACTCCATGGCGCTCAGCATGGCAGTCCGAGAGAGCGCAGAGCCGTCGATCGGGACCAGAAGATGGCTGTACATGGTTCCTCCCAATGTTCTTGGATCAGCTGCGCCAGGATCATGCCCGACGCCAGGAACGCATCGCCGCGAGACTTCGCGCTCGACAGGGAGACGCCCGCCAGCGCAAGCGCGGCCGTTCCGGACGTGCGAAGCTTAGCGCGCCGCAGTGTCTGCGCGTCGAGGCCGAGGACCCGATCGGTACACGACCTCGACCGCCCCGGCCGTATGGCGATGTCCACTGACAGGGCAACCACGGCGACGCCGGGTATCAGGCCGCCTTGATCGAGATCTTCTTTTCGGCCCTCTGCGCTCCGACCGTCTTCGGCAGCCTGACCGTCAGGATGCCCTTGCTGAACGTCGCATCGATCTTGTCGGCATCGACGCCTTCAGGCAGCTGGAAAGCGCGTTGGAAGGAGCCGTAGCGGCGCTCGGACATATAATAGTCCTTCTGCCTTTCCTCCTTCTCCTCCTTCTTTTCCCCTTTGATCGTCAGGGTACGGCCGGAGAGGCCGATTTCGACATCCTTCTCGTCAAGGCCGGGCAACTCGGCCGTGATCTCGTACTGTTTCTCCTTCTCGGCGAGGTCGATGGCCGGCGCGACGGGCCAGCCGGCACCCGACAGGCGGTGAAACGCGAGGTCGAAGGGCGAACGCGTCACCGGAAGGCGCCAGCCGAACGGGTGGAAGTCGTCGAACAGTCGATCGATTTCGCGCCTGAGATTCTCGAACGGCGTCCAGCCGGTCTGCTGCGCGGGCATGGTGGCTTTGTCGCCCTTGATCGGCAATTTGGTTGCGGGATCAGCCATGACGATCTCCTTTGGAACGTTCGGTGGATCGCAGATACCGCCGCCATGTGCTCAGCCAAGCAGTCTTGCCAGACGGGCCAGGCAGCGGCACCACCCGTCGCATCCCCCAGGACCGCTTGCTTCTCCGCGACGGACCGCTTGGACGGTCCTAGCCCTGCGCCGGTCCGTCCGAGCGAGGCAGGCACTGTATGAAAGCGCGAGGCGCCCGCGATATCCTTGACGCAGCGGAAAGGGCAGCACGCCTGTCCAAAAAATACCGCCATGGCGGCCCCGATGGGCAGGTTTAGTCCAGCACGACGCGCGGGTGCCAGCACGTTGCCCGGCCTCTCCCATCGCCCCCCGTCAGCTCGGCCGCTGCCTGCATGGGACTGCAGCGCAACACTGAAGGTCGCCTGATCATAGATGTCGGCCGTTCAGATCGATGCGACGCCGCTCGACATCAGGTCACGCAATGGCCAGGTGATCCTCGACCGCCGTGACGCCGGGTGCAGCCCAGGCCGCCCGCTCAGCGACGCCTCGCTCGTGCCAGGCCTTGACCTTTCCTTCCAGCGTTACCCGCCCGCCCGATACCATGACGCGGATCTGCCCCGCCTCGAGCTCCGCGCTGCGCTTCAGCGCGCTCTCGATCCTGTTCTTGACGTCGCTGGCTTCCACACGTGGCTTGACGGCGATCAGATTGATGACGCCTGCGACGCCGGAGAGCTTGCGCAAGGCGGCCTCTGCGGCATCGCGCTGGAAATACCAGTCGACACTGCCCGTCAGCGTGATCCAGCCATCCTGGACCTTGATCTTGACCTTCTCGTCCGGGATTGTCGTGTCCCAACTGATGAGGTCGACCGCGCGCTGCGCGATCTCGTCATCGTTGGTCTTCTTGTCGCTTGGGAGCCTTACCTCGATTTCCTGAGCGATCGCGCGCACACCCTTCACCCTCTGCACGATATGCTCAGCCGCCAGCTTTTCGGCATAGCTGCCAACATGTCCCGAGAGAGTGACCGTGCCGTTCTCGACCGCGACACCGATATGGGCCGCGCTCACGCTCGGCTCGAATTCGAGCTCGTTGAGCACATATTCACGAAGCAACAGATCATTCATCGCCACCTCCTGATTGTTTAGAAATGCGTGTCGTCCGAGGCTGACCCCATTCTGGCCAGTTCTCGAAGGGCAACATTGACCTGGATCAAGAGGCCAGCCACGGGCTCGCAGCGCCCATCGTTCCTCCATGCCCGCTGCGTTCGTCGGGCGCCTTCAGAGACGTCCCCCGCGCGCGCCGGTCAGGCCTGATGCCTCAGATCAACATGCCCCCGGGGGCAGTGTCCTCGCCGCGATCGATCGCGCGGGCCTTGCAAATCCCAACGGCTGCCTAAGCGGAAGGCCACGCAGAGAGCCTCTGGTTTGGCCCGACCGCGTCGCGGTGCGAGACCGCGCTGACCGAAAACCGACCTCCGCGCATCGGAGAGGAACCAGGAACGAGCCCTCGGCGCGGAGCGGCTCTTCGATAAGCACCGGGACAAGGCGTCGTGCGCCGATGAACGGGGCCCGGCTCAGACGCGGCTCGAGACAAAGACCCTGAGATTTGGACCAGCGTACTGGCTCAGCTCCCCCTCGAAATCCTGAACCTGATCCTGATTGCGGCAGGCAATGAACAGCCCCCTGCCCTCCTCGAGCAGATCACACAGCTCCTGCGTAACAACTATGCTCTTGGACCGCATATAGAGCTCAGTCGCATCATAATAGAGCCATTCACAATCGGCATTGAACGCAAATCGACTGCCCAGATGGTTTCCGTAGCTCCCGGAACGAACCAACATGCAGTTTTCACGAGCATAGCGTATCGCCTTGGAAAGCTTCTTCATTTCGAATCTGTAATTGTTACCTCTGCGCCCACCGAATTTCTGACTGAAATCGATCAGGTCGCTGCCGGGATAGCGCTTCCGGTAGTGTTCCCACGCAATGGCTCCCCCGCGCTTGCCCGCCAGCATCGTCAGGTCGAACGCCCGCCCATCGTCGCTCACCGTTACGGATGTTTCGGTGAAGGCGCAGGTCACATGGGAGGCTCCGCCATGGACAATCGCGTTCTGCGCAATTTCCATGATGAGCACTCCCAGGCATTCCGGAAGGCCGCCATCGGCGTCCGCATCGGAGGTATAGCGCGACAGCCTCCTGACAATTCGGGGGCCGATGGTGTCGTTGATGTGATCGGTAATCGCGTCGCGGTCCTGGCTGGGCGGGGAAATTCGTATGGCTTGACCGATCACCGCATCGGTCAGGCGCTCTGCGTCCCGGCTCTCGGCAGGCGGCGGGATGGCTCCCTGCGCCTCAAGATCAACGATCAGAGGAAGCAGGAGGCCGGCCGCAGCCGCAGCTGCGGAGCGCTGCCGGTCTCGCTTGACCCCGTTGCCGGCATCATCGGAAATCCCCTTGATGAGGAACCAGGGCACTCCGAGGTCGGCGACGAAGTCATAGGCTTCCATCTCGCCGCCCAACACCTCCGGATACTGCGCGAGGACCCGGTCCCGGGCTTCATCCTGGCTAAAATAGGTTTCGCAGGAGGCGAGAATCCCCGCTCGAACCCCGGTCAGCCCCCTCTCCAGGAGCCGCTCGACGTGATCACTCAGGTCGCCGAGCGGACTTTCGCGGGGCGTGCGAAGCCTTTCCTCGCCCTGCTCCGTCATTCTCACGCGATTGATCGCCCAGACTTCCCTGGAGATGACGACCTCGCCAGGGGCCACCTTCGCCGGGTTTCCCCAGGCAAAACCGACGATCACCACGAGAACCGGCTTCGGAAGGAACGAGCCTGTGACGTACCGCGCCAGGCGCCCGATCGATTTGTCCCCCTGGGCACCAGCTTCGCCGGTCAGGTGAAGACAGAAACGATTTCCGATCCGGCCGAGCGTCGCTCCGTTATGGGGATGTTCAACTCTGGCGACCGTGCGTTCCTGGAACAGTCGCTCGACCGCCGTTCGCTCGACGGAGTTCGTCGTCAGGACCAGTACATAATTGTCGTCGAGGGCGGCCTTCGCACTCAGGAGATTGACCGGGTTCGACATTCACCACCGCGAGCAGCAACGGACATGCCAACTCTACGCGATCCGGGAAGGACGCCTCAAGTCGCTCTCCGCGCGGCATCGACGCGCCCGACCGGCAGGAACAGGGTCGCCGCCCATCGGGCGCATTCCCCACCTGCAAGGGACGAACCACAAGCCCTGCCGACCGGACGGCACGAGGATGCCCCTCCTTCAGGCCAGCGTCCCGGACCGCCCGAGAGTCGACGCGTTGCGCTGGCGCGGCAATCAATTGGGCTTCGTGGCGCCCCCGACAGGGTTGCTTTGGTGCATAGGCTGCCCGTCAGGGCTCATGTCCCGGCCGTAGTCGCGGTTCTGCTGGCTGTCGGCAGCAGAGGGCGGCCTGTTCGGCTCGGGGCGATTGGCGCCCGGCGCATACTGTGTCGCGCCGCTGCCAGTGCCCTGCTGCGGCGCCATTCCCGACGATCCCGAGCCAGTCCCGGTGCCCTCCTTGTGTTCCGGCCCGGCCATCGAGGGGGATGGTGCCGGCTGGGCCTGTGCATGAGCCGCGCACAGCAAGGCAGTCAGTGCCGTCCCGAAGAGGAACGCTCGCATGGGGTTTGAACTCATCGGATTCCTCCAGCGCGATTTCGCCTCACACGGAGGACCACAATCAGCTAACGTCAGCGCCGCGAGCAGGGTTCCAGCGGCCCGGAACCTGACATCGAGGCATGCAGAGGGCCGGAGGTTCAGCCAATGCCTGAGAACGCGTCCAAGCAGGATCTCGACGATCAGATTGCGATCGCCCGACGGAATATCGCCGATCTGATGGAGCAAGCCACCGCGACCTCGGGATCGGGCGCGGAAGAGGCCATCGCGAACCGGATCGAGGAACAACAGGACCGGCTCAACACATTGCTGAAGCAGCGCGAGGCGATGGGATAGGACGGCGTTCCAAGGGCTTGTGCTGAAGGGCGGTTCGTTGCCACGCCGCTCCCAGTGCATTTTCAGCCACGGCCAGGGGCTGCTTCTCCCAATGCGGCACGCAGATCACCTGGCGCCGGAAATCCATGCGACGAGCAGCTGGCGTCATAAACCCGCCGCTCGCTTCGCGATGCTCTGGCTGAAGGACTTCAAGGCGAGCAGGCGCCCCGATGCCGGCGGCGGCGATTGCAACCTCCCCCGCCGGTCCGCTTCAGGGTCTGACTTTGCGGCCAGCAGCTACCATTGCGGCAATGGCTTGTAGCGACGACCGGCAACGATCTCGCGGACATGGTCGCGGCCGGCCAGTGCCTCGCCGCGAAGCCTGTCGATATCGATCGTCGTGAAAGCACCGTTGGAATAGAGCACCTTGCCCGCAACGATCGTGCTCGTGACCTCGGCCCGGCTGGCATAGCGCAGCAATTCGCTCGAGAGATGCTGCATCGACATCAGATGCGGACCGCTTCCATCCAGTACGACGATGTCGGCGGCCTTGCCGGGCTCGAGCGATCCGGCAATGTCGTCGATTCTGAGCACCGAGGCGGCCTCGATCGTCGCCATGTCGATGATGTCGCCGGCGGCGAGAAAATCCGCGTCATAGCCGGCGATGCCCCATTTCGCGCCATGGATGAGCCAGGCAGCGCGCATGTTGACGAAGATGTCGTTGGCCTGGTTGTCGCAGCCGAGAGCGACCCGGATGCCGGCCGCACGGAAGCGCGGCAGGTTCGGGATCGCGTTGAGATTGGCGACGCATTCGACCGGGGAATGCGCCAGGCCGGCATGGCCGCGCGCCAGCAGCTCGATCTCCTTTTCGCTGGCAAGCACCGCATGGACGGCAACGAGATGCTCGTCGATGACACCGAGATCCGCCAGGCGCTCGACGGGTCTGCGGCCGAAGACCGACAGGCAGAACTCGACCTCCTCGCGGTCGCGCCCGATATGGACCTGGATCGTCGTATCGTGCCGCCGCGCCAGCTCCGCCCCGCCGCGGAAATAGGCCTCGGAGAAATTCATCAGGGCCGACACGTTGACGGAGCCGCGGATCAGGCCGTCGCCGCGCGGCGGATGGCGTCTCAGGAACTCCTCGGTGGCGGCGAGCTCGCGCTCGGCCTCTCCCTCCCGGGCCTTGTACCAGGAGCGGTCGGCGATCTGGCTGTAGAGCGCGGCATGGTGGAAGTCCTGGTCGGCGGCACCGCGCGCCATGACGCAGCGTATGCCGGTCTCCTCGATCGCGGCGACGATTGCCGGCTCGTGGGCGGGGTTCAGCGTGCCCTCGCACATCGTGGTGATGCCGGAACGCAGGAGCTGCGCTGCGAGCAGGCGCACGGTCGTACCGGCCTGTTCGGCGTTCAGCGAGCGCTGCGCCGGGCTGTAAAGACGCGGAATCATCGGCAATTCGCCGCTGGTCAGCGAGCGCACGAAACATTGCGTGCAATGGGTGTGGGCGTCGATGAAGCCCGGCATGATGATGGCGTGCTCGTCGCCGAGAACCTGCTCGCAACGGTAGCGCGAGGCGATCTCCTGGCGCGGGCCGACTGCCAGAATACGCCCGCCGCGCGAGACGACCATGCCGTCCTCGATGACGGCCCGGTTCCTGTCCATGGTGACAATGCGACCGCGGACTCCGAGGTCGACGCTTTCCTGCTGCACTGACGGCTCCTGTATCGGGTTCAGAGGATGAAAGGCTCGCCCGGGCGCAGTGCGTCATAGGCTTGGGAAATCGTGTCCATATGCGTCATCACGGCCTGCCAGGCCTCGTGGGCATCGCGCCGGGCGATAGCCTCCGCGATCCGCCGGTGTTCGGCGCTGAAATGGGCGCGCCGCTCCGGCCGCAGCACCGCGCGGCGCATGGCGCCCCAGACGATCTCCTTGCGAGCCCGGTTGACGGTCTCGAACAGCTCGATCGCCAGCGGATTGCCGCAGGCAGCGGCGATCGCGCGGTGAAACCCCTCGTCGAAGACCTCGTAGGCATCCATGTTGCGCGCAGCCGCACAGCGGCGGCAGGCGGCCTCGATCTCGGCGATCTGAGCGGCTGAAGCGTTCACGGCAGCGAGCGAGGCGAGCGACGGCTCGAGCATCCTGCGCGCGTCGTGGATATTGCGCGGACTGCAATTGGCCACAGTGCCTTCCGTCGCCGCCTCGATCTCGGTGCGCCGGCCGCGAAAGGTGCCCCGGCCGACATGGCGCCAAAGTGAGCCGCGGGCCTCGAGACGCTCCAGCGCGTGCCGGACGGCATGCCGGGTCACGCCAAGACGCGCCGCAAGTTCACGCTCGGTCGGCAGGCGGCGGTCGCTGTCCTGAATGGTCCCCTCGAAAATCAACTCGATGCTCTCCTCGAGCGTCGATCTAATCTCATCGGTCATCCGCTGGCGAGTCATAATTGCAACCAATAATTTGTCTGGTTGAAAAGCAGATGCCTAAGCTTTGCGCCACATGTCAAGAAATAACGAGCACATACCCCGTTGACAGCGCCTATCGTGACGTGTGGATTATCAACCAGACGGGACACAATGCGATAAAAATCGCAACCAATATAGCAACCAATCGATCGGGATGGAGATCTTCGACATGGCGGTACGGAACGGACTGGCTGCCGGGCTGGCGCTCTTCGCATGCCTTCTGCCCATGGCGGCGGCCGCGGGTTCAATCACGGTGGCGAATAATGGCGGTGCTGCCGGCGCGGGTTATCGCGACGCCTATTACAAGCCCTTCACGGCGAAGACCGGTCACGTCGTCGTCGACGATTCCTTCAACCAGGAACTCGCCAAGCTCCGTTCGCAGGTCGAAACGGGCAATCTTGTCTGGGATGTGGTCAGCCTGACCGCGATCAACGAGGCGACAGCCTGCGAAGAAGGCCTGATCGAGCGCATCGACTGGGCGCGCTATGTCGATCCCAAGGACTTCGCCGCAGTCGGCGGCTTCGGCCAATGCGGATTACCGAACAATTTCGTGTCCGGCTCCCTGGTCTACGACACCAAGCGCTATGAAGGCGGGGAGGCCCCCAGGACCTGGGCGGATTTCTGGGACGTCAAGAAATTCCCCGGCAAGCGCGGCCTGCTCTACCGCGCCGAGCAAACGCTCGAGGTCGCGCTGATGGCCGATGGCGTGCCACCGGCCGAGGTCATGACGGTGCTCGCGGCGCCGGGCGGCGTCGACCGCGCCTTCAGGAAGCTTGCCGAGCTCAAGCCCCATATCAAATGGTGGAAGAGCGGCGACGAGTCGATGCAGAACATCCTTACCGGCGAGGTCGTCATGACCTTCGCCTGGAACGGGCGGGTCGCGATCGCCAACCGCACCAACAATCGCGCGCTCAAAATCGAATTCGGCGCCGGCCATGTCTCAGGCAGCCAGATGATCGCGATCATGAAGGGCACCAGGAAAAAGGACATCGCGCTGGATTTCCTGGCTCTCGCCTCCTCGCCAGAACCGCAGGCGGCCTTCGCACGGACCATCGACTACGCGCCGGCCAATGCGAAAGCCTATGCCTTCATGAGCGAGGCCGAGCGCGCCACGCTGCCGGCCAATCACCTGCACCTCGCCTCGCTGCAAAGCGGCCAGCTCTATCTCGACTTCTGGCTCAACAATGGCGACGCGCTGCTGCAGCGCTTCATCACCTTCGCCGCCCAGTAATCCAGCCGTCCCCGGCACAGGGAGCCGTGACATGAAGACCTCGAAGGCCATTCTCGCCATCGGGCTGGCGTTTGCCGGACTTGCCGTCCAGCCCGCCACGGCCCAGTCGCTTACGGTCGCGAACCAGGGCGGCCAGCCCGGCGAGCTCCAGCGCAAGACCGTGTTCGAGCCCTTCACCGCCGAGACGGGCATCAAGATCAATATCGACACGTTCAACCAGGAACTTGCCCGCATCAGGACGCAGGTCGAGACCGGCAACCTCGTCTGGGATGCCATCAGCCTGAACCCGATCAACGAAGCGGCCGGCTGCGAAGAGGGGCTGCTGGAGAAGATCGACTGGTCGAACTATGTCGATGCGAAGGCCTTCGAAGCGGTCGGCGGCTTCGGTGCCTGCGGTGCCCCCTATCTCGCCTCCCCCGGCACGCTGGTCTACGATTCCGACAAGCTCAGCGACGATGCGGCGCCCCGTAGCTGGGCCGATTTCTGGAACGTCGCGAAATTTCCCGGCAAGCGCGCGCTGATGTATCAGCCCGACCAGACCGTCGAAATCGCGCTGATGGCTGACGGCGTCGCGCCCTCCGACGTGGTCAAGGTGTTGACCGGGCCGGGGGGCCTCGACCGGGCCTTCCGCAAGCTGGCCGAGATCAAGCCGCATGTGAAATGGTGGAAGAGCGGCGACGAGTCGATGCAGCTCCTGCTCACCGGCGAGGTCAGCATGGGCTATGGCTGGCTCGGCCGTGTCAACGCCGCCAATGCCTCGAACAACCGCAAGCTGCGCATCGTCTGGGATGCCGGCTACACCAACGCGCTGATCTATTTCGGCGTCCTGAAGGGCTCGCCTCGCAAGGATGCGGCGGCCAGGCTGATCGCCTATCAGCTGTCGTCGCCCGCCCAGGCCCGCTACATGGAGCAACTCGGCAACCCGCCGGCCAATTCCGACGCGAATGCGCTGCTCAGCGAGGCCAGGCGCGCCGCCCTGCCCGATCCCAAGGCGCGCAACGGCATGATGCAGGCGGGCCCGACCTATATCAATTTCTGGCTCGACAATGGCGACGCCATCCGCCAGCGCTTCGCAACCTTCGTGGCCCAGTGATGAGCATGGCCGCGACATCTCATGAGTTGGCAGCAGCGCCGACGCCACGGACGGCCAGTCTCGCCGCCCAGGTCGGCGCGGCGGAGCGACGCCATCTCTGGCGGATGCTGGCGCTGCTCGCGCCGAGCGTGCTGTTCACCGCCTTTTTCTTCGTGGTGCCGCTGGCGCTGTTCATGTTCCGCAGCGTCGACAATCCCGAGGTGCCCGGCTACCTGCCGCAGACCGCGGCGGTGATGCAGGCCTGGTCGGGCCAGGGCGAGCCGGACGAAGCGGCCTTCGCGGCGCTGGCCGCGGACCTGCGGGCAATCCGCGACACCCCGGCGCTCGGGCTGATCGGCCGCCGGCTGAATTACGCGCTGCCCGGCTTCCGGGGTCTGCTGACCCGCACGGCGCGGCGCCTGCCGGCCGTGGATGACACCGCGACGAAGGCAGCCTTCCTCGCCATCGACGAGAAGTGGCGGGATCCGGCGATCTGGGGCGTGCTGCACCAGCAATCGGGCCGCCTGACGAGCTTCTACCTGCTGACCGCGCTCGACCTCGAAAAGGCGCCGGACGGCGAGATCCGCCGCGTCGCGCCGGAGCAGCGCATCTTCATCGATCTCTACGGCCGCACGCTGACGGTCAGCCTCGGCGTCACGGCGCTGTGCCTGCTGATCGGCTATCCCGTCGCCGCCGTGATGAGCAGGGCCGGCCCACGCGCCGCAAGCTGGATGCTGATGCTGGTGCTCGTGCCGTTCTGGACCTCGCTGCTGGTCCGCAGCACCGCCTGGGTCATCCTGCTGCAGAACGAGGGGCTGGTGAACAAGAGCCTGATCGCGCTCGGCCTGATCGACCAGCCGCTGGCGCTGATCTTCAACCGGGCCGGCGTCTTCATCGCCATGGTCCATGTGCTGCTGCCCTATGCGATCCTGCCGATCTACAGCGTGATGAAGGGTATTTCCGGCAATCACCTGCGTGCAGCCGCTTCTCTCGGCGCGCCGCCGCTGCGGGTCTTCCGCACGGTCTACCTGCCCCTGACGCTGCCTGGACTGGCAGCGGGCGGAACGCTCGTCTTCGTGCTCTCCGTCGGCTTCTACGTCACCCCGGCGCTCGTCGGTGGGCCTGGCGACCAGATGATCGGCTATTTCATCGCCTATTTCACCAATTCGGCGGTCAACTGGGGCCTGGCCTCGGCGTTGGGCGCCCTCCTCCTGCTCGTCGTCGCGGCGATCTATCTCGCGCTCGGCAAGCTCGTCGGCTTCGACCGGCTCAGGGTGCGCTGACATGGCCGCTGCAACTCACATCCCCGCCACCGAGCGGGCCGTCCTGATCGGGTCCCGGATCTTCACGACCCTGGTCTTCGTCTTCCTGATCGCGCCGATCTTCGTCGTCGTGCCGCTGTCGCTGACCGCGGGACAATTGCTCGTCTTCCCGCTGCCGGGGCTTTCCCTGCAATGGTATCGCGAGTTCTTCACCAACCCGCTCTGGACCGGCGCGCTCGCCAACAGCGTCTTCGTCGCCCTCGTCACCACGGTCGCGGCGACGACGCTGGGAACCACGGCGGCGCTCGGCCTGCACGGCGCCCGCTTCCGGTTCAAGCCGATCCTGGTCGCCCTGCTGGTGACGCCGATCGCAGTTCCGGTGGTGATCATCGCGGTCTCGGCCTTCTATTTCTTCGCGTCGATCAATCTCGTCGGCACCTATCTCGGGCTCATCCTGGCCCATATCGCGCTGGCGCTGCCCTTTGTCGTGATCACCGTGTCGGCGACGCTGCAGAGCTTCGACCCCAATCTGCCGCGAGCCGCGGCCAGCCTGGGCGCCTCGCCGCTGCGGACCTTGCGCACCGTGACGCTGCCGATCATCGCGCCGGGCGTCGCCTCGGGCGCCGTCTTCGCCTTCGTCACCTCATTCGACGAGCTCGTGATCGCCCTGTTCCTCACCAGCCCGCAGCAGCGGACCCTGCCGCGCCAGATCTTCAGCGGCGTCAGCGAGAATATCTCGCCGACGATCACGGCAGCGGCCGTGGTGCTCCTCGTCGTCTCGGTGCTGCTGATGCTGGTCATGGAGTGGCTGCGCGCCCGCTCGCAACGCTTGCGAAACCCCTTGGAGACCGCCTGATGCCCGCCGCTACCGTAGACCTGCTGATCGAAGGTGGAACCGTCATCGCCTTCGACGGACAGGAGCACCGCTATCTCGAGGGCGGCACCATCGCCATCTCCGGAGACGAGATCGTCGCCGTCGGACCGGGCTTTGCCGGAGAGGCGAAGCGGCGCATCGATGCGCGCGGGAGGATCGTCATTCCTGGCCAGATCAGCACGCATGCCCATATCGGCGCGCATGAAGGCCCGCGACAGCTGATCGACAGCGGCCGGCGCGACTTCATCCGCTCGAGCTTCCTGCATTTCCTGCCGGCGAGCCGCTCCGGCCGCCCCGGCTTCCTCGCTCCGCAGGATGCGCGCGCCTCGCTGCGCTATGGCTTCGCCACGCTGCTTCGGCAGGGCGTCACCACCGTCCTCGCCTTTGCCCCGGCCGGGCGGCGCGACGGCGAGCTGATGCTGGAGGTGGCGCAGGAATTCGGCATCAGGCTCGTCTGGGCACCGATCGTCGCCGGTGGTCGCTACTGGCTCGAGGATGACGGACGGGTCGTGCGCGAACTCGATGATGCCGCAGGCCTGAAATCGCTGGAAGCCAGCGCCCGTTTCATCGAGACGCATCGCGGCGCTCTCGACGGCCGGCTGTCCGGCGTGATCGCGCTCGACGAATATTATGTCTCGACTCCGGCGCTGAGGCGCGAGGCGAAGCAGGTGGCGCGCGGGCTCGGCGTGCCCTTCACCCTGCATTTCGTCGAGCAGCACCGCGAGTTCTTCGAGACGATGGGTGCGACGGGCAAGACCCCGGTCCAGTGCCTGGCCGAGGAAGGCCTGCTCGACGAAGCAACCATCCTGGCGCATTGCGTCTATATCGCCTCGCACCGTGCGGTCGGCTATCCGCTCGAGGACGACATCGCGATCCTCGGCGCGGCCAAGGTCAATGTCGCGCATTCCCCGGTCGCCTTTTCCCGGCGCGGGCTCGCTCTCGAGAGTTTCTCCCGCTATCGCCGGGCCGGCATCAATGTCGCGCTCGGCACCGATACTTATCCGCTCGACATGTTCTCGGAGATGCGGATGGCGTCGCTGATGAACAAATTCGCCGACAACAATCATGAGGAGGCGCCGGCAGAAAGCGTCTTCTCCGCGAGCAACCTTGCCGGCGCGCAGGCGCTGGGACGCCCCGATCTCGGGCGGATCGCGCCCGGCGCCAAGGCCGATCTCGTCGTCATCGACCCGCGCTCGCTCACCTTCGGCCCCAATCCCGACCCGGTCAGGGCGATCGTGCATCTGGCGACCCCGGAGATGATCGACAGCGTGATCGTTGCTGGCCGCCTGCTCGTCGAGGGCAAGCGGCTGCTGGTCGCCGACGAGGACGAGATCATCGACGCGGCCGCCCGTTCGAGCCGGGCCGTCTGGGACGGTCACGCCGCACATGACATCCTCGGCCGCAGCGCGGCTGAGCGCTTCCCGCCCTCCCTGCGCGCCTGGACGGAGTAGGCCATGACCCTCACCGCAACCGCACATCGCGACGCGCCTGTCCCCAGCGCGCCGCTCGTCAGCTTCTCGCATGTCCAGAAGAGCTATGACGGCCAGGTCCTCGTCGTGAAGGACCTGTCCCTCGACATTGCCCGGGGCGAATTCCTCACGCTGCTCGGCCCCTCAGGCTCGGGCAAGACGACGAGCCTGATGATGCTGGCCGGCTTCGAGACGCCGACCAATGGCAGCATCACCTTGCAGGGCCGCGACATCACCGCACTGCCGCCCTACAAGCGCGGGATCGGCATGGTCTTCCAGAACTATGCGCTGTTTCCGCACATGACGGTGGCCGACAATGTCGCCTACCCCCTGCGGGCGCGAAAGCTATCCGAACCGGAAATCGCGCGGCGGGTGGCGACTGCGCTCGACATGGTCAAGCTCGGGGCGTTCGGCAAGCGCATGCCGGCGCAGCTTTCCGGCGGCCAGCAGCAGCGTGTCGCGCTGGCCCGCGCGCTCGTCTTCGAGCCCGAGCTGATCCTGCTCGACGAACCGCTGGGCGCGCTCGACAAGCAGTTGCGCGAGCGCATGCAGTACGAACTGAAGCAGATCCACGAACGGCTCGGCGTCACCATGGTCTATGTGACGCATGATCAGGAAGAGGCCCTGACCATGTCGGACCGGATCGCCGTGTTCGACCAGGGCAGGATCCAGCAGCTCGCGACGCCGGAGGAACTCTACGAGAGCCCGGCCAATGCCTTCGTCGCGGGCTTCGTCGGCGAGAACAACAGTCTCGACGGCGTCGTCGTGGGCCGCAGCGATGCGACGGTCACCGTGCGCCTCGCCGACGGGGTCGAGGTGGTGGCGCAGTCCATCGATGCGCTCGCGATCGGGGACGAGGCGGTGCTGTGCCTGCGCCCGGAACGGATCGCCCTGACGCCGGGAGAGACCGAGAACAAATATGTGCTCGAGGTCGAACGGCTGGTCTATCTCGGCGAGGCGACCCGCGTCGTCTTCCAGCTCGGCGGGCAGGAGCTGATCGCGAAGGCCGATCCGATGCGCTTGCCCCAGGAGCTCGCGCGCGGCGCCCGGATCGAAATCGGCTGGCGAGCGGACGAGTGCCGCGCCTTTCGCAAGGGCTGAACCGCTTGAACGAGAACCCTGCGAGCACGCAGAGCACGATCGTACGGGGCCGCCATGTCCTGTGCGGCGTCGACGGCGACGACCGCGCCCGGATCATCACCGACGGCGCCCTGCTCATCGAAGCTGGCCGCATCGCCGAGATCGGGCCGGCCTCTGAGCTGATCGCCCGCCATCCCGGCGCCGCATGCATCGGACGGCCGACCGATCTCGTCATGCCCGGGCTGGTCAACGCCCATCACCATACCGGGCTGACGCCGCTCCAGCACGGCACGCCGTTCCTGCCGCTGGAACTCTGGCTGCCGCGCTTTCTCGGCTGGCGCGGGCTCGACCCCTATCTCGACACGCTCTACTCCGCGATCGAGATGATCGAGTCGGGCGTGACCACCGTCCAGCATCTGCATGGCGGACCGGTCGGCCCGCGCGCGCGCTGGCTCGATGCGCCGGACGCGATCATGCGGGCCTATGCCGAGATCGGGATGCGGGCGTCCTTCTCCTTCATGTGGCGCGACCGGAACAGGATCGTCTACGGGGCCGACGAGACTTTTCTCGCAAGCCTGCCGTCGCCGCTCCGCGAACAGCTCGCGGCGATCCTGGCAACGGCCCAGACCTTGGTCGAGACATTGACGGAGCATTTCGAAGCCCTGGCGGAACGCTGGGGCCAACCCGCCGATGGCATGAGCCGGGTCCAGCTGGCGCCGTCCAACCTGCAATGGTGCACGCGCGAGAGCCTGATCGCGCAGCGCGACCTCGCCCAGCGCCATGATGTGGGGCTGCATATGCATCTGCTGGAGACGCCGTATCAGCGCCGGTTCGCCGAGATGGACACCGACGGCTCCGCCGTCCGCCACCTCGCCGATCTCGGGCTGCTGGGCCCGCGCATGACGATCGGCCACGGCATCTGGTGCAGCGACGCCGATATCGCGCTGCTCGCCGAGAGCGGCACCTGCGTCTGCCACAATGCAAGCTCCGGGCTGCGGCTGCGCAGCGGCATCGCGCCCGTCAAGGAGTTCGACCGGGCCGGCATTCCGGTCGCGCTCGGCATCGACCAGGCCGGCATCAATGACGACCGCGACATGCTGCAGGAGATGCGCCTCGCCTGGAACCTGCAGCGCACGCCAGGCCATGCCTACGAACCGCTTTCCGAGGCGCGCATCTTCCGGATGGCCAGCGAGCACGGCGCGGCGACGACGGGCTTTGCCGGCCTGGTCGGCCGGCTCGAGCCCGGGCGTGCGGCCGATATCGTCGTGATCGACTGGGAACAGCTGGCGCAGCCCTATCTCGATCCCGACGCCGAGATCGTCTCGGCGCTGGTGCAGCGCGCCAGAACGGGGATGATCCGCGATGTGCTGATCGACGGGCGCCACGTGCTGCGCGACGGGCGCATCGCCACGATCGACAAGGAAAAGCTGCTCAGCGAGATCGAAGCGGCCATGCAGCGCCCCCCGAGCGAGGCCGAGACGGCACGGCGCGCCTTCGTCAAGGCGCTCGACCCGCATCTGCGCGCCTTCTACGCCGACTGGCCGCTTCCATCCGCGGCAGATGCCTACCGCAGCTTCAACGCGCGGCGCTAGTATCCGCGATCTCCGGGCAGGCGCTCGCCGAGGACGGCGGCGCCAGCAGGGAGATGCGCCGCCGCGCTCGTGACGAGGCCGAAACCGCTCTACGCAGCAGCAGCGGCCGTGATCTCGCTGTGGCGCGCGATCACCCTGCCCTGCCTGACAACCGTCCGGTTCGGCGCGCGCGAGACGATTGCGTCGGCGAGCGTCTCGCCCGTCAGGAGAACGAGATCGGCCCGTGCTCCGTCATGCAGTCCGTAATCTGCGACGCCCAGGGCCAGCGCCCCGCCGAAGGTGCAGCTGTCAAGCGCCAGCTCGAGATCGTCGTCGCGGCGAAAGCCGTTGCGCTGAGCGACCAGCATCGCGCGTTCCAGCATGTCGGCATTATTGAAGGGGCCCCATGTGTCGCGGACGCCGTCCGAACCGGAACAGACGATGACGCCGAGCGAAGCCAGCAGAGCAAGGCTCGGGCACGCCCTGGCAAGGGGCGCCGTCGTCATGATCGCGACCTGCTCGCGCGCCAGCATCTCGCCGAGACGACCGGCATGAGCCGGTCCGATATCGCCCAGGCAGAAGGCGTGGCTGATCATCACGCGCCCCTGAAGGCCGAGCGCCCGCGTGCGCTCGAGGATCAGTTCGACACTGAAGGCTCCGAGCTCTCCAGGTTCGTGCAGATGGATATCGATCGGCTTGGCTGAACGCTCGGCAAGGCCGAATGTCATGTCCAGGCTGCCGCGCGGATCACGGTCGATCTGGCTGGGGTCGAGGCCGCCGACGATATCCGCGCCGATGCGGAGGGCCTCCTCCATCAGCTCGAGGGTGCCGGGCCGCGAGAGCAGGCCCGCCTGCGGAAAGGCAACGGTCTGCACCTCGATCGTCCCGCGGCATGCGTCCCGTGATCTGAGCACGCCCTCCAGCGGCGACAGGCCGACATCGGTGTCGATCGCGACATGGCCGCGAAGCAGGGTCGACCCCAATTCCGCCGACCGGACAAGCTGGCGCGTCGACTGCAATTCCGGGTCGATCCCTCGCCGGCGCAGTTCATCCTTCTCCGCCTGGATCTTGTCGGCCAGGGCCGGGCCGACCTCGTTTCGGAACCAGGGCAGCCCAAGCAAGGAATAGCCCAGATGCGTGTGGGCTTCGACGAGTCCGGGGATGACGATCCTGCCGCAGCCATCCTCCACGGCGCTCCCTTCGGGCGCTGCAAGTTCGTCGCCCGTCGCAGCAATCGTGCCGTTCCGGATCAGGATATCCTCGGGCGGCGAGAGAGGGAGGCCCCGGCCTCGCCAGAGGCGGACCTGCCTGATGAGCAGAGAACCCGTTGGTGCGACCTGCATCCTATGCTCCGTCGACAGCAGGAGCGCCGCTCTTCGCAGCCAGGAAGCGCGCCTCCCACCAGGAGAAGACGATGTCGCGCAGCGCCGCCCCGTCGTCGTCGCCGTGCACAGCATGGCGCAGTACTTCGAGGCGTGCGACATCCTCCTCCGTCAGATCGATCTCGATCCGGACCTGCTGCAACGGGACATTGGTGAATTCCGGCTTGTAGGCCGGATCGCGGCTCAGTTCCCGGTCGGCCTTGATCGTCGGATTCCTGAAGTCGCGCGGCGTGCGCTGGCTGGACAGGATCGGCGTGCGCGGAACCCGCGCGAGATCCTCCTCCGTCGATTCGAGAATGATCACCTCGACCGGCTTCAGCGCGAAATTGCTCGTGCGCATGATATCGGCGCCGCAGACATTCGGCACAGCCAGAACATCCATCAGAGCCAGGAGATCGACATAGTCGCCGGCCCGCGAAGCCTGTCGCGTGATCGTTGCCGATCCGTTTTCGGTGATCTCCGTGCACATGAACAGGTTGAAGCTGTCATGCACGTCGTCCGGCGTCAGCCCGTATTCGCGTTGCGCTTCGGCCTGGATGTCGTGGCAGTTGGTGTGCCGTGCGAAGCCATAGGCGCTCTCATAGAGATAGGCGCTGCAACGCGGGAAGAGCACATCGTTCCGGCCGTAGGTATCTTCAAGAATATAGAGCATCGCCCGCTCGCGCGGCGGCGCCGACCAGAGGAACGTGCCCTTGCTGGGATTGAAGCCGTGCACCGTGCGCGTGCGCCCGCAATGCATGAATTCCTTGTAATCATGAAGATTGAAGCAGTTGAAGTCGACGCATTGCTGCCCCTCGATCTGCTGGATACGCAGAATCTGGCCCGCCCTGACTTCGATGGCCTTCCCGGTACCGGGCTCGAGCCGGATCCTGGCGACTTCCGTCCTCATTGCCGTGCGCTCCCGCCATTCGTCGTCGCCTGCTTCGCCGCAGCCTCGCGCAGCGCGAGTTGTACGAGCGCCTGCACATCGCGCTCCCCGGTCGCTGCGATCGCGCGCCCGAGTAACTCGATCTGCTGCTGATTGAGCTGAAGAACCACGCGACGGGTTGTCATTTGTGCCTACCGTTTTTGCCTCGCCACCGTGACGCTAGCACAGGATTGCATACAGTCACCCCTAAAAACACGCCACAATCCATAAAGGCTATTGCATGCAAAAACAGAACAATATCGTATGCATTTATTGTCGACAGTGCGATCCCGCACGACAATGGTGGAGGGATGGATGGGCCGTTTGCTTTCGATGGTGATGGCAGCCGCTTTCGCGGCGGGCGTCGGACATGCCGGAATGGGAGGCGCCGAAGCGCAGACTCTCAAATGGGGGTCGCCCCGCGAGATCGGCTCGCTGGACCCCTACTCCTACGGAGATACTTACGCCCTGTCGGTGCTAAACCATGTCTATGAGGGGCTGGTTCGCTACAGCGGCAAGCAGGAAATCGAACCCGCCCTCGCCACCGCCTGGACCGTCGCCTCGCCGACGCTCTGGCGCTTCACTTTGCGCCCCGGCGTCACCTTCCACGACGGCGCCCCCTTCAGCGCTGACGACGTTATCGCATCGCTGGAGCGGATCACGCATCCGACCTCGCCCATGCGGGGAGAGCTGCACGGCTACAAGAGCGCCCGAAAGGTCAACGACTCCGTCATCGAGATCGAGCTCGACAGCCCCAATCCGCTGCTTCTGAACGACCTGACCAATGTCCACATCTTCAACAAGGCGTGGCTGGTCGCGAATAACAGCCTTCTGCCCACCGATGCCGGCAAGGGCGTCGAGGGTTTCGCCACAAACAACACGAACGGCACCGGCCCGTTCAAGGTCGTCTCGCGGCGACGGGACACCCAGACAGTCTTCGTCAGGAACACTGGCTGGTGGGACAAGCCCGTCCATAATCTGGAGCGCATCGAATTCGTGCCGATTACGTCGGCGGCGACCCGCGTCGCGGCCATGCTGTCGGGCGAGATCGATTTCACAAACTCCGCTCCGCTCCAGGACCTGAGCCGTCTCGCGGCCTCGCCGGATATCAAGGTCCTGCAGGCGAACGAGGTGCGCTCGACATTCTTCGGGTTCAACTGGCGACAGCGGCTCGTGGAAAGCGATGTGCAGGACAAGAATCCGCTGCGCGACATCCGCGTCCGCGAAGCCATGTATCGCGGCATCGACGTCGCCGCGATCCAGTAGCGCGCCATGCGTGGCCTGTCTCGCACCACCGGCGCCCTTGTCGCGCCATCGATCCCGGGCTTCACGCCCGAGCTCGACCAGCGCCTGCCCTTCGACGCCGCCGAAGCACGCCGGCTTCTGACCGAGGCCGGGTATCCCAACGGCTTCTCCTTTCTGATGAACTGCGCCAGTGACGCACTCATCAACGAGGAGGAATTCTGCCAGGCCGTCGCCTCGATGTGGTCCCGCATCGGCCTGCGGCCCAATCTCAGCATCGCCCCGCGCAGCCAGCAGACGTCGAAGCGGGTTCGCGGCGAGTTCGACGTCGTCGCCTTCGGCTGGGCCAATGAGCCCACCCTGGATTCGTCCTCGCTGTTGACACAGGTGATCCACAAGAAGGACGCCGCGGCCGGCGTCTTCAACTGGGGCGAATGGGGCGATGACAGGATCGACGCCCTGAACGCCCAGGCCGCTGTCGAGAACGACGCCGCCAAGCGCACCGCCATGCTGACCGCGGCGATGAAAATCGCCAAGGATCAGCACATGTTCCTGCCAATGCATCAGCAACCCATGGCCTGGGCCGCCCGGTCGCGGATCACGTCCCTGGTGCAGAACTCGGACAACAAGCCGCGGATGTGGCTCACCGTCGTGAAGTAGAACCCGGCCCCGGTCAGCCCCGTGGCCTATCCGCCCGCACGCTGCTTCGCCATGATGCGCCGCGATCCCGATCGCGGCGCATCTCTTGTTCCAGGCCTACGCCGAGCCAGATAGAGCGGCCGTGCCCCTCCCAGGGTTCAGCGCCACCCCTTCGGATGGCGCCCAGAACCAGAACCTCCCTCCGGGCGGCTGACTTTTCGGAATGCGCCGCCTGCGGATAGCGCCTATGCGACATCTGCAGGACAGGCGCCGCCATTTTGGGTCAGTCTAGCGACGTTGCCTGCCGGTCGGCTCGCACGTTACTCACGGTGCCTCCTGATGAATAAGCACACGCCCTCAGCGGAGCTTTCGACGATGCCATTCGAGGTCGGCCAGCCCGTCCCGCGCAACGAGGACCCCGTGCTCGTGCGCGGCGAGGGCCGCTATACCGATGACGTCTCGCTGGAGGGGCAGCTCTACGCGGCCTTCGTCCGCAGCCCGCACGCGCATGGCGTCCTGCGCGGCATCGATATCTCGCAGGCCGAAGCCATGAAGGGCGTCGTCGCGATCTATCGGGGGGAGGATCTCGCGGGCCAAGGCTACGGCTTGCTGAAATGCGTTGTCGAGCATCCCAATCGGGACGGCAGCCCGATCAGGAAGCCCGCCCGCAACGCCCTGGCGACCGACAAGGTCCGCTTTGTCGGCGATCCCATCGCGATGGTCGTGGCTCGCACGGCCGTCCAGGCGCGCGATGCGGCCGAGGCCGTGCTGCTCGATATCGAGATCCTGCCCGCGGTCACGGCCAGCGAGGATGCCCTCAAGCCGGACGCGCCGCAACTCTATGACCACGTCCCCGGCAATGTGGTCCTCGACTATCATTTCGGCGATGCCAGCAAGGTCGCGGCCGCTTTTGCCAGCGCCGCCCATGTCACGAAGCTGCGCATCGTCAACAGCCGCATCGTGGTGAACCCGATCGAGCCGCGTGCGGCGGTCGGAACCTATGACCGCAAGACCGGCCGCTACACGCTGCATGCGCCGAGCCAGGGCGCGTTCGGGATGCGCAACAACCTGGCCGCAGCAATGGGCGTGCCGGCGGAACGGATGCGGCTGCTCACCGGCCATGTCGGCGGCTCCTTCGGGATGAAATCCTCGGTCTTCCCCGAATATGTCGTGCTGCTGCACGCGGCCCGCCTGCTGAAGAAGCCGGTGAAATGGACCGATCAGCGCTCCGAGAGTTTTGTCTCGGACTATCATGGCCGCGACATGGTCTTCGAGGCCGAGCTGGCGCTCGACGCGCGCGGCCGGTTCCTGGCGACGCGCTTCAGCGGCATCGGCAATATGGGCGGCTATCTCTCGCCTGTCGGGCCGATGATGGCGACGACGAATATCGGCAAGAACAGCATCGGCATGTACCGCACGCCGCTCGTCGAGGTGCAGACCAAATGCGTCGTCACCAACACGGCACCGATCGGCGCCTATCGCGGCGCCGGGCGCCCCGAAGGCAATTACTTCATGGAGCGGCTGATCGATGCGGCCGCCGTGGAAATGGGGATCGACAAGACCGTCCTGCGGCGGCGCAACCTCGTCGCTCCGCAGCAACTGCCCTGGGCGACGCCGGTCGGGACGCTGTATGACAGCGGCGATTTCCCGGCCCTGTTCGCAGAAGCGCTCAAGGCGGCCGACTGGAAGGGCTACGGGGCGCGGCAGCGCCAGAGCCGGAAGGCCGGCAAGCTCCGCGGCCGCGGCATCGGCTGCTATCTCGAGGTCACCGCGCCGCCAAGCAATGAAATGGCCGGCCTCCATTTCGAAGCCGATGGCAGCGTGACCATCGTCACCGGCACGCTCGATTACGGACAGGGCCACTGGACGCCCTTCGCCCAGGTGCTGACGAGCAAGCTCGGCGTGCCCTTCGACAAGATCCGACTCGTCCAGGGCGACAGCGACCGGCTGATCGCGGGCGGCGGCACCGGCGGCTCCAAATCGATCATGGCGAGCGGGTCGGCCATCATGGAAGCGGGCGATCGCGTCATCGAGAAGGGCAAGCTCCTGGCCGCCCATTTTCTGGAAGCCGGCGTCGCCGATCTCGAGTTTGGCCGTGGCCGGTTCACGATCGCCGGGACCGACCGCGCGATCGGTATCATGGAGCTCGCGGAACGGGTGCGCATGACCCCCGACCTGCCCAAGGAGCTGCCCCGGAGCCTGGATGTCGATCATGTCTTCAAGTCGGCGCCATCGGCCTATCCCAATGGCTGTCATGTCGCCGAGGTCGAGATCGATCCTGAGACCGGGGAGGTCGCGGTGGTCAGCTATGTCATGGTCAATGATTTCGGCACGATCGTGAACCCGTTGATCGTCGCGGGGCAGCTGCATGGCGGCGTCGCGCAGGGCATCGGCCAGGCGCTCTACGAGATGACCGCCTATGACGAGGCCGGCCAGCTCATGACGGGGTCCTATATGGACTACGCGATGCCGCGCGCTGCCGACCTGCCCTTCTTCTCATTCGCCAGTCAGGGCAGCCCGACCGCGACCAATCCCGTCGGCGCGAAAGGCTGCGGCGAGGCCGGCTGCGCGGGCTCGCTGCCCTCGGTGATGAACGCGCTCGTCGATGCGCTCTCGCCCTATGGCGTGCGGCATGTCGACATGCCGGCGACGCCACAGGCGATCTGGCGGATGATTCACGGGGGGAAGTGAGAGATCATTTCGGCAGGGCGCCCGCCCCGAGCTGCTGCGCATATTGGTCGAAATGAACCTGCACATGCTGGAGGCGCTGATCGGCGAAGGGGCGTGCGGCTGCCGCGTCACGGGCTTCACCCGGGGCCATTCCGAAGCGCGCGCGGAAGGCGCGGTGAAACTGGGCGCTGTTGGAGAAGCCCTGTTCATGCGCGATCTGCGTGATCGAGCGTGATGGCGCGGCGGGACTGGCCAACTCGCGGAACGAGGCGTCGAGCCGCTTCTCGCGGATGATCGTGGCGACACCGCCATCGCCGGCAAACATCCGGTAGAGATGCGCGCGCGAGACCCGGAAGCGGGAAGTCAGCACGGCCGGGTTGAGGCCGGGATCCGACAGATTGGCCTCGATGAACGCCAGGATGCGCTGACGCAGGACGTTTCCCAGCACGGGGTCCTGAAGAGCGATCCCCGGCGCGTGACGAGCGAGGCCCGAGGCGATGAGGAAGATCGCCGATTCCTCGATCGCCCGCAGGTCGTCGTCGCTCATCACGGGCGAGACATGGGACAGGCTGACGATGAAGTCGCTCAGGAGGCGCGTGATCGGATCTCCGGTCCTGAGCACCAGGCCATGCAGGTTGCGCCCCCCCGCCACCCGGTCGACCCGCTCCCGCGGCAGGACCAGCGACAGCGTGGAGCCGGTCCGGACCCTGCTCCTGAAGGTCCGGGCGAGGTCGAAGACGCAGATATCGCCAGGGCCGACCGATATCGCCTCCCCCTCGCAATCGGCCTCGAGTGTGCCGGCGACGAAGAGCTGGACGAAGTACTGATCCAGCCCGCCCTGCAGGATGGTGCGCCGGTCCCGGCTGTATTGCTGCTGGTTGAAGCTGGTCGGACCGATCAGCAGTGCGCCCAGCGCCCGCGAGCGGATCGAGCCCTCAAGCACAGCTCCGCGATCGTCGGGATGCGCCGTCGTCTCGAAGAACGGGCGGGAGATCTCGCGCCAGAGATCGCTGCGCAGGTCAGGCTCGACCATGTCGGTCGACAGGACGAGCTCTTCCGCCGCCACCGGAGCAGTCGCCCCCCGGGCCTGCCGAATCGCTCGCTCTCCCCCGCCAAGATCGGAACTTGCCCCGCACGTTCGGAACCTGCCCGATCACTCCTAGGGTGATTTGCCTGGTGGAACCAATGCCGCCGACGCAGGGGCATAGGCCGCCCCAGGACGAGACGACGTCCGGACGATTGAGACGCAGCGTCATCACAAATGAGACGCAGCGCTACAGGCGGGCGCTCGCGAATATGCGATCCTGGCAGCGCGGCGGCACTGCTGGGGGGCATGTTGCGCAGCCTTGCGGCTGCGTGCGCCGCCTTCGGCACCTGACAGCAACGCCCCCGACATCACAGCGCTCCGGGGGATGAGGCCCCCGGCTTCGGAGTGGCCTATGCCTATCGAATTGACCATCCAGCCATCGGGAATCATGTCTGGACATTCCGCATTGCCGGGGCTCAAGCGGAGTGCCAGCGCAACGGCGATCATTCTCGCGCTGACGGCGGCCTCGGCGGCTTCGGCAGCGGATTATCACTACGTTGCGTCCAGCGACGCCCTGTGGGGTCAGTTTGGAGGCACCCAGTGGGGCGTCGGCATACCAGGCCCCAACGACCGGGCGATCTTCGACCTGGCGGGAACCGGATCCACCTACACCTGGGGCAGCGCACGCAGTGTCGGACAGATCGTGTTCCTGGCTCCCTATACCGGGTTTGGCTTCGTCAATACCCCAGTGTCGACGAACGGTCTCGTCAGTATCGGCGGTATCGACGGGCTGGGCGTGGTCAGCCAGGTCAATCAGGCGATCACGCTCAGCGAGAGGATTACGCTGACAGGCAGCCAGGAATGGCGGATCGACAGCCAGAGCGGCAGCATCAGCCAGCTTTCCAAATCCGGGGCGGCCGCCCTCAATCTCGGCGCGCAGACCCTGACGCTGAACCCGGTGCAGAGCGGCAATGCCTTCTACCTGAACAACCCGATCTCCGGCACGGGCGGCCTCGTCGTGACCGGCGCCGGCACGGTCTATCTCATCGCAGCCAACACCTATTCTGGCGGGACGGTCCTCAACGGCGGCACGCTGTCGATGTCCTCGGACGCCAATCTCGGCAGTGTCGCGGGAGCACTGTCCATCAATGGTGGCGTGCTGCAGATCACCGGCACCGGCTTCAACAGCACCGGGCGCACCATCAACTGGGGCGCCAATGGCGGCGGCTTCGACATCGCCGATGCCAGCAACAATTTTGCCGTCGGCCAGGCGCTCGGTGGCGGGCCACTCACCAAGCTCGGGGCCGGCTCGCTGACGCTGACCGGAGCCAACAGCTTTACGGGCGCGACGACGATCCAGTCGGGCAGGCTCGCCCTCACCGGTGCGGGCAGCATCGCCGCGTCCAGCGGCGTGCGCAACAACGGCGTGTTCGACATCTCCGGAACCGCGGCCGGCGCCTCGATCAGGACGCTTTCGGGCAGCGGCGTGGTCGCGACCGGGGCGCAGACTCTGACCCTGACCGCCGCCGCCGACACGTTCGCCGGCCGCTTCGAGGGAACGGGAGCGCTGGTTCTCGCCGCTGGCCACGCAAACCTCACGGGCGACAGCTCGGGCTTCGGCGGCGCCACCACGATCCAGGCAGGCGCGCTCTCGGTGAATGGCATCCTCGGCGGCACGCTGGCGGTGCAGGGCGGCCGGCTGCAGGGCATCGGCACGGTCGGCACCACGATGAACGCAGCCGGCGGCACGATCGCGCCCGGTAACTCGATCGGCACGCTGACCATCAATGGCAATTATCGCGGCAATGGCGGCAGGCTCGAGATCGAGACGGTGCTCGGCGGCGATGCCTCGCCTTCCGACCGGCTGGTCATCACCGGCAGCAGCGCCGGATCGACGCTGGTCAACGTGCTGAACCAGGGCGGGACTGGCGCACCGACCGTCGAGGGCATCAAGATCGTCGATGTCGGCGGCGCCTCGAATGGCAGCTTCACCCTCGCCAATGGCGACTATGCCTTCCAGGGGCAGCCCGCCCTGATTGCAGGCGCCTACGCCTATACGCTGCAGCACAACGGCGTCAGCACGCCCAACGACGGCGATTGGTATCTGCGCTCGGCCTATGTCCCGCCGGCAGCCGCGGCGGCGCCAGTCGGCAGCCCGGCGCGCACCGTGCCGATCCTGCAGCCCGGCGTGCCGGTCTACGAGGCCTATGGCCAGGTGCTGCAAAGCCTGAACGGCCTGCCGACGCTGCGCCAGCGCGTCGGCGACCGCATGCATGGCGACGGCACGGCCCCGGCGGGTACGCCCGAGAGCCAGGCGATCTGGGCCCGGATCGAGGGCGCCCATAGCCGGATCACGCCCAGGCTCTCGACCAGCGGCACCTCCTACGAGATCGACAGCTGGCGGCTCCAGGCCGGGCTCGAGGGACAGCTTCTGGCGAACGGCGCCGGCACGCTGGTCGGCGGCCTGACCGCGCATCACGGCGGGGCCACGGCCGATATCGCCTCGGTCTTCGGCCGCGGCAAGATTGCGACCAGCGGCACCGGCTTTGGCGGCACGCTGACCTGGTATGGCGAGAGCGGGCTCTATGCCGATGCCCAGGCCCAGGCGAGCTGGTTCGACAGCGATCTCAGCTCGACCACGCTCGGGCGCCGGCTCGCCGACGGCACGGGCGGGTTCGGCTATGCCTTCGGCCTGGAGCTCGGCCAGCGGATCGCGCTGAACGGCGCCTGGTCGCTGACGCCGCAGGCGCAACTGATCTATTCCAGGGTCACTGCCGACAGCTTTACCGATCCGTTCGGCGCCCGCGTCTCGCTCGGGGATGGCGACAGCCTGAAGGGCCGCCTCGGGCTCGCGGCGGACTATCGCAGCATCTGGCGCGACAGCGCCGGACAGCTCGTCAGCACCACGCTCTACGGCATCGCCAACCTCTCCTACGAGTTCCTCGACGACACCACGGCCAGCGTCGCCGGCACGCGCTTCAGCAGCGCCGAGGAGCGGCTCTGGGGCGGGGTCGGCCTCGGCGCGAAATATGATTGGGGCCGCTACTCGCTCTATGGCGAAGCCTCCGTCAGGACGAGCCTCGCCCAGTTCGCCGACAGCCACGAACTCAGCGGACGCGCCGGCTTCCGCATGAGCTGGTGAGCCCTCCCCTGAACCAAACGAACCCGAGAGGAGGACCCATGCGTCTTCGTGCATCGTCCCCATGGCACCACGCCAAGCGCGCCGCAGCCGCCACACTGGTCGCGGCGATGCTGGCGACACCCCAGTCCGTGCTCGCCTGCACGAGCTTCCTGATCCGGACGACCGATGACGGCGCCGTCTATGGCCGCACCATGGAGTTCGGGTTCGAGCTCGAGTCGCGCGCGATGGTGATCCCGCGCAACTACAAGCTGGCTTCGACCGGGCCGGGCGGAAAACCGGCGATGAGCTGGACCGGCAAATATGCGGCCGTCGGGCTCAATGCGCTCGGCGTCTCCGCCCTGGTCGACGGCATGAACGAGAAGGGCCTCTCCGGCGGCATTCTCTATTTCCTGGATTATGCCGGCTACGCCGACCCGGCGAAGACCGACCCGGCCAAATCCCTCGCGCCATGGGACCTGCTCACCTGGGCTCTGACCAGTTTCGCGACGGTCGCAGAGGTCAAGGCGGCGATCGGCGACGTCGCCGTCATCCATGTCGTGCAGGAGGCGATGAAGATCGCGCCGCCAGTGCATTACACCTTGCACGATGCCTCCGGGGCCTCGCTGGTGATCGAGCCGGTCGATGGCAAGCTCAAGGTCTATGACAACCCGCTCGGCGTGATGACCAACGCGCCATCCTTCGACTGGCACCTCACCAATCTCAGGAATTATGTGAAGCTGTCGCCCGTCAACGCGCCGCCGCTGAAGGTCGGCGAGCAGTCCTTCGCGCCGCTCGGCCAGGGCTCGGGCATGCTCGGCATTCCCGGAGATCCGACGCCGCCATCGCGTTTCCTGCGGGCGCTCGGCTATACGATGTCCGTCGAACGCAAGCCGAGCGGCCCGGAAAGCGTCCGGCTGGCAGAGCATATCGTCAATAATTTCGATATTCCGAAGGGCTGGATCAGGCTGCAAGACAAGGGCCAGGGAGACAAGCCCAGGGAGCCGCTGGAATACACGCAATGGTCGACGGTGGCCGACCTCGTGAACCGGGTCTACTACGTCAAGACCTATGAGGATCCGGTCCTGCGCGGCATCGACCTGAAGAGCTTCGACCTCGACGCCAAGACGATCGTCAGCGCGGCGCTGGTGCCGGCGATGACGCCTCCCGCCCTGCCTTTCGCCAAACCCTGATCAGTGATCGCGTCCAGCCAGACGCCGGCGGCCATGGCCGTCCGGCCGCCTTGCCGCGGCGCACAGCCTTCATCCGCATCTCATCGATATCGCCAGGGCCGGGGGGCCACAGCACCATGACGTCAGCGACATCCGGCAAGCGGCATCGCTCCCGCCGGACCAGAGCCATGATCGGCGCGGCCGCCCTGCTTGCGGCGGCGGCGCCTGCTGCGGCAGCCGATCTCACCCCTGTCCGCACCGCGCAGGCAGGCGCCCCCCTCGCCCAGAGCGACTGGTCGGTCACCCTCAGCCCCTATCTCTGGGCGGCCTCGCTCAACGGGGATGCGGCCGTGCTCGGGATACACCGGCATGTCGACGTCCCGTTCCGCGACACCCTGAAGAATCTCGACCTCGGGCTGATGGGCAATCTCGAGATCCGCCGCGGCGCCTTCGGCGCCTATGTCAATGGCGAGTATGTCGATGTCTCCAGCGACGAAAAGATTGCCTCCCTCAACATCGGCACCGGCATGAAGTCCTATCTGGTCAGCGCCGGCGTGTTCTACCGCGTCTATCAGTCCGAACTCGGCGGCAATACCGTGTTCGGCGCACCCCGCGTCTTTGCACTGGAACCGACGGCGGGCGCCCGCTGGACGCGCCTGACGGGCCGCATCCGGGTCGCCGGGCTGCATGTTTCCGACAGCGAGAGCTGGCTCGACCCCTTCGTGGGGGCGAGGCTGAATCTCGACCTGACCGACCGCTGGAACCTCTTCATGGAAGGCGATGCCGGCGGCTTCGGCGTCGGCTCGCGGCTGAGCCTCAACGGACAGGCGCTTCTCGGCTACCGCACCACGCTGGCGGGCTACAAGACCATGGTTCGCACCGGCTACCGCGTCCTGCACCAGGACTACCGGGATGGCGGCTTCCAGTGGAAGGTCACTCAGCACGGGCCGATCATCGGTGCGTCGATCGAGTTCTGAGGCCCCAAGGACCGCCAAGCACGCTATCGCGGGCGGGCCTCGCAAATAGCGTTCGTGGCAGAGGCGGTCCGGAAGATGTCGATGAAGAGGCTGTGAAACTGGCGCGGGGCGACGACAAGGCTGCGGCAGTGCAGCGGGTCGCCCTCGCCATCGATTTCCGTCGCGATGCAGCCGGCTTCGCGGGCGATGATCACGCCCGCAGCGAGGTCCCAGAGATCGAGCTTGGCGCCCGAGGTCCAGAACCCGTCGAAGCGCCCTTCTGCGACGTAGGCGATCTCGAGGGCGGCGGAGCCCGGACTCCTGATCCCTGAAACCTGCGGCATGATGGCTGCCATTTCACGCGCGGCTTTTTCCGTGTCGCCCTTGCCATGATAGGGGAAACAGGTGCCGACGACGGCATGGGCGAGCGAGTTGCGCTTCGAGCCCGTGAGGCGCTGGTCGCCGAGAAAGGCGCCCTCTCCTTTCGCGGCCCAGAACATGTCGTGGCTGAGCGGATGATAGGTGACGCCCGCTGTCACCTCGTCGCCCTCCATCAGGGCGAGCGACACGGAAAACTGCGGGATGCCGTGCAGGAAGTTGTTGGTGCCGTCGAGGGGATCGATGACGATCCTGCGACCGTCACTGGCGCCTGGGGATGCGCCGCTCTCTTCGCCGAGCACCGCGATATCGGGCAGCGTGTCCCCGAGATGCGCGATGATCAGCCGTTCGGATTCGATATCCGCGGCAGAGACGAAATCCGACGGCCCCTTCTCCAGGATCGGCAGGGCGGCGAGGCGGGCGAAATTCCCGGCGAGCGATGCGCCGCCGATCCGGGCAGCCTCCTTCATGCACTCGACGATATGGCTCCTGGAACGCGTGCGGTCATGCATGGCGAAGTCTCGACTGGGGATTGTGAGTGCTGCGCCCGGTGCGGCTGCGTGAGCCCTGGCCGAACACAGGTTTGGAATGCGGCATCGCTCGCTGTGTCAGGCGGCCGGCAGGGTTCGGTGCGAGGGTGCGATCCGGCCCAACGCGGCTGCGTGCAGGGCGGAGTTTGCCGCGGCCAGACAATGCCCGCCCGAGCGGATCGTCAGCGGCGCGCCGTCCCAATCCGTCATGACGCCGCCGGCATGGGTGATCACGGCGACATGGGCGAGGTAGTCATGCGGATTCTCGAAGCGGTCGATGGCGATGTCGATCGCCCCGGAGGCCAGCCGTCCATAGGAATAGCAACTGCCGCCATAGACGCACCAATGGACGGAGGAGCGCAGGGCCTTGAAGGTCGGCAGGCTGTCCTCGTCATAGAGTTCGATATTGCTCGTCGACATCACCGCTTCCGACAGGAGGCGCCGGCCCGAGGTCGTGACGCGCGCGCCGTTCAGCGTCGTCGGAAAGCCCTCCGCGCCGACCCAGCGTTCCCGTGTCATCGGCTGGTCGATGACACCGAGGATCGGGACGCCACGATGGGTCAGAGCGACGAGCGTGCCGAAGACCGGGATGCCGGCGACGAAGGCCTTGGTTCCGTCGATCGGGTCGATGACCCAGACAAAATCCTCGTCCATTCCCTGCGAACCGAACTCCTCGCCGAGGATGCCATGGCCGGGATAGGCCGCTTCGATGCGGCGGCGGATCTCGGTCTCGGCGCGCCGGTCGATCTCGGTGACGGGGCTGTCGTCGCCCTTGGGGATGAAGGCGTTGTTGTGCCTTGCCGCCTCGCGGATGATCTCGCCGCTCGCCTCGACCAGCTCCTGGGCGAAGGCAATGAAATTCCTGATGTCGCTAGTCGGCATGTCTGACCTGTCCGGGGATCGCTGCGCGGCTCTTGAGCGGGCGCTGGTGCTTGCTGAGGCTGTATTCGGCGAATTTGAAGCAACGCGTGATGACGAGCGTGATCGAGAGATAGATCAGCGCAGCCATGATGAAGATCTCATAGGGCGAGAACGTATCGGCCACGATGGTATTGGCCACGCCGGTCAGCTCCATCAGCGTGATCGTGCTGGCAAGCGAGGTGCCCTTCAACATGCCGATAGCCTGGTTGCTATAGGCCGGCAGCATCAGCCGCAGCGCGATCGGCAGCACGATCAGCCGCTGGACCTGGAAGGCCGACATGCCGCAGGCGCGCGCCGCCTCGATCTCGCCGGCCGGCACGGCCTGGATCGCGCCGCGCAGGATATTCGCGGTATAGGCGGCGGAATGCAGGGCACAGGCCAGCAGGGCGCAGATGAAGGGCTTGCGCAGATACGGCCAGAGAAAGCTTTCGCGCACGAACTCGAACTGCGCGAGCCCGTAATAGACGATGAAGATCTGGACGAGCAGCGGCGTGCCGCGAAAGAAATAGACGAAGCAATAGATCGGCGCCCGTACCCCCCTGCTGCCATTCGCGTAGAGAATGCCGAGCGGCAGAGCGAGCACGAAGCCGATGATCTCGGTCAGCAGCAGAAGCTGCAGGGTGACGACCGCGCCTTCGAGCAGGCGCGGGATGCTCTCGATCATGAGCGAGATGTCCATGATCAGACCCTCCGCACGCCGCGGTTCGCGCGGGTCTCGAGACATTCGATGATGAGGGAATTGATGATGGTCAGCGTGAGATAGATGACCGCCGCGAGCAGGTAGAAATGGAACGGGCTGCGCGTCACCGAGGTGGCGAGATAGCTGACGCGCATCAACTCCTCGAGGCCGACGACCGAGATCAGCGAGGTGTTCTTGATCAGCGAGATCCAGATATTGCCGAGGCTCGGCAGGGCGTAGCGCCACATCAGCGGCATGCGGATATGGATGAACAGCGTCAGCGGCGACATGCCGAAGGCCTTCGCCGCCTCGATCTGACCCGGCGGGATGGCGAGAAAAGCGCCCCGGAAGATTTCGGCCGCATAGGCGCCGAAGACGAGGCTGAGCGCGAACACGCCGGCCGCCATCGCCGGGATCTCGACATAGACCTCCGGTCCCGCGATCCAGCGCAGCATCGCCGAGAGCGCAACCGTGCTGCCGAAATAGACCAGCAGGATGATGAGCAGTTCGGGCGTCCCGCGGACGCAGGTCGTGTAGAAATCACCCGCCGCGCGCAGGAACCGCGACGAGGAGAGCTTGGCGAGCGCAACCGCCAAGCCGATCGCGAGGCCCGCCAGCAGCGACAGGAACGCGACCTGGAGCGTGACCATCGTGCCCCAGAAGAGCTGCGTTCCCCAGCCCTGGAAGAGGTCTGCCGTCATGAATCGGTCCTGTCGGGGCGGAGGTCGCGCTGGGCCTTGTCAGCCGCGCGGGCGATGCCGGGCGGCGGCTAGCGCCGCCCGGAGAGCGTCACTGAGTCCAGACGCTGGGGAGCACCGTGAACTTCCAGTACTTCTGGTTGATCGCCTTGAAGGTCCCGTCGGCGAACATGCCCTTCAGCGCATTGTTGACCTTGTCGAGCAGTTCAGGCTCGTTTTTGCGCAGTCCGACGCCGACGCCGGGGCCGAAATATTTGATGTTCTCGAGTTCAGGGCCGATATACTTGAAGTTCTTGCCCTGGGCGTCCTCGAAGAAGCCCTCCATCTTGATCGGCCCGGCCATGATCAGGTCGACGCGGCCGGAGACGAGGTCGAGGAGCAGGGTCTCGTAGTTCTCGTAGCGCGAGATCTGCACGCCGGGGAACAGTTCGGTGAAATAGCGGTCATAGGTGCTGGAGCGGATCAGCCCGACGACCTTGCCGTCGAGGGCCTTGGGATTGGGCTGCCCCTCGGCGGTGACGGGCGCGAGCGTGGACGATTTCGGGCCAACGAACCGGCCGGTCGACGAGCGGTAGGGGATGCTGAAATCGATGCTCTTCTGGCGCGCTTCGGTGATCGAAAGGCTCGCGAGGATGAGATCGAATTTGCGCGCCGTCAGGGCCGGGAGCGCACCATCGAGCGACTGGCAGACGAATTTGAGGTCGAACCCTTCACGCTTGCCGATCTCACGGGCGATATCGACGTCAAAACCCGCCAGTTCGCCGCTGGCGGTGCGGTAGTTGAAGGGTGGATTGGTGCAGTCGGTGCCGATCTTCACCTCGCGGGCGAAGGCGGTGCCGGCCAGCAGCAGCGCTGCGCCCGACAGGAGGGCGAGAGCGGTCTTTCTCATGGTTCTTCTCCTCAAAGAACGCGCTGCAGAAAGCGCCTGCACCGTTCCGACATCGGGTTGCCGAAGATCTGATCGGGGCTGTTGCGCTCCTCGATCTTGCCCTCGTGAAGGAAGAGCACCTCGTTCGAGACCTCGCGGGCGAACGCCATTTCATGGGTCACGACGATCATGGTCCGCCCCTCCTCCGCGAGAACGCGCATGACGCGCAGCACCTCGCCGACGAGCTCGGGGTCGAGCGCCGAGGTCGGCTCGTCGAAGAGCAGCAGCTTGGGCTCCATCGCCAGGGCGCGGGCGATGGCGCAGCGCTGCTGCTGGCCGCCGGAAATATGAGCGGGGTAATGATAGCGCTTGTCGAACAGCCCGACCTTCGCCAGCAGCGCCTCGGCACGTTCGATCGCCTCGGCCTTCGCAACGCCCAGCACCTTGATCGGCGCGATCGTAACGTTCTCGAGCACGGTCAGGTGGCTCCACAGGTTGAAGCTCTGGAACACCATGCCCATCCGGCTGCGGATTCGGCTGATCTGCCTGGCGTTCAGCACCGGCGGGCGGTCTCCGCTGCGCTGGAGCTTGATCTCCTCGCCCTCGAAGGAGATCGTGCCGGATTCCGGGGTCTCCAGCAGATTGATGCAGCGCAGGAAGGTGCTTTTGCCCGAACCGCTGGCGCCGATCATGCAGATCACGTCCCGTTCGCGGGCCGCGAGGCTGACACCCTTGAGAACGGGAAAGTCGCCATAGCTCTTGTGGATGACGTCCGCGGTGAGGACGGTCTTCGCCTCCGGTCGAGACACGTGATCCTCCCCTTTGCATTGCTGGATCGGCTCTGTCCGACCTCGATTGGCAGGGACGGTATCGGCGGCTCCTGGCCGCCTCAAGTACCAATTTTTCCAAATGGTACAGACCAATTGCGCCGAGCCGCTTGACCCTGCCGCCTGCGGGCGGCTCAATCCGACCCGGTGAAGGGTGAGGTGGCGACGCGCACGCTTTCGGCCTCGCGAAGGGTGCAACAGGACATGAATTCGGCCTTCAACTATCCGTTCTGGAATGCGCTGGCGCTGGAGCGGGACGGGCCGGAACCGCTCTACGACCAGATCGCGGGGCAGCTCCGTGCGATGGTCGTGGCCGGCGCCATCCCCCGCGGAGCACGGCTGCCACCGCAGCGAAAGCTCTCGGACGAACTCGATGTCTCCCGCTCGACGATCGTGCTCGCCTATGCCCGCCTGAAGAACGAGGGCTATGCGCATGGCCGCACCGGCGCTGGGACCTATATCGAGACCGACCTGCCGGAGGATCTGCACCGCCGCCTGGACGCCCCGGCCCCAGCCGGGCCGCCGCGGCAGCCGCGCATCCTGGCAAGGCGTGGCAGCGCGCTGATGGGCCTGCCGCTCCCGAGCGAGCGTGAGCTCGGCTACGATCTCAGCCCCCTGCTCCCGGCGCTCGACGAATTGCCGTTCAGCGACATCCGCCGCAGCACCGCCGAATACTGGGGCTCTGAGCCCTGGCCCCAGTTCAGCTTCAGCGAGCGCCTCGGGCTCCCGGCCCTGCGCCAGCAGATCGCCAAATATCTCGGCGAATACGAGGGCGTGCCCTGCGCGGCCGAGCAGATCGCGGTCGTCGCCAGCACGACACAGGCCTTCATCCTTCTCGCCCAGCTGCTGCTCGACCCAGGCGACGGCGTCATCGTCGAGGATCCGGGCTATCCGACCCGGGTCGCCGCGCTCGTGGCGAATGGTGCCCGCGTCCTGCCGCATGCGGTCGATCATGACGGGCTCTGCGTCGATCGCTTCAGCGCGGAGACTGAGACCGCCCGGATGGTGATCGCCTCGCCGACCAATCAGTTTCCCTACGGCTCGACGATGCCGATGGCGCGCCGGCTTTCGCTGCTGGCCTGGGCCCGCGCACGGGACGCCTGGGTGATCGAGTATGATTACAGCAGCCCGATCGGCATCAACCGCCAGCCCCTGGCTTCCCTGCTGTCGCTCGATACCGACCAGCGCGTCATCTTCATCGGCAACATCAACCGGATCTTCTCCCCGTCGCTCGGCCTGACCTATCTGGTCCTGCCCCCCGATCTGGTCGAGCTGTTCTACCGGGCCAAGCTGGTCTTCTCCTGCTATCTGCCGCCGCCGCTGCAGCAGATGGTGGCCGATATCATGGGCCGGGGCGTGCTGGCCCGGCATGTCAGGCGGATGCGGCTTCTGTATCGCGAGCGGGCGGCCATCCTCGTCGGAGCCCTGCGTGAGGCGCTCAGTGATCGGCTGGTCATTCCCGAGGTGACGGCGGGGTTGCATCTGACCGCCCATGCGCGCGGCCCGCTCGACGACCGCGCGGTCACCGATGCCGCCCGGCAGCGCGGCATCGATGTGCCGGCCCTGTCCCGCTACCGGTTGCAGAGCCAGGAGGCGACGGGGTTCATCTTCGGCTTCGGCAATACCGCGCCCGAGCGCATTCCGCCGGCGGTGCGGCGCTTTGCCAAGATCGTGGCGGCGACCTAGCGTGGCCGTGGCGAAGAATTTGAAATTTGACGCCGGGGCTCGAAGAAGCACCGGCCTGGGGGAGAACGAGATGATCGATGAGAATGGATTGGCGCAGCGCTTGATGCGCGAGCACGAGGAACAGGTGCGCTTCCGCCCGTTCGCGGCGGCGAGCGGCATCGCTTCGCTCGAGGACGCCTACAGGGTGCAGGACCGCTATGTCTCGCTGCTGCAAACCCGGTTCGGTGACGGGATCGGCTACAAGATCGGCCTGACCTCGCAGCGCATGCAGACGATGTGCGGCATCGACCAGCCGATCGCCGGGGTCGTCCTCGCCGACCGGCTGCACCATTCCGGCGCGAAGGTCGCAATCTCCGGCTATGGGCGGATCGGTCTTGAATTCGAGATCGCCGTGCGCCTAGCGAACGATCTTCCCGTCGGCGGCCCCGCCTTCACGCCCGAGACTGTTGCTGCCCATGTCGGCGGCGTCTGCGCCGCAATCGAGATCGTCGACGACCGCGCCGCCGACTATGCCGAGCTCGACGTGCTCTCGCTCGTCGCCGACAATTCCTGGAACGGCGGCATCGTCCTCTCCGAATTCCGCAGCGCATGGCCCGCGCTGGATGCGGTCACCGGCGTGGTCCACCGCAATGGCGTCGAGATCGACCGCGGCCACGGACGGGACGTGCTCGGCCACCCCTTCTCGCCCCTGGCCTGGCTGGCGAATGCGCTGGCGGCCAAGGGCCGGACGCTACGTGCCGGCGATGTGGTCATGACCGGCAGCCTGGTCACCACCCGCTTTCCGACCGAGACGGAAACCTACACTTTCGCGTTGGACGGCATCGGAGCCGTCGAACTCACTGTCGAAGCCGGCAAACCTGGCTGAAACAGGTTTGCTCCCGCCCCCTCTCCTTGCAGGCGTTTGTACCGTCGTGGCTGACTGGAAAGCCCCCGGTGCAGACTGTAAGCAAGAGCCATGGCGCAGCAGGACCATGATCTCTGTGTCCCGATCGATGCCGGACTTGTTCGACGATTGATCGCCGCACAATTCCCCGCATGGGCTGACCTGCCCATCGAGCCAATCGAGCCGGGCGGCTGGGACAATCGTACCTTTCGTCTGGGCGATCAGATGTCGGTCCGCCTGCCGAGTGCGGCTGCCTATGCGCCTCAGGTCGAAAAGGAGCGCCGCTGGCTGCCAAAGCTGGCGCCTCACCTCCCATTGCCGATCCCCGCGCCACTTGCCCTGGGCGCTCCAGCGGAGGCCTACCCGTGGCCATGGTCCGTCTATCGCTGGCTTGACGGCGAGCCAGCCGCGACCAACCCGATTGCCGATCTCACGCAGTTCGCCCGCTCGCTTGCCGGGTTTCTCGGCGCCCTTCAGCGCATCGACGCGACTGGCGGGCCGGCGGCGGGGCAACATAATTTTCATCGGGGTGGCAGGCTGGCGGTCTATGATGCAGAAGCCCGGGCTGCGCTTGCAGCGCTTGGGTGCCGCACCGACATCGCTGCGGCCGAGAGCGTATGGGCCGCCGCGCTCGGTTCGCAGTGGCGCGGCCCGCCTGTCTGGGTCCATGGCGATATTGCCCTTGGCAACCTGCTCATCAGGAATGGCAAGCTCTTTGCCGTGATCGACTTCGGGAGTTCGGGGGTCGGCGACCCTGCCTGCGACCTCGCGATCGCGTGGACGGAGTTTACCGGAGCGAGCCGCGACATGTTCCGTGCCGCGCTTTCCCTCGACGACGACACCTGGGCCCGCGCCCGCGGCTGGGCCCTGTGGAAGGCGCTGATCACGGTTGCCGGCCACGATCGCAACCAGCGCGATGCGGACAAATCATGGCAGGTGATCGAGCGCGTATTGGCGGACCACCGGCAGTTCGACGGCAAATAGGTGAACCCGAACATCCCCGCCGGGAGCGCGCCTCTCCGGGCTTATCCCGGCCGGCGGTTTGATCCATGGGATCCGCCGCTGTCCAGGCCATCCAGGCAATCTTCGAGCTGCCGAAGCAGGCTTTGCAATTCGGCAAGACGCTCGCTGCCGTAACGTCCCGTGATCTCGCGATAGATCGCCTCGGACTCGACGCCGGCCCGCTCGATCAGCTCAAGACCCAGCGGCGAGATCGAGACGAGCCCCCGGCGCAGATCGGCCTGCGAGGTGCGCCGCAGGATGAGGCCGCGTTCGTCGAGGTCCTTCAGGATGCGCGAAAGACTGGGCGCGAGCAGGAACGTGTCCTCCGCCAGCGCCGTCACCTCGATCGTGTTCACGGCCGTCAGGGCGCGCAGAACGCGCCACTGCTGCTCCGTCATGCCGAAATGCCGAAGGCTGGCACGGAAATGGCGCATCACCGCTTCCCGGGCCCGCAGCAGGGACATCGGCAGGGATTTGGAGAAATGGCGCAGGCGCACGCGCGCTGCCGGCTGCCCGGTTTCGGCAGGCAGGTCCAGGCCCTCGGCTGGCGTCCGGTCGCTCATCAATCCCCCCGCTGCCAGGAATGGCCTGGCCAGCCCCATTTTCCGGCCTGCCGAGTCGCCCTTTTCAGGCCGACATCTTCTCTGGAATACCGCGCTGCTTCAAATACTCGCGGTAATTGCTCGTCTTGAAATTGACCGTCTCATCGGCCTCTTCCATCTGCACGGAAATGCCGAGGGGCCGCGACGCGCTGACCGGGGCGAGCAGCGCCTTCACCGCCTCGAACACCCGGCTGCCCGCCGTCTTGCGGTCGGCCTCGGAGCGCCCGGCCGCGATCCGCAGCAGGACATGCACGAACGCGTTATCGGGGTGACCGTCGACGATGAGATAGTTCGCGACGGGCACGCCGCGCGTGCGCGCCCCGGCGAAGGGGAAGATGCTGCCGTCGCCGATCAGGGCATCCTGCACGGTCTTCAGCAGCGCGGGCACGTCGACGCTGGCTTCGAGATTGGTCGAATACTCGACCCAGATATGAGGCATGGATACGATCCGTTGCTGGATTAGCGGAGGGCGGCAGCGGCGGCAGTGATGCCGGCACCGACTGAGGGGACGGGGTGACCGAGCGCAACAAGCGTGCGTTCGAGAAAATGCAGGTCGGTCAGGATATCGGCTTCGCTGATCTGGCCCATCGTGCCGATGCGGATGACCCTGCCGCTCAGCCGGTTGCGCGCACCGGCGATCATCGTGTTGTAGGTCTCGTTGAGGTGCTTGACGATCGCCCCGCCCGTCAGGGGCTCGGGCACCGACGCGACGACAACGGTCTGGGAGGCCACGGCAGGATCACCGAAAGCCGGCAGGCCAAGCGCGACACAGCCGGCGCGGAGCGCGCCCGAGAGCCGCTCGTGCCGCGCGAAGACCTGCGGCAGCCCCTCCTCGTGAATCATCTTCAGCGCCTCGTGCAGGCCAAAGAGCAACGAGACCGGGCAGGTGAAGGCGGTCTCCTGGTTGTCGACGACGGCCAGCGCCTTGCGCATGTCCCAGTAGAAGCGCGGGCAGCGGTCGGTGCGCTCGATGACCTTGCGGGCCTTGTCGCTGACGCTGGCGAGGCCGAGGCCGGGCGGGCACATCAGCGCCTTCTGCGAGCCGGTGACGACGATGTCGACGCCCCACTCGTCCTGGCGCAGCTCCATGCCGCCGAGCCCGCTGATCGAGTCGACGAGGAACAGCGTCTCGCGCTCGCGCAGGAGCGCGCCGATGCCGGCAAGATCGGTCACCGCACCGGTCGAGCTCTCGTTATGGACAGCGATCACGGCGCGGTACTCGGCCTTGTCGAGCTCGGCGGCGACCCGCGCCGGGGTCGGCGCATGCCCCCATTCGCTCTCGATGACGTCGACCTGCGCGCCCAGTGCCCGCGCGATCTGGGCATAGCGCTCGCTGAACTGGCCGTGGACCAGCGCCAGCACTTTCTCGCCGGGAGCGAGAATATTGACGAGGCTCGCCTCCATCACGCCGGTTCCGGAGCTGCCGAAGACCAGCACCGGCGCCTGCGTGCCGAAGAGCGGCTTGATCAGGCGCTGGATCTCGCCCAGCACGACACGCATCTGCGCGCCGCGATGGTTGACGATCGGCAGCGCGGTGGCACTGCGCACGCGCTCGGGGATCGAGATCGGCCCGGGGATGCGCAGGCGATAGGGATAAGCGGCGGAAGGCGTCGTGCTCACGGGGTTCAGGCTCCGGACTGGAATGATGGCTGCGGCTGGGCCGGCCGGTTAGTGAATGACCTGCTGGATGAACTGGCGGGCGCGCTCTGTTCGCGGCGCAGAGAAGAAGGCGTCCGGCGTCCCGACTTCGGCGATGGCGCCGTTATCCATGAAGACGACCCGGTCAGCCACGGCGCGCGCAAAACCCATTTCATGGGTGACGCAGATCATCGTCATGCCGGTGCCGGCGAGCTCGATCATCACGTCCAGGACCTCCTTGACCATCTCGGGATCGAGCGCCGAGGTCGGCTCGTCGAAGAGCATGACGTCCGGTTCCATGGCGAGCGCCCGGGCGATAGCGACGCGCTGCTGCTGGCCGCCCGAGAGCTGGTTCGGGAACTTGCGGGCCTGCTGGCCGATATGGACGCGTTCGAGCAGCTCCATGGCCTGGGCTTCCGCCGCGGCGCGCGGCAGGCGCCTGAGCTTGATCGGGCCGAGCGTCAGGTTGTCGAGGATCGACAGATGCGGGAACAGGTTGAACGACTGGAAGACCATGCCGACGCGCTGCCGGATCTTCTCGATATTGTCGTCGCCCTGAGACACGGTCTCGCCGCCGACCGTGATCCTGCCACCCTCATAGTGCTCGAGGCCGTTGATGCAGCGGATCATCGTCGACTTGCCCGAGCCCGACGGGCCGCAGACCACGATGCGTTCGCCCTGCTTCACCGCAAGGTCGATGCCGCGCAGGACGTGGAACTGCGAGAACCATTTATCGACGTTCTCGAGCCGGATGATGGGATTTTCCATGATTGCAATACCCGATGCGGTCAGGTCCGGTCGGCCCGTGCGAAGCCGCCCTCGATGGCGCGGCTGTAGCAGGACAGCCCAAAGCTCATGAGCCAGAAGACCAGCCCGACGACGAAGTAACCCTCGGCCTGCGAGCCGACCCAGAGCGGGTCCGCGACGCCGGCGGAGACGATGTTGAGCAGGTCGAACAATCCGACGACCATCACCAGCGTCGTGTTCTTGAGCAGCGAGATGGTGGTGTTGACGATGCCGGGCACGACCTTCCGGATCGCCTGGGGCAGGATGATGTAGAGCATCGTGCGCCAGTAGCCGAAGCCGAGCGCCATGGCCGCCTCGTACTGCCCCTTCGGCAGCGCCTGCAGGCCTCCGCGCACCACCTCGGCCATGTAGGCAGCCTCGTAGAAGATGATGCCGACCACGGCGAGCGCGAGCGGATCAGGCTTCATGCCGGAAGGCAGGAAGAAGGGCAGCATCACGATGGCCATGAACAGCACCGTGATGAAGGGCACGCCGCGGCAGAATTCGATGAAGCCGATGCAGAACCAGCGGACCAGCGGCATCTGGCTGCGCCGCCCGAGCGCGAAGAGCGCGCCGAAGGGCAAGGAGAAGCTGATGCCGGAGACGGCAAGGATCAGCGTGAGCAGGAGCCCGCCCCATTTGTCGCTGGGCACCACCGGCAACCCGGCGACCCCGCCATGCAGCAGGACGAAGGTGACGACCGGCAGGACCACCATCATGAACAGGCCGGCATAGCCCTTCCCCGGAATGCGGGGCACCATCAGCCAGGTCAGCCCGGCGATCAGCAGGGCAAAGACGGTATCCGGGCGCCAACGTTCCAGCGGAGGGTAGAAGCCGTAGATGAACTGCGAGGCCTTGGCTGCAACGAAGCCCCAGCAGGCACCGCCCGGCACGCAATCGGCCCGGCTTGCAGCGGTCCAGGTCGCCTTGAACAGCGCCCAGGGCAGGATGGTCCAGGCGATCGCCCCGAGGATGAGGGCGACCGCGAGCGACAGCAACGCGTCGCGCCAGGAGGCGAAGATGCGCCGGCGCAGCCAGAGCGCGATCCGGGCCGGCGCACCGGCATGGGCGGCCGGGCGGCGCGGCGTATCGGAGATGAGGGCGGCTTCGGTCACCGTTCGACGATCCTGGTCATGTGGTTGAACAGGTTGATCAGCGCGCCGATCAGCAGGCTGATCGCGAGATAGACGGCCATGGTCATGCCGACGATCTCGATGGCGCGGCCGGTCTGGTTGATGCTGATGCCGGTGAAGACGCCGACGAGATCGGGATAGCCGATCGCCACCGCGAGCGAGGAGCCCTTGAGGATATTGAGATACTGGTTCGACAGGGGCGGCAGCAGGACGCGCACCGCCTGCGGGATCACGATGAAGCGCAAGGTCCACCACCAGCCGAAGCCGAGCGCGGCCGCGGCTTCGCGCTGGCCCTTGCTCACGGACTCGATGCTGGCGCGTACCAGCTCGCCGATGAAGGCAGCGTTGTAGATCGCCATGGCGAAGACGAGTGCCGTCAGCTCCGGCACCAGGGCCCAGCCGCCGATGAAATTGAACCCTTTGAGCTGCGGCACGGAGACCGAGACCTGCGTGCCTGTCAGCGCGACAGTGAGGACCGGCAGGAGCACGAGCACCGCCAGCGACGGCAACCAGGCGTTCACCGAACGCCCCGTGCGCTCGGCATAGGAGGTCAGGCTGCGGAACAGGGCGAGCGCCGCAACGACTGCAATGAGGATGGCGATGACCAGGAGCCCCGGGCGATCGCTTGTCAGCGCCGGCAGGAAGACGCCGCGGTTCGAGAGATAGACCATGTCGCCGATACCGACGGCGACGCGCGGAGCGGGGAAGGCCCGGAGCGCGACATTGTACCAGATCAGGATATGGAGGAGCTGCGGCAGGTTGCGGACGAGCTCGACATAGATGCGAGCGGCGCGCGACACGGCCCAGTTGCCGGAGAGCTGCGCGATGCCGATGGCGAAGCCCAGGATCGTCGAGAGCACGATGGCGATCGCCGTCACCAGCAGCGTGTTGGTGATGCCAACGAGGAAGACCCGCCAGTAATTGTCGCTCGACGTATACGGGATCAGGTGGAACGCGATCTCGAAGCCCGCCTCCTGCCACAGGAAGTCGAACCCGAGCTTGAGGCCGCGGGCCGCGAGATTGTCGTAGAGGTTGCCGATGGCGACATGGGCCACCCAGGCCAGCGCGACCACGAGCAGCGCCTGGAAGACCCAGCCCATGACGCGGCGGCGTCCCGGCAGCGCAGTACGCTGAGATGATCGAACGGCAGGTGTGGTGGTCATTGTCCGGCTTGTCTGCGTGTGGGGAGATCGAGGCCGGCGGCTGGCGCCGGCCTCGCGCCTTTCGCTCAGCGGAGCAGCGGCGACGACATCAGGCCCTTGTTGTTCCAAAGGTTGTTGAGGCCGCGCTCGAGCTTGATCGGGCTCTTGTTGCCGAGATTGCGCTCGAACATCTCGCCGTAATTGCCGACGGCCTTGATCGCGTTGAGCGCCCAGTCATTGCCGAGCCCGAGCTTGACGCCGAAATCACCGGTCACGCCGAGCAGGCGCTGGACCTCCGGCGAGGTCGAACTCGCCTTCAGCTTCTCGACATTGGCCTGGGTGATCTCCAGCTCCTCGGCGGCGATCAGCGCATTGAGCGTCCAGCCGACGATATCCCGGAAGCGGCTATCGTCCTTGCGCACGACCGGGCCGATCGGCTCCATCGAGATCAACTCGGGCAGCACGACCCAGTCATCCGGCTTGCCGAGCTTCGACACGGCTCCGGCCAGGGCGCTCAGAACATTCGCATAGACGTCGCAACGCCCGGTTTCGAGGTTCTTCTCGTTCTGGTCGCGCGAATTGGCGGCGACCGGGGTGAACTTCAGGCCGTTCTTGCGGAAATAGTCGGCGAGGTTCAGCTCGTAATTGGAACCAGCGGAGACGCAGATCGACGCGCCATCGAGCTCCTTGGCGCTTTTGACGCCGAGCGACTTCTTCGCCAGGAAGCCCTGGCTGTCATAGAGATAGGCGCCGGGCCAGGCGACGTTCAGCTCGATATCGCGAACAAAGGTATGCGTGGCGGTGCGCGCCAGCAGATCGATGCCGCCCGACTGGAGCGTGGCGAACGCCGTCTTGATCTCGAGCGGCACGAACTTGATCTTCTCGGCATCGCCCAGCACGGCGGCGGCGACGGCACGGCAGAAATCGACCTCGAAGCCATTCCATTTCGCTGCGCTGTCGAGCGTGCTCATGCCGGTCTGCACGCCGCTGGACACGCCGCAATTGAGCAGCCCGCGCGCCTTGATCGTCTTCTGCGTGTCGCCGCTCTGGGCCGAAGCCACTGTCACGGCAGCCAGCATGCAGCCGGCAGCGAGGGTCCATTTGTTGCGCAGATATCCGAGCATTCCAATTCTCCCAGCAATTCCTACGGAGCGGTCATCGCGATCGGGGCCGCTCCGAAAACCGGACCCCGATCTCACATAACAAGTTAATTATCAAGTTAATTATATCGGAGCAGGGAGCCGAAGAGATTGCATTCCCATTCCGATTTGATCTGGTTTGTCAGATGCTTGACTACGCGCCGGGGCTGCCGTCGCCATGACCGGGGCTGCATGGAGAGCCGACGGCTCCCCTGCCGAACGCATGCGGTGCGGCGCCCCCGCCAGCACTCCACCACTGGAGCCGAACGCCGCAAGCCGGCGCCGGCGCGACACGGCGCCGCGGGGGCCGTGGCCGCCCTCCGGGGACGCCGCCCCTTGCCCTTAGGGCAGAGGGAGCGACAGGCGTCTGCCTATTCGAAGAAGCAGCTGACGCTGCCCAGCGGGCCGTAATCGCCGGTGATGGTGTCGCCATGCCGCGCTTCCACCGGGCGAATGAAGGAGCCCGCCAGGACGATCTGGCCGGCCTCGATATGGTCGCCATAGGCGGCGAGCCGGTTCGCAAGCCAGGCGACGCCACGGGCGGGATGGTTCAGCACGCCAGCTCCGAGCCCTGTCTCCTCGACCTGGCCGTTGCGCGAGACGATGGCGCCGACCCAGCGAAGATCGACTTGGTCCGGCCGCATGGCACGGCCCCCGACGACGATGCCGGCATTGGCGGCATTGTCGGCGATCGTGTCGACGATAGTGCGGGCCTTCCCGCTCTGCGGATCGACGCGCAGAATGCGGGTATCGAGGATCTCGAGCGCCGGAGTGATGTAGTCGGTGGCATTGAGCACGTCGAAGATCCCGATATTGGGGCCCTTCAGCGGCGCCTTCATCACGAAGGCGATCTCGGCCTCGATCCGCGGCTGGATGAAGCGGTCCTTCGGCACGCTGTCGCCATCGGCGAACATCATGTCGTCGAACAGCACGCCTGAATCCGGGATGTCGATATTCAGCGCGTATTGCATCGCCTTGGAGGTCAGGCCGATCTTCCAGCCGATCACCTTTCGACCGGCGGCGATCTTGTGCTTCACCCAGGCGCCCTGGATGGAATAAGCGTCATCCATCGTCATCTGAGGATGCCTGAGCGACATCAGCCCCGTCTGGCGGCGCGTCCGTTCGGCCTCGTCGAGGCTCAGCGCCGCGGCGGCGATTTCATTGGCGTTCAGCATCGATCAGGCCTCGTCGGCAATGGTGTTGCGGAGAAGGCCGATCCCCTCGGCCTCGACCTCGACGACGTCACCGGGCTTCAGCCAGACCGGCGGCTCCAGGCGAGCCCCTGCCCCGGTCGGCGTGCCGGTGACGAGGATGTCGCCCGGCACGAGCGTGGTGAAGGTCGAGATGTAGCTGATGATCCGGCGGAAGGAGAAGACCATCCGGCTGGTCCGGTCCTCCTGGCGCAGCTCGCCGTTGACGCGGGTCGTCAGCGCGATATCGGCGATCTGCGCCTCATCGCTGAAGGGAACGAGCCATGGCCCGATGGAGCCCGAGCGGTCGAAATTCTTGCCCTGCGTGACGTTGAACTTGGCGTGCCGAACCCAGTCCCGGATCGTCCCCTCATTGCAAAGCGACAGGGCCGCGACATGGTTCAGCGCGTCGCGCTCGGCGATGCGGCGCCCCGCTTTGCCGATGACGATGACGATCTCGCCCTCATAATCGAGCTGCACGCTCTCGGGCGGGCGGATCAGCGGCTGGTCATGACCGGTGAAGGAGCGGGGAAAGCGCGGGAACAGGGAGGGATTGGCCGGGGCGGCCTGGCCATCCTTGTATTCGGCGTTGCGGTCGGGAAAATTGACGCCCACGCAGATGATCTTTTCGGGCGCGGCAATCGGAAGCTCGTAGCGGATCGCCTGGAACGGCAGATCCGGAGACAGCCCCGCCGCCGCGTCGGCAAGCTTCGCAAAGGCGCCCTCGGCTACCACCTCCTTCAGGCTCGGCCACCGAGCCGAGAAGCGGCTGGACAGGTCAATGACGCCCCCTTCCACGGCCAGGCCGTATCCGGCGCGGTTTTCAGCGGAGAAGCTGACGAATCTGGGGGCAAGCATGAATCCGGTCCTTCTGTCGCCTCGTGCCTTTGGCCGAGATCGACGTCTTCGAGAGTTGATTGCCAGGGGGATGGCGACGCGGCGGGCTGGCTTCAGCAACGGCGCAGGACCACACCGCCACGCAGGATTTATGATTATCATGTTAATTAGATAGCATGACCCGATCAAGAGGCGATCCGGCCTTATCCCCTACCCTGCCCTGACGTCCTGAGGTCGCGGCGGACATGTCGGGAAACCGCGCAGCGAAACCTGCGGTTCCGCATCGGCGCGCCATCGCTACGTGATCGATAGACGAGCAGTGGGGCCACCGGCGCCCGCCTTCACATCTGGGGAAGGCCGCCCTGACCGTTGGCGCCCATGCCGACGTCCCGTCAGCATTCCAGCCATCTCGACGCCCGACTGACGCTTGACAGCCCGCTCGATCAAACCATAGCATATCAAATAACAAAATGATGTTTCATTATATGAAATGAGACACAGAGGGACGCTCCTTGACGCTCGATACCGACAAAGCCTCCGCCAAAGCTGTGCCTGCCGGCACAAGCACGCTCGACCTCGCCCTGCAGGCAGTCGAGTATCTGGTCCGGCAGAGCCGCCCCGTCGCGCTGGCGCAGATTGCCGAGGCGCTCTCCTCCTCCAAGGCCACCATCTACCGGCATCTGGTGACGCTTCAGCGCCACGGCTTCGTCCGTCAGGATCCGAATACCGGCCGCTACGATGCCGGCATCAAGCTGATGGTCCTCGGCGAGGCGCTGCGACAGCGCTTCGATATCGTCTCGGCAGCGCGCGAGGAGTTGATGACGCTCCGCGACCGCTCCGGCCAGGCTGTGACGCTTTGCGACGTGATCGATGAGGAATTGATCGTCCTCGAGCTGATCCAGGGCCGCACGATGATCGAATTCGCGATGCGGCCGGGCACGCGGCTCGCCTTCCACGCCAGCGCGCATGGCAAGATCTGGCTCGCCTTCGGCTCGCCGGAACGCAGTCGCACCGTTGCAGCCGGCGAGTTGAAGGCGTGGACGCCGAGCACGATCGTCTCCGGAGAGGCGCTTCTGGCGGAAATCGCACGCGTCCGCGAGTGCGGCTGGGCCACTGCGCCCGACCAGGTGATCACCGGCGTCAACACGCTGGCCGCCCCGGTCTTCGACCACCGCAAGGCGCTGGTCGGCTCGATCGCCATCGTCGGCTCCACGCAATTCATCGCGCCAGAACCCGATCCCGAACAGATCCGCGAAGTCGTCGGCGCAGCCGCACGCATCTCGCGCGGATTGACCTGGAAAGACTGAGATCATGACCTATTCCTTGGCCGTCGATATCGGCGGCACCTTCACGGACATCGTCCTGCGCGACTCCCGCGGCAGCCTCAGCGTCGACAAGACACTGACCACCCACCACGACCTGCTGGAGGGCTTCTTCCGCGGTGTCGATTCCGTGCTGGGCAAGGCCGGCATCGCGGCCGGCGCGATCGATGGTGTCGTGGTCCACGCCACAACGGTCGTCACCAACGCGCTGATCGAGCGCAAGGGGCTGCCAACGGCGCTCGTCGTAACGGAGGGCTTCCGCGACGTGCTCTCGATCCGCAACGAGCACCGCTATGACATGTACGATCCGCAGATCGAATTCCCCGAGCCGCTGGTGACGCGCGAACTGACCTTCGGCATCAAGGAGCGGGTCCTGGCAGACGGCACCCTCGCACTTGCTCCGACAGCCGAGGACATTGCCGAACTCGCAGCCGAGATCCGCGCCTCCGGTGCACGCGCCATCGCGATCTGCTTCCTCAACAGCTTCGCCAATCCTGGAAACGAGGTCGCGGTCGCGGCTGCCCTCTCTCGCGAACTCAATGACGTGTTCATCTGCACCTCGGCCGAGGTCGCTCCGCAGATCCGCGAATACCAGCGCGCCTCGACGGCGACGGTGAATGCCTACGCCATGCCGATCTCGCAGCCCTATCTCAAGCGGCTGAGCGACCGGCTGCGCGTCGAGGGCTTCGCCAACACGCCGCTGATCATGCTGTCCTCGGGCGGCGTCGTCGGCGCCGAGACGGCGGGCAAAAATCCCGTGCGCATGATCGAGAGCGGTCCGGCAGCCGGCGCCCTTGCTGCCTGCCACTATGCGGAGCTGCTCGGTATCGATCGACTGATGTCCTTCGATATGGGCGGCACCACGGCCAAGGCCTGCCTGATCGAGAACCGCACGCCGCTGATCACCGGGCTGTTCGAGGTCGACCGGCGCTACCGCTTCCGGGAAGGCAGTGGCCTGCCCGTCACGGTGCCTTCGATCGACTTGATCGAGATCGGGGCCGGCGGCGGCAGCATCGCCCATGTCGACGATCTCGGCCTGCTCAAGGTCGGGCCCGAAAGCGCCGGCTCCAATCCGGGACCTGCCTGCTACGGCCGCGGTGGCAAGAACGCGACCGTCACCGATGCAGATCTCGTGCTCGGCCTTATCGATGCCGAGAACTTCCTCGGCGGCGACATGTCGCTCGACAAGGCAGCCTGCGACGCCGCGATGGCGCGGCTCGGCGATGCGCTCGGCCTCAACACCGTCCAGGCGGCGCGCGGCATCTACCGCATCGTCACGGAGGCCATGGCCTCGGCGGCGCGGACCCACGCCACCGATCGCGGCGTCGATTATCGCGGCCTGCCGCTCTTCGCCTTCGGGGGTGCCGGTCCGTTGCACGCCTGCGGCGTCGCGGACCTGCTGCAGAGCACCAGCGTGATCGTACCGCCGCAGTCGAGCGTGCTGTCGGCCTTCGGCACGCTCGTCACGCCGGTCCGGCTCGATCTGGTGCGCAGCGACCTGACGCGGGTCGATCATCTCGACTGGGGCCGCGTCGACCGTGTGCTCGGCGAGCTCGAGAGCGAGGGGCTGACGGCGCTCGGCGTATCCGGTTGCGCGGCGTCCGACGTCACGATCCTCATCGGCGCGGACATGCGCTATGTCGGCCAGCAGCACGAGGTCACGATCATCTTCGAGACCGACCCGCGCAAGAGCCGTGACAGCGCAGCGCTGACGGCACAGTTCGAGGCTGCCTATCGCACCCTCTACGGCGTCAACCCCTCGCATGTCCCGATCGAACTCGTGACCTGGCGCGTCGTGGCACGCGGTCCCCTGCCGCATTTCGACGGCCAGGCCAGGCCCCAGAACACAGCCGGTGCACCCAAGCGTCATCGTCCGGTCCATGCCTGGGAAGACGGTCAGTCGGTGCCGGTCTACGAGCGCTCCGCCCTCGCCACCGGCCAGACCATCGCCGGCCCCGCCATCATCGAGGAGCGCGAGACCACGACCGCGCTGCCTCCCGGCTGGAGCGCGACGATCGACGCGCTCGGCTGCATCGTCGCCACGAAAGGCTGAAATCCGATGGACGGAGTCGAACTCGAAATCCTCTGGTCGAACCTGATCGGTATCGTCAACGAACGCGCCAAGGCGCTGCAGCGCATCGCCTTCAGCCCGATCGTGCGCGAAGCCGGCGACCTCGCCTGCGCGCTCTTCGACCAGCGCGGACGCATGGTGGCGCAGGCCAATACCGGCACGCCCGGCCATATCAACTCGCTCGCCATCGCGGGAGCCCATCTCGTGCGCCTGTTCGAAGGGCGCTGCGAACCCGGCGACGTGCTGATCACCAACGACCCCTGGCTCTCGGCCGGGCACTTCTTCGACATCACGATCCTGACGCCGATCTTCAACGGCACGAAACTGCTCGCCTATATCGGCTCGACCATCCACCACACCGATATCGGGGGCTACGGCATCGGCGCCGGCGCCCGCGACGTGCATGAGGAAGGCCTCTGGATCCCGCCGCTCAAGCTCTACGAGCGCGGCAAGCCGAGCGAGATGCTGCACGACATCATCCGCCGCAATGTGCGCACGCCCGACGCCGTCTTCGGCGACCTGTCGGCGCAGGTCTCTTCCGGCGAGGCCGCCGCCGAGCACCTGATCACGCTGTGCGAGCGCTACGGCATCGAGGACATCGAAGCCCTGTCCGACGAGATCATCGATCGCTCCGAGGAGGCGACGCGCAACGCCATCCGCAAGCTGAGGCCCGGCACCTATCATGGCGAGGCCGTCTTCGACGTTCCCGGCGGCGAAATCATCACCCTGAAGACGGCTGTGACCGTCGATGCCGAAAGTGGTTCGATCATCGTCGACTTCGACGGCTCCTCACCGCAGACGACGACCGGCATCAACGTGGTGCTGAACTACACCCACGCCTATTCGACCTTCGCGATCCGCTCCTGCCTCAATCCGGACCTGCCGAACAACACCGGCTCGCTCGCGCCGATCGAAGTCCGCGCTCCCGTGGGCTCGATCATCAACTGCGCCTATCCGGCGCCGGTGAATGCGCGCCATGTGGTCGGCATGTACGTCCCGATGCCGATCCTGAAGGCGCTGCATCAGGTCATGCCGGAACGGGTCCTGGCGGAAGGATCAGGCGCGGTCTGGACTATTCAGATCCAGGGCCGGCGTCCGAGCGGCGAACCCTTCACCTCGTCGATGTTCAACTATTCCGGCGGCATGGGCGCGCGCGCCGGCAAGCCGGGGCCGAGCGCCACCTGCTATCCGACAGGGGTCGCGGCTGTGCCGATCGAGATCCTGGAAGCAGCGATGCCGATCGTCTTCGACCGCAAGGAACTGCGGCCGGGGTCCGGCGGCAAGGGCCGGATGCAGGGCGGGGACGGCCAGATCATCCAGTTTCACATGCGTACCGACCATGCCTGGCTGCTCAACGCGGTGCCGAGCCGGCTCGAACGCGGGCCTGACGGGATCGATGGCGGCCTCCCGGGGGCGCCCGGGCGCTTCCTCGTCAACGGCACATCCGTCAGCGAGGCGAAGAAGCTGACGATGAAGGCCGGCGACGTCGTGCTGCTGGAGACGCCCGGCGGCGGCGGCTACGGCAAGCCGGCGGCCTGAGAACTGCCATCGGGCGCAAGACCAAATCGTTGCACAAGACCAAGAAAAAGGCGGAGCCCCGCACCGGGGTGACCAGTCGAAGCCAAGGGAAACCGGGAGGACAGTTGATGAAGCAGACCCTATTTGCGGCCGGCATCGCCGCAAGCGTCGCGATGGTCGGCGCGGCGCCCGCCCGCGCGCAGGAGCCCTACAAGATCGGCGTCTCGGCAGGTCTGACCGGCTATGCTGCGACGGTCGATCGCGCCTGGCGCGACGGCGTCGAACTGGCAGTCGCGGCGGTGAACGCCAAGGGCGGCGTCATGGGCCGCAAGATCCAGGTTGTCGTCGAGGACAACCGATCCGAGCCGCAGGAGGCGGTGACCGTCTATCGGAAGATGCTGAGCTCGGACAAGGTCGACGTCTTCGTCAGTGGCTGCGTCTCGGCCGGCAATTTCGCCGCCGCCGGCCTGCTCTTGCGCGCCAAGGTGCCGATGATGCTGTGCTCGATCCTGCCGCAGCAGGCCGAGCACCTGCCCTGGGCCTTCACCACCCTGCCGCCGGCCGGCTTCGAGGTCGACAAGCGCCTGGAATACCTCAAGGAAAAGACGCAGATCCGAAAGATCGCGGTGCTGCATGACCCGACCCCCTACGCCAATCTCCAGAAGGGCGTGGCCGAGCGCAACGCGGCCAAGTACGGCCTCGAGGTCGTCTCTGTCGATCAGTACAAGCAGGACGACCCTGATCTCAGCGTCCAGATCAGCAAGGCGCGTTCGGCGGGCGCCGGCGCGATCCTGAAGATCGGGCTCGGCGGCACGACGCTGACCGCGGCCAAGAACATCAAGCAGCTCGGCGCCGACATGCTGCTGCTGACGAGCCTCGAGGACCTGGCCGTGTTCGGTCCGGTCTCCGAGGTGCTGGGCGACAAGTTCTTCTTCGTCGCCTCGCCGTCGCAGGTCTATGAGGCGCTGCCCGAGGGCACCCTCAAGACCGGCATCAAGACCTTCCTCGAGCCCTGGCGCGAAAAATACAGGGATCGCGACCCGAACTGGGCCTCGCGCGGCTGGGACGGCGTCATGCTGACGGTCGCCGCGATCGAGAAGGCGAAGTCCTTCGAGGGCGAGAAGGTTCGCGCCGCCTATGAGGAGTTGACCGGCTTCCAGGGCACGACCGGCATCTACAATTTCCGGCCGGACCTGCATCAGGGCATCACCGAGAACCCCTTTGTGCTGGCCACCATCGAAGCCGGCAAGGTCAAGGTGGTGCAATGAGCCTCGCGGTCGCGACCAAGATAGAAGCGAGCGCTGCTCCGCCGATCCTGGCCGCGACCGGCCTCTCGGCGCGCTATGGCCATGTCGAGGCGCTGCACGGGGTCGATCTGCACATCGGCGAGGGCGAACTCGTCGCCGTGCTCGGCCCCAACGGGGCCGGCAAGTCGACGCTGCTGCGCGCGATCATGGGGCTCTCCGCCAATAGCGGCGAGGTCCGTTTCCGGGGCCAGGCGCTGTCGCGGCACGATGCAGTCGCGGTCGCTTCGCGCGGCATCGTGCTGGTGCCGGAGGGGCGCGGTCTCTTCGCCCCGATGTCCGTTGCCGACAATCTCGAACTCGGCGCCTATCGCTTGCGGGACAAGGCCGAATTCAACCGCCGGCGCGAGCGCGTGCTGACCCTGTTCCCGCGCCTGAAGGAACGGCTCGGACAGGCCGCAGGCTCCATGTCCGGCGGCGAGCAGCAGATGCTCGCCCTTGGCCGTGCGCTGATGGCCGGGCCGAAGCTGCTGCTGCTCGACGAGCCCTCGCTCGGCCTCGCGCCGCGCGTCACCGAGGAAATCCTGGAGACGCTCGGCCTCCTGAACCGCGAAGGCCTGGCGATCGTGCTGGTCGAGCAGAAGGCGCCGCTCGCGCTCGAACTTGCCAACCGCGTCTACCTGCTTTCGCTCGGGCGCATCGTCGCCGAACTCGATCCGCGTGACATCACCTCCCATGACGAACTCGCTCAGCATTACTTCGCCTGAACGGCGCCCGCTCAGGCTGGTGGGCCTGCTGCCCTGGCTCTTCGCCGGGCTCGTCGTCGGCTATGCCATGATCGTGGGCGGCTATGCCGCAACGGTCGTCGCCTTTGCGCTGATCTACGCGGTCTTCGTGACCGGGCTGAACCTGTTCATGGGCTTCGCCGCGCAGGTTTCCTTCGGGCAGAACGCCTTCGCCGCGATCGGCGGCTATATCTCCGCCGTGCTGACCGCCACCCATGGCTGGAGCCCCCTGCCCGCCATGGTGCTCGGCATCGTCGCGGCCGTGATTGCCGCCGCGATCGTCGGCTATCCCGCGCTCAGGCTGAAGGGCCATTACCTCGCGATGGGTACGCTGGCCATCGGCCTGATCACCTACGAGATCACCGTCGAATGGCAGTCAGTGACGCAGGGCTATATGGGCATCTCCGGCATCCCGCCCTTCGGGATCGGTCCCTATGAGATCACCTCCGACCGCGGCCAGCTCATCCTGCTCTCGCTGGTTGTCGCGGCTTGCGCCTTTGCGGCAGCGCGCATCCGCCGCTCGCGTTTCGGCCGAGCGCTCTCGGCTGTCGCCGGCAGCGAGGAGGCGGCGACGGCGCTCGGCATCGACGTCGCGCGCTACAAACTCGCGGCCTTCCTGCTCTCGGCCGGTTTTGCCGCGCTCGCGGGCTCGCTCTTCGTGCATGTCGTCGGCTTCGTCAGCCCCGAGGTCTTCGGGCTGCACATGGTCATCGTCACCTTCACCATGCTCTATGTCGGCGGCATCGGCACGGTCGCCGGACCTTTGGTCGGGGCGCTGATCGTCAGCCTGCTGCCGGAGACTTTTCGCGCCTTCAAGGACTATCAGGACCTCGCCTATGGCGCGGCGCTGATCCTGCTGCTGATCTATGCGCCGCGCGGCCTCGCCGGCCTCTTTGCCCCGCGGGGGCGCTCGTGAGCCGGCTTCGCCTGGACGGCGTGACGCGCCGCTTCGGCGGCCTCGTCGCAGTCGACGATGTCTCGTTCGAGGTCCCTGCCGAGGGCGTCACCGCCGTGATCGGCCCCAATGGCGCCGGCAAGACGACGCTGTTCAACCTGATCTCCGGCTTCCTGCCGCCGAGCGCAGGCCGGATCGTCTTCGAGGGCAAGGACATCACCGGCCGGCCGCCCGCAGAGATCGCCACTGCGGGACTGGTGCGGACCTTCCAGCTCGTCAAGCTGTTCGAGGATCTGAGCGTGCTCGATAACGTCAAGGTCGGGTGTCACCTGCAGGGCAAGGCCGGCCTGTTCTCGGCATTGCTGCGGCCGGCCTCTGCCCGCCGCGAGGAGGCAGCCGTCGAAGCCCGGGCGCGCGACCTCCTCGCCTTCGCCGGTCTCGCAGGGATGGCCGACGAACCGGCATCGGGCCTGCCCTATGGCCGCCAGCGCATGCTTGAACTGGCGCGCGCCATGGCGGCGGGGCCACGGCTCATCCTGCTCGACGAGCCGGCGGCCGGCCTGAATACCGAGGAATCAGCCGTGCTCTCGCGCACCATCCGGCGCATCGCCGACGAAGGCACCAGCGTGCTCCTGATCGAACACGACATGACGCTGGTGATGAATACCGCCGACCGCGTCGTCGTGGTGGATTTCGGCCGCAAGATCGCAGAGGGCACGCCGGCCGAGGTCCGCGCCGACCCGGCCGTGATCGCGGCCTATCTCGGCACCGGCAAGTCTTTCTCGAACAAGTCCTCCTCGGACAAGTCTTCCCTGAACAAGTCTTCCACCGACACGCCCGGCACGCAGGAGGCGGCCCATGGCTGACTTGTCCTATATCCCGCAAGTGCTCGTCAGCGGGCTCGGCATCGGCTGCGTCTACGGCCTGATCGGCATCGGCTTCTGCGTGATCTACAACGCCAGCGGCATCGTGAATTTCGCGCAAGGCGCCTTCGTGATGCTCGGCGGCTTGATTACCCAGGTGCTGTTCGCGCGTAACGGCGTGCCGCTGCCGGTCGCCGCCCTGATCGCGATCGCAGCCGTCGCCGTGCTCGGCGTGGCGATCGAGCGCGTCGTCGTCAGGCCGCTTTGGAACCGCAAGGCGACGATGTTCGTGATGATCCTGGCGACGCTGGCCGCCCAGATCGTGATCGAGCGGCTGACGCTGATCGCAGTCGGCGACCAGCCCAAGACCCTGCCGGTCTTCACCGACCTCCCGCCGCTGATGATCGGTAGCGTCGCGATTGGCTACCAGCTGATCTGGATCGTCGGGGGATCGCTTGCGATCGTCGCAGCGCTTGCCGCCTTCTTCGGCCTGACGCGGACCGGCAAGGCCATGCGCGCCTGCTCGATCAACCGCGAGGCGGCTGCGCTGCAAGGCATCCCGGTCGCGCGCATGCTGGCACTGGCCTTCGCGCTGAGCGCGGCGCTCGGCGCCATTGCCGGCATCCTGATCACACCGACGCAGTACACCGCCTTCAATGTCGGCGTGCCCTTCGCGATCAGCGGCTTCATCGCCGCGATCGTCGGCGGCTTCGGGCGGCCTTTCGGCGCCTTTCTCGGCGGGTTGCTGCTCGGCCTGCTGCAGGCACTCGCCATCGTCGGCTTCGGCGCGGGCCTGAAGAACGTCGCGGCGCTGTCGGTGCTGCTGCTCTTCCTGTTCATCCGGCCGTCCGGCATCCTCGGCGCGGCCAAGTAGACAAGCGACGCACCCGACCGCCCGGACGGTCGCTCTTGTTCAATCGGGAGATCCACCATGGACATTCACAAGATCGACTGGAGCCAGATTCCGTGGACGCCGGTGCGTCCAGGCGTGGACCGCAAGGCCTTCTCCGGTAGTGCCGCGACAGTGGCGTTGCACCGGCTGATGCCTGGCCATGAGCCCAGGCCGCACAGCCATCCCCATGAGCAGATCGCCTATATCGTGAGTGGGACGCTGCGCTTCTTCATCGGCGGCGAAGAGCATCTCGTCGGCCCCGGCGGGCTCGTCGTGATCCCGTCCAATGTCGAGCATTGGGGCGAGGTCGTCGGCGACGAGCCCGTGCTCAATCTTGACGTCTTCACACCGCGCCGCCCGGAATACGCCTGAAACCAAGGGGTTCCAGGCCCAAGGGGGGCGCATTCGAGGGAAAAGTCACAGCCCACGAGGGAGCCGAGGGGCTGGTCGATCGCGTCTGGCCGCATCCCGCCGGGTCGCGCCAGTGCCGGACGTCGGCCTCTTGGCCGAATACGGACCTAGGCGGGACGGCGCGGCAGCACCCGATGTCGCCCATTGCGGGCAATCACGACGGGCTTATCGTCATGGCCTTGGTGGCACTCATGATGATCAGCTGGCGGTAGACTATGGCTCGCATCCCTCCGCAACATTTGACAACGGATCGCCTGGTTCTGCGCCCAACGAGCCTCGCGGATGCTGATCGCGCCTTTGAAATACAGTCGGACTGGGAGGTGACGCGCATGCTGCGAATGGCGTCGTTTCCGCCCGATCGAGCAGACATCGCGCAATGGTTCGCCGACCATCCGCGCGAATGGGCAGCGGGAGAAGCCTATCGTTTTGCGGTCGAGCTCCAGGGCAGAGCCATCGGGGTCATCGACGTCGATGAGATCTCTCAAGGCGAGGGGGAACTCGGCTATTGGTTCGAGCAGGCCAGCTGGGGCTGCGGCTATGCATCGGAAGCGGCACGAGCGGTCCTGAACTTCGCGTTTCGAACAGTCGGCCTGTCGCAGCTTCTCTCCGGACATGCCGTCGACAACGCAGCTTCGGGGCAGGTGCTTCTCAAACTCGGCTTTCGCCCACTGGACACCGTTCAGCGAAGCTCCCGCTCGAGAGGCGAGACAATCCTGCAGCGCCGCTACGTCCTGCCCGCCTCCGTAACGCTGGAGTGAGCGAGGGGCGGCCGCCCCGGGACAGCCGCGTTTCCGTGCGGTGGTCGGCGATCGCGGCACCGCCGGCATTCATTAGCACCGCTTATCTGTCCTAGTGAATCATTGAGCCTAATCGAATATCGGCCAGATCGTTAGGTTCCCCGCGAAGCTGACGCAGCAACCGAGGGGCGCATGCCGACGATCAAGACGCTATTCCTGCTTCCATCCATCCTGATCGCGACCGGTCTGCTCAGTCTGACGCCTGCGCTTTCACAATCTGCCGGGAAGCCAGAGCCTTTGGTCATTCAGGACCAGGGCAGTTTCGCGGTCGGCGGCGTGATCGCCAGCGCCCCGGGCACATTCGATGCGATGAAACCCCTGCAGCCGGCCGGGCAGACCTTCCATGGCGATCATCTCTACGCCTTCTACCAGCTGCCGGTCGCCCCGCGGAAACTCCCCATCGTGATGTGGCACGGGGCCGGGCAATTCTCGAAGACCTGGGAGACGACACCAGACGGGCGCGAAGGCTTCCAGAACATTTTCCTGCGCCGCCGTTTCGCGACCTATCTCATCGACCAGCCGCGGCGCGGCAATGCCGGCCGCAGCACGGTCGAGGCGACCATCAAGCCGACTCCCGACGAGCAGTTCTGGTTCGGCCAGTTCCGCGTCGGCATCTGGCCGACCTATTTCGACGGCGTCCAGTTCGACCGCAAGCCGGAGACGCTGAACCAGTATTTCCGTGCCATGACCCCGAACACCGGCCCGTTCGATGCAAACCTGATTTCCGATGGCGTGTCGGCGCTGTTCGCCAGGATCGGTCCCGGCATCCTGATGACGCATTCGCAGAGCGGCGGGCCAGGCTGGCTGACCGCGATCAAGAGCAAAAACGTCAAGGCGATCGTCGCCTTCGAGCCCGGCAGCGGCTTCGTCTTCCCGCAGGGCGAGCTGCCGAAGCCTGTGCCGACCGCGTTCGACACGCTTGAAGGCACGCCGGTGCCGATGTCGGACTTCATGGCACTGACCAAGCTGCCGATCATCATCTTCTACGGCGACAATATCCCGTCGAAGGCGTCCGATGTTCCGACCCAGGACGCCTGGCGTGGCCGGCTGGAGATGGCTCGGATCTGGCGCGACACCGTCAACAAGCATGGCGGCCAAGTCACTTTGGTCCACCTGTCGGAGATCGGCATACGGGGCAACACGCATTTCCCGTTCTCGGACCTGAACAACATCGAGATTGCGGACCAGGTCTCGCGCTTCCTGGCGGACAAGCAGCTGGACTGATCACTCCCAGCACTCTCGCCGGCACGACGACGGCGCATGCCTGTCGCGGCCACTCATTCGGACAAGGAAAGCCCCACCATGAGCCCCCTCGCGCGTGCCCTGCTCGCCGCCACATGCCTGTTCGCTGCTGGCCACGCAACGACCTCCTACGCCCAACCCCAGGCGCCAGCCCCGACCCAGCCGGCGACGCCAAAGCCGCCTTCCCGGGCGCAGCAGCTGATGGGCGATATCGCGCCAAAGCTGGCCGAGCTCACCGACACTGTCCTGTTCGGCGACATCTGGGAGCGGCCAGGCCTCTCCAGGCGCGACCGCAGCCTGGTCACCGTCAGCGCTCTCATTGCCATGAACCGCCCTGATCAGTTGCGGTCCCATCTCGCCCTGGCGCGGCAGAACGGCGTGAAGGAGGAAGAGCTCGTCGAGGCGATCACGCAGCTCGCCTTCTACACGGGCTGGCCGAACGCCGTTTCGGCGGTCGCGGTTGCGCGCGACGTGTTCAAGCCGAAATGAGGCCCGGGATGGTCGTTCCAGAGCTTGCACCACCTGGTCCCGATGGAGCGAACGGTCGGCGCAGCCCCTCTGCAACGCAGGGCGTGGCCATTCCGCGACCTCCCCGGCCCTCGACGGCACGGCCGCGGCCAGAAGCAATCATGTCTCCAATGAGCAATCCAAGGACAACCCATTCATGAAGGTGCCTACGCTTCAGATCGCCCTGGCAAGCCTGTCCATGGCCGCCGTCCTCACGGTGGGCTGGCGGGTCCATGCGGAGGCCACGAGGGTGACGTTTCCCGAACTCGACACGCTGGTCCACTACACCACCGTCCGGCGCGGCAACGTCACCGAACATATCATGACGACGCCCGCGGCGATCGAGGCCGTGAAGAACCGCCAGCCAGTGCCGGCCGGAACCCATTTCGTGCTGGTCGATCATCGCGACGGAAAGCTGTTCCGCTATTTCGTGATGGAGAAGGGCCAGAACTGGGGCGCGGATTACGACGACCGCCGCCGCACCGGCGACTGGCAGTTCCAGTGGTTCTGGCCCGATCGGACGATCAACACGAGCGAGAACACCGCCCGCTGCCAGTCCTGCCACCAGAGCCAGTCGGGCAGCGAATTCCTGTTCACCGGCTACCGCATCCCCCGTTTCGACGGCAAGCCCGTCGAATAGGTCCAGGGGAGCGCGAGGTGAACTCTGTCTTCATATCCCGGCTCTGGCTCGACGCTCTGGCGGCCTTCCTGCTGCTGCTCGATCTCGCCTATTGGTGGCTGGGCAATCCTGCCCATGAGATCGCGGGAACGGCGCTGTTCCTGCTCCTGATCGCCCATAACGTCTTCAACCGGCGCTGGTATGGCGCCGTCGCGCGGACCCGGCACGGGCGGCGCAGCCTGCTCAACATCAGCGTCACCGTCGCGCTCCTGATCGCCATGCTGGCGCTGGTCGCGACCAGCGTGCTGATCTCGCATGCCCTTGCCGCCTATCTGCCGGCCTGGGGCGGCTTCACCATTCGGCAGATCCACACCCTTGCCGCCTACTGGGTCCTGGTGATCGTCGCGATCCATCTCGGGCTGCGCTGGCCGATGCTGATGGGCGTGGCGCGTAACCTGTTCGGCATCAGAACGCCCAGCAGGCTGCGAACGCTCCTGCTGCGGGCAGCAGCCGTGACGATCGCCATCCACGGCGCCTGGAGCTGCACGGTCCTCGGGCTTGGAACCAAGCTCTCCATGCAGGTGACACTGGATTGGTGGAATTTCGAGGACGCGGTGGCGGGCTTCTTCATCCATTGCGCGGCGATCGCCGGGCTGTTCATGGTCGCCACCTATTACAGCCTGAAGCTCGCCCAACCCGGCCGGCCCCTTGGGAGCGGTCGCCCACGAGACTTGCCGGGCGCGGAGCCCGGTCAGGCCAGCCAGGCATGAGAGGCCGATGACCGGCCGCGTCGGTTGGCGAAATCAATCGCGGTAGCGCAGAACGTCGATCAGGACGGCCAGGGCCGGCGAGACATGCCGGCGGCTCGGATAATAGAGATGATAGCCGGGGAATGGCGGGCACCAATCCTCGAGCACGCGCACGAGGCGCCCGTCCCGGATATGCGGGATGGCCTGATCCTCCGGCAAATAGGCGAGTCCCAACCCGTCCAAGGCGGAGTTCAGCCGCATGGCGAGGCTGTTGAACACAAGCTGCCCCTCGCCGCGGACCTTGATCTCGCGGCCGTCCTTTTCCAGCCCCCAGGCGAAAAGCCCGCCATAGGTCGGCAGGCGCGACGCGATGCAGTTATGGGCCGTCAGGTCCTGCGGAGATTCGGGAACGCCGTAGCGAACGAAATAGTCCGGTGAGCCAATCACGGCCATCCGCATCTCAGGGCCGATGCGAACCGCGATCATGTCCTTCGCCAGCTGCTCGCCAAGGCGCACGCCGGCGTCGTAGCCAGCCGCGACGATATCGACGAGGCCGTAATCGACGATGATTTCGACCGTGATGTCGGGATGATCCGGCAGGAACTTGCGCAGGGCCGGCTGCAGCATGGCGACCGCCGCGTGCTCTCCGGCCGTGATGCGTACCGTTCCCGCAGGTTTGCCGCGCAATTCGCCGAGCGCTGCGATCTCGGCCTCGATCTCCTCGAAGCGCGGACCAACGGTCTCCAGCAGTCTCTTGCCCGCCTCCGTGGGCGCCACGCTGCGCGTCGTGCGGGTCAGCAGGCGCAGCTTCAGCCGTTCCTCGAGTGCCTTGATCGTCTGGCTCAGGGCCGATTGCGAGACGCCCAGCTTGGCCCCGGCCTTGGTGAAGCTGCGCTCCCGCGCCACCATGGCGAAGGCGGCGAGGTCATTGAAGTTCGGCTGCGCCATTGATTAGGGGGCCTTATGAGCTCTTGCGGATTATAGCTCCTAATCATCACCGGCCGCGCTCGCTAGATACCCTGCATCAACATCGATCTTCAGATTGTGAGGTGAGCCATGCAGAAACGGACACTCGGCAAGAGCGGCCTGAGCGTGTCGGCGCTTGGCCTCGGCTGCATGGGCCTGAGCTATGGCTATGGCCAGGCCATCGAGGCAAAAGCCGGGGTCGAGTTGATCCGCCTGGCCTTCGACCGAGGGGTGACCTTGTTCGACACCGCCGAATCCTATGGGCCCTTCGTCAATGAGGAACTCCTGGGCGAGGCGCTCGCGCCGATCCGCGAGCACGTCGTGATCGCGACCAAGTTCGGGTTCGACATCGACCAGAGGACCGGAGAACGGCGCCCAGGACTGAACAGCCGACCCGAGCATATCAGGCGGGTCGCCGAGGCGTCCCTGAAGCGGCTTCGCACTGACGCCATCGACATCTTCTATCAGCACCGTGTCGATCCCGATGTTCCCATCGAGGAGGTGGCCGGCGCAGTCCAAGCGTTGGTCGCGGAAGGCAAGGTCCGGCATTTCGGGCTGTCCGAGGCCGGCGCGGCGACGATCCGCAGGGCGCATGCGGTTCATCCCGTCGCAGCCGTCCAGAGCGAATACTCGCTGTTCTATCGCGACGCGGAAGCGGAGACCTTGCCTGTGCTCGAAGAGCTCTGCATCGGTTTCGTGCCGTTCAGCCCGCTCGGCGCCGGTTTCCTGACGGGCAAGATCGACGAGACCACGACCTTCGAACCGACAGATTTCCGCAACGCAGTGCCGCGCTTTTCCGTGGAGGCCCGCAAGGCCAATGCAGCCTTGGTCAGGCTCATTGAAAGCGTTGCCGAGGACAAGGGCGCGACGCCGGCGCAAGTCGCACTGGCCTGGCTGCTGGCGCAGAAGCCGTGGATCGTTCCCATCCCCGGCACGACGAAGCCTCACCGCCTCGAGGAGAATATAGCCGCGGCGCAGGTCGAACTGACCGCGGGCGATCTGCGCGAGATCGATGAGGCTTTGTCGACCATGACCTTGACCGGGGAGCGCTTGCCCGCAGCCGCCTTGAAGATGACGGGCCTCTAGCGCTCGTCATGCCCGCGTCTCAGATCTGCGGCGTCGCGTAGAGCACTTTGCCGTTCACCTTGATCTCGACGTCCTGGAGATACTGGCGGACGCCGTCCTCGTCGATCTCCAGGCCCAAACCAGGCACGTCGGGCACGCTGATATCGCCATTCCCGTCCCTTTCGAGGTGGTTGCGGGTGAAGGCCAGCGCGACGGGCTTGGGCATCGCCGGGTATTCGCAGATGACGTGATCCTTCAGGCCGGCATAGGGCTGGATCGAGGCCGAGAGCGCCAGATGCGAGGTGAAGCTATGATTGACGAAGGTCACGCCCCTGGCGACCGCGTAATCGGCCACCTCCTTTGACGGGCCGACGCCGCCGATCCGGCCGCAATCGATCTGGATATAGCCGACGCCGCCATGATCGATCAGTTGCTTCGCCATATGGACGTTATGCGCGCCCTCGCCGCCCGCCAGCCGCACGGTCGCACTGCGCCTGGCCAGGGCCGCATAGGCGTCGACGGCGCTCGCCTGGAACGGCTCCTCGAACCAGAGCGCGCCGGCCTTCTCCAGCGCGGGCAGCCGAGCAGCGGCACGCTCGACATCCTCGATGAAGATCTGGCCGGTATCGACCAGCAGGATGCCGTCTGCGCCAAGCCCTTCGCGCGCGGCGACGAAATGCTCGGCATCCGTGGCGACGCTGCCCCGCCCGATCGGCCCCCAGCCGAACTTGGCGGCCCGGAAGTTGCGCGCTCTCGCATCGCGGGCGCGCGCCAGCGTCTCCTGCGGCGTGTCGCCGAACAGCACCGAGGCATAGGGCGTCTTGGGGTGGCTGCGCTCATAGCCGAGCAGGCGCCAAACGGGCTCTCCGCGCAGCTTGCCGAGCACATCCCACAACGCCATTTCGACGCCCGACAAGGTGTGCGGCGCCTGCAGCAGGTCCATCGAGTTATAGGCGACGTCAGCCGAGATCTGCGCGATATCGGCCGGGCTTTCGAGCGGCTTGCCGAGAACGGAATCGGCGACGGGGCGGCAGACCCCATGCGACATCGGGCAGATGAAGGCTGCGATCGAGGGCAACGGGGCTGCCTCGCACTCGCCCCAGCCGATCTGGCCGCCGGCGGCTACCCGCACCAGCAGGGCATCCTGGCTGCCATCGGCCTCGTCCGTCACCACGGGCATGGACAGGTAGAAGAAATCGACTGCATCGATCGTCGGCACGGGCTTGTCCTTCACAGCGTGTAGATGACGGGGTTCGGTGCGAAGGCCGCATCGGCCTCGAGCGGATACATCGGGCGCGCGCAAATGCTGTGCCCGAGACTCCGGAGATTGGCCGAGGTCGCGCCCGGCGCATCGATGTTGAAATTATGCTCGCACCACTGCTCGAACATGTGGTGCTCGGTATGGGGCGACTTGACCACGACGAGGTCGAAATCCTGCGGGTTCAGGCCATTGGCGTAATACATCGCCCGGTCGAACAGGCTGACCGAATGGGTCATGACGACGATCGTGAACACGCCGAAGGTCAGCACCGCCGCCGGACCGGCCGCAAGCGGCGCCTTCATCGTTTCCAGCAGCGCTTCGCCATTCGAGAGCAGCTTGACCTTGGCCTCGACCTGCATCGGCGTGAAGCGGGCGGGGTCGATGCTGCCGCCGAGCGCGACGCTGATCGTCGCGCCGACGCCGGCCTTGTGCGCGGCGGCGGCCGCTGCAACATCGACCAGCGGCGCGAGCACCTTCCCGCCGTAACCGGCCGCGTGCAAAGCCGCGATGATGGCGTTGCTATCGCCGGACGCGCCCGAGGAAGTGGCGTCGGCCGCATCGGTGAAGATCAACGGACCTGCCATCGTCTGGGATTGGGCGATGGCGCGCTCGAGCCCGATCAGCTTGCCCTGCATCCGGAAGCGTTGCGGCCAGAATTCCTCGGCGAGGCGAAGCGCCTCGCGTTCAGCCGTGGCCGCGTCACCGTCGGTCAGGATCAGGACCTGCGAGCACAGTTCCGGCACGTCGGTGAACGGGTTGCCGATCATGATGCCGGCAGCGAGCGCCCTGCCCTCCTCCTCGAGGCGCCGGCAGTCGCGCAGGAGATCGCCATAGCAGCCAGTCTTGGTGATGAGCTCGTCGCCGCGGACCAGCGTCGGCATGACGACGCGCGCGGCAACCGGACGAAGCCCGCCCTCCATCAGGCGCAGCAGCAGCGCCGAGGCGCGGCGCCCGGTATCGGCGAAATCGACATGCGGATAGGTCCAGTAGATCGCGAAACCATTGACCTGCCGCAGCATGCGGTCGGTCAGGATGCCATGCAGGTCGAGCGAGATGACGATCGGCATGTCCGGCCCGACGCGCTTGCGCAGCGCCTCGAGCAGGTAGCCCTCAGGATCGAGCTCGCCCTCGGCCGCCATCGCGCCATGCAGACAGACATAGATGCCGTCGATCCCGTCGAGACGCGCGAAGACGGCGTCGAGGAATTCCTGCGACAGGCGCTTCCAGCCCTCGGCGGAGAGCAGGCCGGCGCTGCCGGCCCGCGCGCTGATCGTCGGCACCACGGCGATATCACCGCGCGCTTCGAACACGGCGAGCGCGCCACCGATCTCCTGGTTGGTGCCGCGCTGCTCATAGAGCCCGTCACCCCGCCTGATGTGGAAATTGCCGTAGCCCGACGGGAGCGGATTGAAGGACGAGATCTCCTGCTTGCATTCGGCGATGAGGATGCGTTTCACGTCAGGTCTCCGGTTTATCGCTCGGGCGCGGTTCTCCGCGCCCGCCTTCGGGATGGCGGCGGCTATAGGGTCGAGCGCGGATCAAGGGCGTCGCGCAGGCCGTCGCCGAGCAGGTTGAGGCCGAGCACGGACAGGACGATCGCCAGCCCCGGAAAGATCGTGATCCACGGCGCCTCGCGCATGAAATCGCGGCCCTGGGCGATGATCGCACCGAAGGAGGGCGCGGGCGGCGGCGGCCCGGCGCCGACAAAGGAGAGCGCCGCCTCGGCGAGGATGGCGACGGCAAAGACATAGGTCAGCCGGACGATCAGCGGCCCCATGGCATTGACCAGCACATGCCGGAACAGGATCGACAATTCGCCCGCGCCGAGCGAGCGGGCGGCCTCGACATACTCAAGCTCGCGCGCGACCAGCACCGAAGCACGGACGATGCGGGCGGTGTGAGGCATGGTGGCGATCGACAGGGCGATCACGACATTGGTCAGCGAGGCGCCGAGCACGGCGCTGACCACCATGGCGAGCACGATGGAGGGGAACGCCATCAGCGCATCCATCAGCCGCATGATCGGGTTGTCGAAGCGCGGGAAGAACCCTGCGACCGCGCCGATGACGGTGCCGAAGAGGCCGGTGAGAAGGACGGTCGCCGCGCCGATGCTGAGCGAGATCCGGGCCCCGACCATGACGCGGGAGAGAATGTCGCGGCCGAAATGGTCGGTGCCGAACCAGTGGGTGGCGTTCGGCGGCGTCAGGCGCATGCGGGCATTGCTGCGCAGCGGATCGAAGGGCGCGAGCAGATCGGCCAGCAGTGCGACCAGGACAATGGCGAGCACGATCGCGGCCCCGATCTGGAAGGAACGGCTGCGGGCGAGCCGTCGCAGGCTCGCCTGTCGCGGGCTCAGGGCGGGCTTGTGAAAAGCGATCGTCAAGACAGCCTCACCCGCGGGTCGACGACTGCGTAGAGAAGATCGACGATCAGATTGATCAGGAGATAGACCACCGCCAGGAAGAGCAGGCCGCCCTGGAGCACGGGAAAGTCGCGGGAGGCGATGGCGCCGACGATGAGCCGGCCGATGCCGGGTATCGAGAAGACCTGCTCGATGATGACGGCGCCGCCAAGCAGCGCACCGGCGACGATGCCGATCACGGTCAGGATCGGGATCATGGCGTTGGGCAGGCCGTGGCGCAGCACGATATAGACGCGCGACAGGCCCTTGGCATTGGCCGTGCGGACGAAATCCTGGTTCAGCGTTTCCAGCATCGAGGCGCGCGCCATGCGGGCGATGAAACCGACCTGCACGAGCCCGAGGGTGAAGGCCGGAAGGATGACCGTCTTGAGCCAGCCGAGCGGGTCGGTGCCGAAGGCGGTGAAACCGCCGCTCGGCAGCCAGCCGAGAGAGACGGCGAAGACCAGCACCATCACCAGCCCGAGCCAGAAATCGGGGACGGAGAGGCCGAGCAGCGCCGTCGTCATGAAGAGCTGGTCCGGCCAGCGATTATGGAAGACGGCGGCGGCGACTCCGGCGGGCACGCCGAGCGCGATGGCGATGGCGAGCGCAAAACTGGCGAGCGAGAGCGTCACGGGCAGCCGCTCCAGCAATGCACCGGCGACGGAGCGGTTCAGCAGCACGGATTGCCCGAGATCGCCGCTGAGGACGCGCCCGTACCATTCCGCCATCTGCAGCGGCAGCGCCTTGTCCAGCCCAAGCGCCGTGCGCAGCGCCGCGACCTGCTCGGGCGTGGCCGAGGCGTCGAGGAAGGCCGCCGCCGTATCGCCGGGAACCAGCCAGATCAGGGCGAAGGACATCAGCGAGACCAGCGCGAGCACCAGGATCGCGCTGGCGATCCGCCGGATCATAAAGCTTGCCATCAGATCTTCCGCTTGGAGAAAGCGTCGTCACGCGGCCCGCCAGCCCGCCAACGGCGGGCCTGCGTACGGCGGGCCGGTCGGCGGGCGCACGGATCTGTGCGCCCACAGGCTGGCGTCAGCGCTCGAGCCAGACGCCCCACATGCGCGGGATGCGGTAGGGCTTGAAGTTCTTCAATTTGGCGGTGCTGATCTGGAAGACGCCGTAATTGCCGGCCTTCATGGCAACCGCGTTGTCATACATATGGGTCTGGAAGCGGTCGAACAGCGCCTTGCGCTTCGCCTCGTCCATCTCGCTGCCGAGCGACGCCGCCAACTCGTCGATGACGGGGTCCTTGGCCTGCTGCGACAGGCCGTTGACCCAGGGCGCCATGACGGAAGCCGGCCCCTCGAAGGGCTCGATGCCGAAGCCATGGGTCCAGAAGGTCCAGCCTTGCGGGGTGAAGCCGATCTTCGAGACCGTCGGCCAGTCGGCGATCGAGATATCGACAGTGATGCCGATCTCCTTCAGGCGCTCCTGCAGCACGGTCGCCGTGTCGACATTGGCCCGCAGGTTGTCGACGATGAAGGTGGTCTTGCCGCCCTTGTAGGAGGATTTTGCCAGGAGCGCCTTGGCCTCAGCCAGATCGGCCTTGTTGTATTTGGCGCTGCCGGCCGTGCTGTAGAACGGCGCACCGGGATAGAGCCAGCTCGGATCCATCTGGTTGATGTCGGAATAGGCGATGCTCATGATGTCGTCCATGTTCAACGCGGCCTGGACGGCGAGCCGGAAATTCTTGTCGTTGCCCGGCGCTTCGGCATGGTTGAACTTGATCACCTGCAGGCCGAAGGGCACCACCTTGTGGATCGAAAAGCGCGGATCGCTGCCGAGGCGCTTGGCGGTCGGCCCATCCGCCGTCTCGTTGAACTGGATCTGACCGGATTCGAGCGCTGCGGTGCGGGCGCCACCCTCCGGCATGAAGCGGAAGGTCACGGTGTCGAGGAAGGCTTCCTTCTTGCCCGCGAAACCGTCGCGCCCCGTGCCGTTGGGATTGGGCACATAGCCGTCGAAGCGGGCGAGCTTCACATGGCTGTCGGGCTTGTACTCGACGAATTTATAGGGGCCGGTGCCGATGATCTCGATCTTGCCGGCCTCTTTCGCCGCCTCGCTCGCCGGATAGATCGCCAGCGGCGCCCGCGGCGAGGAGAGGTTGTCGAGGAATGTCGCCTGAACCTGCTTCAGCGTGATGGTGACTTCATGCGGGCCGGTCGCCTTGATGCTGTCAATCGCGGAAACCAGCGCGAGCGAGGCGCCGATCTTGCGGTAGCGCTCGAGCGAGGCGACGACGTCATTGGCGTCGAGCTCCTTGCCGTTATGGAACTTCACGCCCTTGCGGATCGGGAAGACATAGGTCTTGCCATCGGGCGAGATGGTGACGCCCTCGGCCAGCTCCGGCACCGGCCTGGCATTCTCGTCGCGGGCATAGAGCGTCTCGAAAACATGCAGGGTGACGTTCCGAGACGCCTGCGCCGAGGTGATCTGCGCATCGAGCGAAGGCGGCGCCTGGCTGATGCCGATGACGACGTCCCCGCCCTTCTGCTGGGCGGAGGCTCCGGCCTGCATCGACAGGAGCATGGTTGCTGCAAGCGCGTGGCCGAGAATGCTGTGCTTTTTCATGCCTGATCTCCCCTTTTTGATTATTCAGGACGTCACTGGGCAGCGCGGGTCTCGTCGTAATCCTCCATCACCACGGCCACGGCGTCGCCGCGCTGGACGCGGCCCGGACCGGCCGACATCCACAGGACGCCGTCGAGCTGGTAGCGAAGCTCGATCGGTGGCCGGTCGACATCCTCGACGAAATGCAGCAGCCCGGCGAGTTCGCCGGCCCGGCAGATATCGCCGACGACATTCTTAGGCTCGAACAGGCCGCCGGATGGCGCAAAGCTGTATCCGGCGGCGTTGCGGACCATCATGTGGCGGGTGCCTTTCGCCCCATCGCGCTGGCGCGTATCGGGGCTGCCCTCCATCAGCTTGAAATGCTTGAGAATGTTGAGCAGCGCACGGTCGGCGATGCGCACGCCCTCGACATTGACGCGCCCCCAGCCGCCGAGCTCGGTGCCGAGCGAGAGAATGCCGCGGCGCTCGACCGAGGATGTCAGGGTCGCGCCCTCGTCGACGCCCCAGAACACGACATTATAGGGCGCGCCGAAGGCCGCGGCCGCCGCCATGGTGCGCTCCCGGAGCCCGACATCGGCGACGTAATGCATGTTGGTCGACAAGGCGGAGTCGCCGGAATGGCCCGCCGTGTGAAGGTCGACGGAGATATCGACATGCGGCAGCAGCACCGCATCGACGAAATGCGCCAGCATCTCCGAGAAGGTCCCGCGCGGATTGCCGGGGAAGCAGCGGTTCATGTCGCGGTTATCGACCGGCGACAGCCGCGTGTCGTTCATCACGGCCGGGATGTTCAGCGCCGGTATCATGATGACGCGCCCCTGGATCGCGCCAGCATCCAGGCTGCGCGCGAGCCGGGAGATGGCGATCGGACCTTCATACTCGTCGCCATGGACGCCGCCTGTAAACAGCACGGTCGGCCCCGTGCCGTTGCGCACGCTGATGATCGGAATCTCGACCGTGCCCCAGCCGGAGGTGTTTCGCGAGAGCGGCGCCTTCAGGTAGCCGGCCTGGCGCCCTGGCGCATCGAGATCGATTTCGCAGCGAATGCGGCTCTCGGCAACGGTCACCATTCCCACCCCCTCCTTGCTCTTACAATCGTATGATCGTATACGATTCTACGATTAGTCAAGTGAGGCCACCACTGAGCGGGCAGGATGCAGAAGGCGAGAATGCAGCAGGCGAAGACGAATCCGGGGACTGAAGCACCGAGGCCGGCATCCCGCGGCACCGGCTGGCTTCCGCTGCAGCCGCAAACCCTGGTCGACCAGGCGATCGAGGCCATCATCGCCGGCGCAGCCGCCGGCCTGATCCTGCCCGGGGACCGGGTCGTCGAGGCCGAGCTCGCTCGCAAACTCGGCGTCAGCCGCGTACCGGTGCGCGAGGCGCTGCGGCTGCTCGAGAGCCAGGGTGTCGTCGTCAACGAGCCCTACAAGGGCATCCGGCTGCGCCCGGTGACGAATGACCGGGTTGCCGACCTCATCGAAACCCGCATCGCGCTCGAAGCCAGCGCGATGGGGCGGGCGACCGCGGCCGGGCGCAATCGCGGCCACCATCTCGACCCCTTACGCAAGGCGGTTGCGGAAATGGAGCTGATGGCGGCCCGCCACGATGCCTATGGCGTCGCCGCGGCCGACACGCTGTTCCACCGCGCGCTCTGCGAACTCGGCGGCAACAGCGTGACGCTCGATCTCTGGGAGACGCTGTCGCGGCAATTCACCATCATTTTTGGCCTGGCGACCTTCGGCAAGCCGATGCTCGGCGTCGTCGAGGAGCACCAGGACCTGCTCGTGGTGTTCGAGGCCGGCGACATCGCGGCAATCCGCGCCGCGCTGGACGAGCACATCACCGTGATGAACCAGGCCATGGATTACGAAGCCATCATTGCCCGCCGCCGCGCAGAAAGGGACGAAGCGTGACTGTTTCCGAGATAAGCCCTGCCAGGACGACCCCGCGGCCCACCGCCCTCCCCCCCTTCAAGATCACACGGATCGAGGCCGCCCCGCTCTTCGGCGAGAGCCCCAAGGGCGGCTGGTCGGCGGAGATCCGGCCGGACGACTCGATCCATGCCCTGATCGCGGTCCATACCGACCAGGGGCTGATCGGCTATGGCAGCTCGTTCACGGATGGGCGGCTGGTGCAGGCCGGGCTCAAGGTGCTCGAGCCGCTGTACCTCGGCGAGGACGCGCTCTCCCCCGATCATCTCAGCGAACGGCTGCACCAGAACACGTTCTGGATGGGACGCGGCGGTACGCTCACCCATACGATCAGCGGCATCGACATCGCGCTCTGGGACATTCTCGGCCAGGCGACCGGGCTCAGCGTCGGGCGGCTGCTCGGCGGCAGCTATCGCCGCCGCGTGCAACCCTATTGCTCGCTGCTGATGGAAGAGCCGGCGGCGATGCGCGAGGTGATCGCGACCTATCGCGACAAGGGCTTCACCGCCTTCAAGATCGGCTGGGGGCCGTTCGGCCGGGCGCTGGACACCCGGCTCGACGAAGCGATCGTGCGGGCGGCGCGCGAGGCCGCCGGCGACAAGGCCAAGCTCTTCGTCGATGCCGGCGCAAGCGATGCGCTCTGGCCGCATGGCTTCAAATGGGCCAAGCGCACCGCGGAAATGCTGGCGGATTTCGATGTCGGCTGGTTCGAGGAGCCGGTGCGCCCCGACGCGATCGAGGAATATCGCGAGCTGCGGCTGTGTTCGCCGGTGCCGATCGCGGGCTGCGAGGTGCTGACGCGGCGCCAGGCCTTCCTGCCCTGGCTGGCGCGCGGCGCCGTCGACATCGTCCAGCCAGACGTCACCAAGGTCGGGGGCCTGTCGGAGCAGCGCCGCATCGCCTGGATGGCCGATGATTTCGGCGTGAAATATATCGGCCATGGCTGGAACACGGCGCTCGGCCTCGCGGCCGACCTGCAGATGGCCGCTGCGTTCCCGAGCGCGGATCTGGTCGAGTTCATCGGCGGTAGCCCCTATGTCGACGGCATCCTCGCCGAGCCCTTCGTTCTCGACGGCGAAGGCTGGCTGACGATCCCCGACCGGCCGGGCCTCGGCGTCAGCATCGACCAGGACAAGCTCGCCCGCTACACGCCGAACCCCGGGCTGCTCTTCGCCTGAGCCAGGCTAGAGGGCAGTGCGGCCAAGGCCCCGACATGCGAAGCCCCGCCGGATCATGTGAAACGGCGGGGCCGAGGCGGGCGCGACACAAGAGCTGGGGGGCTGAAGATGTGCCGCGCTCAGATCAGCTTACGCCGGGCAAGCTGACATTTAGCTGACAGCCCCCTGTCCTGTTCGCCCAGCTCCGGCTGTGCCAAAAGCGCGACCGTCCAGACCCGGCGTGCAATGCAAAGCCTCCGTACGACGCTTGATCCGGAGGGATCACGGAGCTAGATAACGCCCGTTATCAGTTCCCACAGGATGTCTGCAGCCATGGATTTCACCCCGACCGCAAAGCCAGTCCGCCTTGCCCCCGGGGAGATCCGTATTCATGCCTGCCTCCATCATCCTGTCCCATCTGACGCTGTCGGCACCTGACGGCCGCTCTCTCCTCTCTGACCTCGACCTGAGTTTCGGGCCGGAACGCGTCGGCCTCGTCGGCCGTAACGGCATCGGAAAGACCTCGCTTCTCCGGTTGATCTCTGGCGAACTCTCCCCCCAGTCGGGGCGCGTTTTTGTGAGCGGAACGCTTGGCGTCCTGCGCCAGGCCGTCCAGATCAATCCCGACGAAACGATCGCGGGGCTGTTTGGAGCGACTGAGGCGCTGGCGCTCCTGCACCGTGCCGCGGCCGGCGAAGCCACCATCGACGAACTCGGGAAAGCCGACTGGACGCTTGAGGCGCGCCTGTCGGCCGCCCTCGCCCAGGTTGGGCTTGAAGTGCAACCGCAGGCGCGACTGACTGCCCTCTCCGGCGGGCAGCGCACGCGGGCCAGCCTCGCTGCGCTTATCTTCGCGGAACCCGATTTCCTCCTGCTGGACGAACCCACGAACAATCTCGACCGGGAAGGCCGGAGCGCCGTGATCGATCTCCTCGCCAACTGGCGCTCTGGTGCCATCGTCGTGAGCCATGATCGCGAGCTGCTCGAGACCATGGATGCCATCGTCGAGCTGACCTCTCTCGGCGCGACGCGCTATGGCGGCAATTGGAGCGCCTATCGCGAGCGCAAGGCGCTCGAGCTCGCCGCCGCGCAGCACGATCTCGCGGACGCCGACAAACATCTCGCCGAATTGGCCCGCGAGGCCCAGGCGGCAACCGAACGCAAGGCCCGCAAGGACGGGGCCGGCCGCAGGACAGGTGCGAAGGGCGGCATGCCACGGATCGCCCTGGGCCTGCTGAAGGATCGCAGCGAAGACAGCGGAGGCGGCAATGCCCGCCTCACCGAGGACAGACGCTCGCAGGCCTTGGCGGCCGCGACTGCCGCACGCGAGCGCATCGAGATTCTGCAGCCGCTCTCTGTAACCCTGCCCTCGACAGGGCTGCCGGCGAACAGAACCGTGCTGACGATCGATCGCGTCAGCGCAGGCCATGAGCGGGAGCGGCCGATTCTCCGCGACCTCTCCCTGACGGTGACCGGCCCGGAGCGCCTGGCCGTCACCGGCCCCAATGGCTCGGGAAAGACGACCTTGCTTGCGTTGATCGCCGGACAGTTGCGGCCCTGGGCGGGGAGCGTCCGCGTCCTGACCGGTTTCGCCATGCTCGACCAGCGCGTCAGCCTGCTCGATCCAGCGCTCTCGATCAGGGACAATTTCCTTCGGATCAATCCGCAGGCCGACGAAAATGCCTGCCGGGCCGCGCTCGCCCGCTTCATGTTCAGGGCCGATGCCGCGCTTCAGCGTGTCTTGTCCCTCAGCGGTGGACAGATGCTGCGTGCCGGCCTCGCCTGCGTTCTCGGCGGAAAGACCCCTCCTCCGCTGCTCCTGCTCGACGAGCCGACGAACCATCTGGACATCGACTCGATCGAGGCTGTGGAGGCCGGGCTGCGCGCCTATGACGGCGCGCTCGTCGTCGTCAGCCACGACGAAGCACTCCTGGAGGCGTCGCAAATCTCCCGGCGGCTGGAACTGCCGTCGGGGAGAGCGACCACACTGTCTTAGCGAGCGGAAGCAAGGTGACCGGCGCCGCATCGGAGCATGTGCGAGGAGGAGATCGTCGCGGCGGGCGGCGAAGCCTGTCTCGCATGATGGCCGATGCAGCCGTCAGGCCGCCGCTGCTGGCGAGGGTCGGCGGGCAGCACTCGATCAGTCAGCTTGCCCCCCACTGTTGGAGCTCAGGCAACGGGCGCTAGATTGCCTTGGCGACCCAGACGATCAACTGCGCAGCAGGCACCAGAATGGCCTGAGCAGCGATGGTTCCCGCCAAACGCCCGGCAATCATCCAGACCACGACCTTTCGGAAGAAGCCGTCATCCGAGGTTCCGCTGACGGTGTCGTCCGTAAGGGCCGCAAGATAGGGATCGATCAGGATGAACATCATGATCGTCGCGACGCCGTTGATCACTGAGGACAGCGTGCTCGCAGTCACGCGCAAGTCCGGATCGATCGTTCCGGCATAGATCGCCGCCAGCACGCCAACGGTCCAAAGCGCACTGGCTACGAAATTCATCAGGATGACCGACACGGGAACATCTGTCGGGAGCTTGAGAAGATAGAGATTCTGGTAGCTCGGGATCTTGGCCGATGACCCGATGAGGGAAACGCCGCGCGGCGTCAGAGAGCGAGCCAACAGGCGCGGCATCGAACGATTTCGTTTGAAGCTCGACACCGCGATCGTCGAATAGCGTTGAAAGGTCGGGATCAGCAGGCCGCCGATCAAGGTGGCGGCCGAGGCACTGGCGATGATCAGCGCGAAATCGAAGTGAAGATCGTGGAGTACGGGACTCTTGATGGCGTTCTCGACACGTTTTGCCAGAAATGGCCCCTGAAATGAATTTGAAGTCCGCGAGATCAGGACGAGAACGTTGAAGAGGGAGAACGCGATGGCGATGTGGCCGGTGCGGATGCCCGCAATCCTGAAGGCATAGGCGAGGGTGCCGATCAGGTGGATCACGAAGGTCAACCCAATGATGAGCGCCAACTGAAAATCCATGGTTCCCTCCCCAGGCGGCCGTGATCCCTGTCCCGGGCTCAGCGCTATCATGCCGACCGAGCCTCAGCCATGATCCCGGCTTTGCCTCTCCTTTCAGAGGGCGACCGCCTCGAGGCGGCGTCACGGAGGCGATGTCGTTTCGTCGAAGCGGCTCCAGCCTGCCCGCTCATATTCGCCGCGGCGCACCTTCGCATCGATCGGACCGGCTCCATCCAGGATCTTCTCGATGACCGCGGCATGGGAATCGGAGGTGCGGACCGAGACCACCGTGCTGCCGCGCCGGATCGTTTCCGCGTAGAAATGGGCCTCGTCCTCGCTCAGTCCGGCGCCGGTCAGCGCCCCGATCAGGCTTCCGGCTGCGGCGCCGGCCGTGGTGCCGACGGCCAATGTGCCGAGCAGCCACCCGGCCGCCAGAACCGGCCCGATGCCAGGCAGGGGAAGTGCTGCCACCCCGGCCAGAAGGCCCGCGCCCGCGCCGACCGCGCCGCCGAGCTCGGCTCCCCGGGAGGCATCTTTGCTGATGGTCGCTGTGGGGGAGCGAATGATGCTGATGTCATCTGGCGGCAGGCCTGCTGCTTCCAGTCTCGTGATGGCAGTCTCGGCATCGGCAGGGTCGTCGAATGAGCGGATGATCGTGCGTGTCATCAGATCCGTCCTCGCTTGATGCGCCTTGGACTGAACCAAGATTGCGCCGGCTGGTTCCCGGCAGGCGCCTTGGCCCCGTTCAATCGGAACGCCGTCCTGAGCCGAAGGTTCGCGCGGAGGGCCCAGACATGTCTGGCGGCGTTCTTGCTGGGCATGTGGTGCGGGCGTGAGGTGTTCCGGAATGGAACAGCTCGGGGCCGTGAAGACAGCCCAATGGGCACCAGAAATGAGGATCACACCATGCCGGATATGCCTCGCCTGGTCGAAAACCCCTCCCTGTTTCAGCGGCTTGGCCTTGAGCCCGAGCCAGCCCGAGCCGGTGTCAATATGGCACAATTGCTGGCCATACTCGAAGACATGTGCCGCATTCAGAAACAGCACGGCATCCGGCTGATGCTTCTCGAGCGCCAGCTGCGCACGCTTCGCCAAAGGGCTTGACGCGGTTTCCCTGACTGCCGCCATCCGACCGATCATTCGCCATCAGGCCGCCGCCGTTAGCACGGCGGCGCGCCTTTGTGGCGGTCGCCCCTCCGCCGTGGCGCGGACCTGCCGACACGCCTTTCGGGCGGGCTTTCGGCGCGCGGCGCCCCATGGCCGAGCCGCGGGCCGGTGGATCGACGCGTCGCGCCCGCTCCCCGCCTTTCGGCGCGCCATTCCCCGCGTTTCGCACGGAGAACCGGCGTGTCATGACGCGAAGGTGATCGACCGCGCCGCAAGCGGCGGGCCCAGTCGGTGGACTTGGCGGGCGCAAAACCGATAGGTTGAAGCAGCAAGATCGGGCCTTTCAGGCCGCGCGATTGCCGCGTCGCAACACAGTTGAGGGCTACAGACGTCAAATCCATAGCGAAGGAAGAGACAATGACCCGCAAGATCATCGTTAGGGATCGCAGAGCCGTTCTCGCAGGTGCGGCAGCGGTCGGAGCCGCAGCCTTGCTGCCCCGCTCCTTCACCTCCGCCATCGCGCAGTCATCGGCAAGCAGCGCGTTCTCGCCCACCGAGACCATGCCCGGCGGCTCCAACAATTACGTCGCCAACGCGCCGGTGGTGCAGAATCTCGGCTCCGGCTTCGTCGCCTCGGGCGTTGTTCGCAGAGCAGGCGACGGTGCGCCGCTGTCCAATCTCCGCATCCAGATCTGGGCCGCCACGGAGCGCGGCGGGGAGCGGGTTCCAAGCAACCGCGGCAGCGTCATGACGGGGCCGGATGGCGCCTACCGGCTCGAGATCTCGCCGATCGTCCCGCAGTTCGGGCAACCCCACATTCACATTGCCTATGATGATCCCGGCTTCACGACGCTGTTCCTGCGACCCGTCCTGAACAGCCGGCATGATACGAGCATCACCGCCGACTTCGTCCTCGCGCCCGCCGCTTCGAATGAGCCGCGCCGGAGCTGACGGAGGCCGCCGCATCGCGGCATGGTTTCTTGTGGCAGCCATCGCCGCCGCGCCGGTCATTGCCGCCGGCTTAAGCCCATTGCTGGGCGGGCGGGAACTGCTCTGGCTCACCGGCGGCATGGCCGGCGTGGTGGCGCTCAGCCTGCTGTTTGTGCAGCCTCTCCTGATGGCGGCCGCCCCGCCGCTGCTTGCCGCCAGGGACGGCATACGCTGGCACCGCCTGTGCGGTATCGCGATTGTCGCCGCGGTCGTGCTGCATGTCGGCGCTCTCTACGCCTACAGCCCCGAAGATGTGACCGATACGCTGCTGCTGGTCGCGCCGACGCCGTTCTCGCTCTATGGGGTGATCAGCCTGTGGTGTCTGGTGCTGACGGCCGTGCTGGCGGCGACCCGGCGCGCGCTACGGCTCGACTATCGGCTCTGGCGCATCCTGCACAGCGTTCTGGCGGTCGCGATCGTCGGTGCCGGCGCGATCCACGCCATTCTGATCGAAGGCGCGATGGAGGAATACTCCAAGCTGGTGATCTGCATTGCCGCGATGGCCGCGACGACGGCCGGCGCGCTCGAAGTCAATGTTCTGGCGCCCTGGCGTCGGCGGCGGGCCGTGAGAGGCACATAAGCAGGCCCAGCCACACTTCACGCCCGCAGCCCGCGGCTGCAGCAGGATCGGTAGGCGCCTCAGACCGTGCGGGACCGGAACTGTTCCGCCATCCAGTCGATGACGACGCGCACGCGCGGCGATAGCTGGCGCGTATGCGAATAGAGGACATGGATGGGCAGCGGGGTCGGAGGATAGTCCGCCAGGATCTCGACGAGCGCGCCGCTGGCCAGTTCGGGCGCGACGCGGTAGCGCGGGACCTGAATGATCCCGAGGCCGAGGCAGGCGCAGGCGACATTCGTCTCGGGGCCGGTCACGGTCACCACGGAAGGCGGGGTGATCTGCCGTTCCCGGCTGCGCTCGGTGAAGACCAGCGGACTGACGCTCGCCGCATCGGGAGCGAACAGGCCGATGATGTGATGATGCTCCAGATCGTCCGGCGTCCGCGGCTCGCCGAAGCGTTCGAGATAGGAGGGGCTCGCGAAGGTGCCGCGGCCGAGCTCCGCGAGCTTGCGCCGGATCAGGGGGCTGTCGACGAGCGGCCCCGCCCGCAGGATGCAGTCGAACCCTTCCCGGACGAGATCGAGAGCCTGGTGCGCCTCGCCGATATGCAGGCGAATGCCGGGATAGGCCTCGAGGAAACGGCCGAGCCCCGGCAGCAGGAAATGCCGGGCCTGGGTGCCGTGGACATCGATCCGCACCAGGCCGCTCGGTTTTGCACCGGCAAAGGCACCCTCCGCATCTTCGAGATCGGCAATCAGCGCCAGGCAGCGCCGGTAATAGGCCTCGCCGTCGAGCGTCGGGCTGACCTGCCGGGTCGTCCGCTGCAGCAGCCGCACGCCCAGCCTCGCCTCCAGACCCTTGACCGCATCGGTCACCGATGAGCGCGGCAGGCCGAGATCCTCGGCGGCCTGCGTGAAGCTGCGGCGCTCCACGATCCGGGTGAAGACCCGCATGGCATCGAAGCGGTCCATTATTCGACTTCCCGAATAGTGATGCCGGATAATGGCTGATTATCCCGCGCAAGGGAACGTCCATTCTCCCCTCACAGCCGCCGGACACCGGCAGTGAGCCAAGGAGAAAGACCATGACGAACCCGAGCAGCAAGGTCGCGATCGTGACGGGCGCCTCAGGCGGCATCGGCGCTGCGGTTGCCGAGCGTCTCGCCAAGGACGGCTTCACCGTGGTGGTGAACTATGCCGGCAATGCCGCGTCGGCCGAGGCGCTCGTCGCCCGGATCGAGGCCGCGGGCGGTCGCGCCGTCGCCGCCCAGGCCGACATCACGAATGTCGAGGCGGTGCGTCGCATGTTCGACAGCGCGGAGGCCGCCTTCGGCGGCGTCGATGTGCTGATCAACAATGCCGGCATCATGACCCTGGCGAATATCGCCGACAGCGACGACGCCCTGTTCGAGCGCCAGATCGCGGTCAATCTGAGGGGCACCTTCAACACCCTGCGCGAAGCCGCCCGGAGACTGCGCGATGGCGGCCGGATCGTGAATTTCTCGTCCAGCGTCACCGGCCTGCTGCAACCGGGCTACGGCGTCTATGCCGCGACCAAGGCTGCGGTCGAGGCGATGACGAGCGTCCTCGCCAAGGAGTTGCGCGGGCGGAACATCACCGTCAACGCGATCGCGCCCGGCCCGACTGCGACCAAGCTCTTCCTCGACGGCAAACCGCAAGAGGTGATCGAGCGCCTCGCGAAGCTCGCCCCGCTCGAGCGCCTGGGCCAGCCCAAAGACATCGCGGATGCCGTCGCGTTCCTGGCAGGGCCGGACGGCGCCTGGATCAACGGCCAGACGCTGCGAGCCAATGGCGGGATCATCTGATCCGGCACGCCCGGGATTTCCCCGGGACCGCTCCACTTCATCTCACACTCAGCAAGGGACCAGCGTCATGCCCAGCCCGCCCAGCCAAGTCATCCTCGTCACCGGCGCCTCCTCGGGCTTCTGCCTGATGACCGCCAAGGCCCTCGCCCAGGCCGGCCACATCGTCTACGCCTCGATGCGCGAGACGAAAGGCCACAACGCACCGCAGGTCGCGGCTGCGGCGCAATGGGCGAGCGCGGAAGGCGTCGATCTGCGCACGGTCGAACTCGACGTCCAGTCGGACACATCTGCCGAGGCCGGTGTCGCCCGCATGATCAGCGAGGCCGGCCGGCTCGACGTCATCGTCCACAATGCCGGCCACATGGTCTTCGGGCCGGCGGAGGCTTTCACCTCCGACCAGTTCATCCAGCAATATGACGTGAACGTGCTCGGCGCGCAGCGCGTCAACCGCGCCGCCCTTCCCCGGCTGAGAGCCCAGGGCAAGGGCCTGCTGGTCTGGGTCGGCTCGAGCTCGACGCGTGGCGGCACGCCACCATTCCTCGCGCCCTATTTCGCCGCCAAGGCGGCGATGGATGCGCTGGCGGTCTCCTATTCCACCGAGCTCGCGCTCTGGGGCATCGAGACCACCATCATGGTGCCCGGCGCCTTCACCAAAGGCACCAACCACTTCGCCCATTCCGGCAAGCCTGCCGACGAGGCGCGCGCGGCGGAATATGCGTCCGGCCCCTATGCTGGCATCGCCGACAAGGCGCTCCAGGGCCTCGCCGGTCTGGAACCCGCCGATGCCGACCCGGACGAGGTCGCCCGCGCGATCGTCCGGGTCGTCGACGCGCCTTTCGGGAAACGCCCGTTCCGCGTCCATGTCGACCCGTCGCAGGACGGCGCGGAGATCGTCAACGGCGTCGCCGACCGCATGCGCCGCGAGATCTACCGCAATATCGGCCTGGAAAACCTGCTCCATCCCGCGATCAACGCCTGAACCGGTTCGGGTGTAGGCCGGGGCCCGCCGTTCAGCCGGGCCCCGGCTCGTGGTCTGCCCCGATCAGCCCATCACCGCCTTGGGTTCGAGATAGGCCTCGAGCCCGAACACGCCGTTCTCGCGCCCGATACCGGATTGCTTGAAGCCGCCGAACGGCGCCATCGGCTCCATGGGAGCGCCGTTGATGACGACGCGCCCGGCGACCAGCTGGTCCGCCACGGCCTGCGCGCGAGCGGGATCGGAACCGGCGACATAGGCGTGGAGGCCATAATCGGTGTCGTTTGCGATCGCGATCGCGTCAGCCTCGGTGCCATAGGGGATGATCGACAGGACCGGCCCAAAGATCTCGTCGCGCGCGATGGTCATGTCGTTGTGGACGTCGGTGAAGACGGTCGGCCGCACGAACCAGCCATCCTTCGTCCCTTCTGGCCGTCCTTCGCCTCCGATCAGGAGCGTCGCCCCTTCCTCGCTTCCCTTGCGAATATAGGACTGGACGCGGTCCCATTGCCGTTGGCTGACCATCGGGCCGATCGCCGTTTCCGGATCGCGCGGGGCGCCCGACCTGACCTCCGCCACGGCCGCCTTGATCGCCGCCTCGAACTCCGCGAGCCTCGCCCGCGGCACCAGGATACGGGTGCCGGCGATGCAGGCCTGGCCGCTGTTCATGAAGCCGGCCATCAATGCGAAGGGCACGGCTTCAGCGAAATCGGCATCGTCGAGAATGACCATCGGCGATTTTCCACCGAGTTCGAGCGTCACGCGCTTCATCGTTTCGGCCCCGGCACGCAGGATTGCGCGGCCGGTCGCGGTCGATCCCGTGAAGGAGACCTTGGCGATATCGCGATGCGCGCTGATCTCGGCCCCAACGACCTCGCCGCGACCGGTGACGATGTTGAACACACCGGCGGGAACACCGGCCTCGTGCAGGGCCTCGGTCACGATCTGGGTCTGGATCGCACTCATCTCGCTGGGCTTGATCACCGCGGTCGAGCCCGAGGCGATCACCATGGCGAGCTTGTTGCAGATGAAGCCGGCATTGGCGTTCCAGGGCGTGATCAGCCCGACGACGCCGAGCGGCTCCATCGTCACCTTCGCCGAGCCGATCCGGCGGGTGAACTCATAGGTCTGCAGCGTCTGCGCAGCGAGCCGGAAACCGCCGACCGCATAGTCCGACATCCACTCCGCCCGGGATATTGGCGCCCCGTATTCCTCGATCACGGCCTCGGTCAGCTCGGCACTGCGCGCCTGCACCGCGTCGGCCAACCGATTGAGCAAGGCGATGCGCTCCTGCCTCGAGCTGCGTGAAAACGCGGGAAAGGCGCGCTTGGCGGCTGCGATCGCGGTGCGGGTGTCGATCTCGTCGCCAAGCTGGACCTGGCCGATCACGCGGCCGGTCGCCGGGTTGTGGAGGTCGAAGAGTTCGGTCCCGTGCGGCGTGACGAACGCCCCGTCGATATAGATCGTGTCGATGGTCATCATGGCTGGCCTCCGGTGCCTCGGGTTTGATGAAGCCGAGATAGGGCGCTAGGATCGATTGGATAATCAGGATAAAGCGGCATGGAGTGATGCAGAATTCGGGACAATGAAGACAGGCCTCAGCGAATACGACGCGATCGCCGCCGTTGCGCGGCTCGGCAGCTTCCGCGCCGCTGCAACCGAACTCGGCATGTCCTCCTCGGCGCTGAGCCATGCTGTGGCTGCGCTGGAGGCGCGGCTGGGGGTGCGGCTGTTCAACCGAACGACGCGAAGCGTTGCGATGACCGATGCGGGCGAGCAATTCATCGCCCGGATCGCTCCGGCGCTCGCCGAGATCAGCGGCGCGATCGAGGGCATCAACAGCCATCGGCACACCCCGGCCGGCACGCTGAGGATCAACACATCAGCCGGCGCGGCCCGGATGATCCTGACGCCGGTGATCCTGGACTATCTCAGGCGCTACCCGGACATGAACGTGGTGCTCGTCACCGAGGGACGCCTGGTCGACATCGTCGGACAGGGGTTTGATGCCGGCATCCGGCTGGCGGAGACGGTCCCGCAGGACATGATCGCGGTTCCGATCGGCCCCGCCTTGCGACAGGTCGTAGTGGGATCGCCCGGCTATTTCCAGGGGCGCACCAGGCCTGTCGTGCCGGGCGACCTCCTCCAGCACCGCTGCATCCGCGCGCGGATGGCGAGCGGCGCGATCTATCACTGGGAGTTCGAGCAGCGCGGCGAGCAGGTCGAGATCGATGTGCCGGGATCACTCACCCTCGACGAAATGACCCTGATGCTGGAGGCGGCCCTGGCCGGGACCGGTCTTGCCTATCTCAGCGAATGGTCGGTCGCACCGCATATCGCCTCAGGGGCGTTGATCCCGGTGCTGGAGGACTGGAGCCCGCCCTTTCCTGGCCTCTGTCTCTACTATCCCGGCCGCCGGCACGTCCCGGCGGGCCTGCGCGCGCTGATCGCGCTGATCCGGGAGACGAATGAACGGAGCCGCAAATAGACGGCCTCAGGCAGCCACGGCGATCCGTTGCACCTTGATGTCGTCTTCATGGGCCCTGGCCTCGGCGAGATCATGCGCCGCCTGCATCCGCAGCATCGTATCGGCGCGGACGCCGAACGCCTTCTCGAAGCGGATCGCCATCTCGGCCGACAAGCCGGCCTTGCCGTTCAGAAGATTGCTCATGGCCTGACGGGTCACGCCCAACTTCTCGGCGGTGACGGTTACGCTCAGCCCATGCGGCAGGACGAACTCGGTCTTGAGCCACGCCCCAGGGTGGACGGCGAAGCTTGGATGAAGCTTGATGGCCATCAGTGACAATCCTCCAGATCGATGTCCTCGATCGCGCCCGCCTCGTTGATGTGAAAGGTCATTCGCCAGTTCTTCGTGACCGTGAGCGACCAAACGCCAGAGCGATCGCCAGTCAGAAGGTGAGCGCCGAAATTGGGCGGAATGTTCAGTTCTTCGACTGCCTCGATCACGGCCAGATAGGCCAGCATATTCCGAAGTCGTCCGACGAGATTGCCAGGCACCCCCTTGGCTCTCCCTGTCTCCGCGAACGTCCGGAGCGCCTTATGCCTGATGCTCTCGATGTCCACGCCGACGATGTAGGCCCGCAGCCGTCACGCGTCAAGTGTCGCTTTACACCCAGAAGGCAAGCCGCAGCTGGCTTGTAGACGTGCCATCCTGCCCCCGCGACATTGCCCCAGCTCCGGAAGCCCCGCCCGGCTGCGATTGACGTGGTGCCGATCTGGTCCAGCCGCATCCGTCCCGTTGGCCGCCGCGGGGCGGGAGTGCCTTCGGCGCGGGCTTCTCGCAATGCGTGTAGCGGCCCCGCGTTGCGCCCTCATGGATACAGCGCCGGGCCGTTCGCGGCCCCGTGTCATCGCCCCTTCGCGATAGCCGGCCGGGATGAGATTGCGACATCACGCAGCGATCACATGGTCGCGCGGTGAGCGCTATGCCCATGGAAGAATAGCGGTCTCGTCGCTAGCTTGTTCGGGGACACAGGAATCATCCCGGAGCGGGAGGCCAGCACCATGATGACGAGGCGACATATCCTGCTGAGAAGCGCAGGCCTTGCGGCGGCATCATCGCCCTTGCTGGCCCTCATCGCGCGTTCCGAGGTGACCCTCCCCGTCACCCATACCGACGCCGAATGGCGCCGCCTGCTCAAGCCCGAGCAATACGCCGTCCTGCGCCAGAGCGGCACGGAGCGCCCCTATACGAGCCCGCTGCTGAACGAGAAGCGCCGTGGCGACTTCGCCTGCGCCGGCTGCGACCAGCCGCTTTTCTCCTCGACCACGAAATATGACAGCGGCACCGGCTGGCCGAGCTTCTGGGCGCCCCTGGACAAGGCGGTCGGCACCGAGACCGACAACTCGCTCGGGATGCAGCGCACGAGCGTGCATTGCAGCCGCTGCGGCGGCCACCAGGGCCATGTCTTCAACGACGGTCCGAAGCCTACCGGCCTGCGCTACTGCATGAATGGCGTTTCCATGACCTTCAAGCCGATGGCGGCCTGAGAGCGGCAGCGATGACCCTGTTCCTGCTCGCCTATCTCGGCGGTGTGCTGACGATCGTCAGCCCCTGCATCCTGCCTGTCCTGCCCTTCGTCTTCGCCCGTGCGGGCCAGCCCTTCCTGCGCAGCGGGCTGCCGATGCTCGTCGGCATGGCCGCGAGCTTCGCCGGCATCGCGACGCTGGCGGCCGTCGGCGGCAGCTGGGCCGTCGAAGCCAACCAATATGGCCGGCTGATCGCAATCGGCCTGCTCGCCATCTTCGGGCTCGCGCTGCTGTTCCCCTCCCTTTCGGACTGGGCGACACGCCCGCTGGTGGCGCTCGGCGGACGCCTCTCCGAGCAGGCGGAACAGGGCAAGGGCGCGGTCGCACCTTCGCTCCTGCTCGGCGTCGCAACCGGCCTGCTCTGGGCGCCCTGCGCCGGGCCGGTTCTCGGATTGATCCTGACCGGGGCTGCCCTGCAGGGGGCGAATGCCGGCACTTCGCTCCTGCTGCTCTCCTATGCCGCCGGAGCTGCAACCTCGCTCGCATTGGCGCTCCTGGTCGGCGGCCGGGTCTTTTCCGCCATGAAGCGCTCGCTGGGCGCCGGCGAGTGGCTGCGGCGGGGTATGGGTGTTGCGGTGCTGGCTGCGGTCGCGGCGATCGCGCTCGGGCTCGACACCGGCTTCCTGACACGCGTCTCGCTGGCGAGCACATCGGCGCTTGAGCAACGGCTGGTCGACCGGCTCCGGCCGGAAACAGAGGCGCCCGGACAGTCCCCGGTGGCCATGCAGGGCGGCCCCGCGATGACGGGCGCCAACCCCGCCATGATGGCCGCGAACCCGGCCATGACGGGCGGTAACGCCATGATGATGCAGGGCAAGCCTGCGCAGGCGAGTGACGAACTGCCCGTCGAGGGCGTGATGCCGGTGCTGGCGGGGGCGGTCGAATGGTTGAACTCGCCGCCGCTGACCAGTGAGCAGCTCAAGGGCAAGGTCGTCCTGATCGATTTCTGGACCTATTCCTGCATCAACTGCCTGCGGACGATCCCCTATGTCCGCGCCTGGGCCGAGAAGTACAAGGATCAGGGTCTGGTGGTGATCGGCGTGCATACGCCGGAATTCGCCTTCGAGAAGACCAGCGGCAACGTCAAGAAGGCGGTGAACGATCTTCAGATCGGCTACCCCGTCGCGATAGACAATGATTTTGCGATCTGGCGCGCCTTCAAGAACCGCTATTGGCCGGCGCATTATTTCATCGACGCGCAAGGCCGGGTCCGCCACCATCAGTTCGGCGAGGGTGACTACGACGCCTCCGAACGGGTGATCCAGACGCTGCTGGCCGAGGCGGGCGGGACCGGTACGCCGACAGAACTCGTTGCGGTCAAGGCCGTCGGCGCGGAAGCCGCGTCCGATGCCGGCAATGTCCGCTCGCCGGAGACCTATCTGGGGTATGAGCGGGCGGAAAACTTCGTCTCGCCCGGCGGCATCGTCCAGGACACGCACCAGGCCTATGCGCTGGGCCAGCCCCGGCTCAATGAATGGGGCCTGTCAGGCGGCTGGACGATCGGTGCCGAGCACGCAACGCTGGATGAGAAGGATGGCAGCATCGGCTTCCGCTTCCATGCGCGCGACCTGCATCTGGTTCTCGGTCCGGGAGCGGATGGCAAGCCGGTGCGCTTTCGCGTCACCATCGACGGCGCCCCGCCCGGCGACGACCATGGCATGGACAGCGATGCCGACGGCCAGGGGATTGTGAGCGAGCAGCGGCTCTACCAGCTCATACGCCAGAAGGGCGAGGTCGGCGATCGCCTGTTCGAGATCCGCTTCCTCGACCCCGGCGTACAGGCCTATGCCTTCACCTTCGGCTGAACAGGGAGATTGGACATGACACATCCACGCGCCAAGACCGCCGGATCGCCCGTCGCGCGCTACGGCCGGCCTGCCCTCGCCGCCCTGGCGCTGATCGGGCTCGTCGGCCTCGGCCTGCGGATTTCACCATCGGCCGCCGAGAATGCGCCCCGCGCGATTCCCGCCCTGTCGGCCGCTGAACCGGCCCCGCAAGCCACGTCCGAAGTCGCTGTCCTGGCCGGCGGCTGCTTCTGGGGCGTGCAAGGCGTCTTCCAGCATGTCGACGGTGTCAGCAATGCCGTCTCCGGCTATGCCGGCGGCGAGAAGGCGACCGCCCGCTACGAGCAGGTCGGCTCGGGCCGCACCGGCCATGCCGAAGCGGTCCAGATCACCTATGATCCGCGCAAGATCAGCTATGCGCGCATCCTGCAGGTCTATTTCTCGGCAGCGCATGATCCGACCGAGCTCAACCGCCAGGGTCCCGATATCGGCACGCAGTATCGCTCGGCGATCTTCCCGACCAATGCGGACCAGGCCCGGATCGCCAAGGCCTATATCGCCCAGCTCAACCAGGCGAGGGCCTTCAACGCGGCGATCGTGACCAAGATCGAGCCGGACCGGCCCTTCTACCCGGCCGAGGCCTATCATCAGGACTTCCTGACGAAGAACCCGAGCCACCCCTATATCGTGATCAACGACCTGCCGAAGATCGAAAGCCTGAAGCGCCTGTATCCCGCGCTCTATCGCCCGAACCCGGCGCTCGTCGCCAAGACCGGTCTCTCCAACTGAAGGAACGGACCAATCGGCCTGCCGGACAGATGCCTTTGACCCCCCGCCGACGATCAGGATCGCGGCCGCCCTGCTCACGGACCGACAGGACCGGCTGATCCTGGTGCGGAAGCGCAGCACCAGCGCCTTCATGCAGCCCGGAGGCAAGATCCAGCCCGACGAGACGCCGCTGGCGGCGCTGATACGCGAGCTGCACGAGGAACTCGGCCTTGTCGTCGCGCCGTCGTCGCCGCGCTATCTCGGCTGTTTCGCGGCGCCTGCAGCCCATGAGCAGGGTTTCACCGTCGAGGCGGAGCTGTTCAGCCTGTCCACGGATCGGACGCTCGCCCCCGCCGCGGAGATCGCGGAGCTGATCCGGTTCGATCCGGCTTGCGCGCCCCATCCCGAACTCGCCCCGCTGACGCGCGATGCCATCCTGCCGCTCCATCGGACACGCGCCGGTTCCTGACACGCCGTCTCCCGCGATCTCGGCGACAGGCGACGGCTCAGTGGGCGGCAGCTTCGGCGGCGAATTCTTCGGCGATCCAGGCGAGGAAGGCGCGCGCGGCCGGTGAAACGCCATGATCCCTGGCGGGGATGGCGGCAAGGCCATCGGCGAACGGAACAAACCCGCAAGGCGCAACCAGCCTGCCGGCCGCAAGGTCTTCCCCGACCATGCGCTGCTCGACAAGCGCCACGCCCAAGCCCGCCAGCGCGGCCTCGATGCAGAGATGCGTGTGCGGAAAGAAGAGCTCCGCCTCGTGGCTCGCCGTCAGGCCCGTATTGACCTGCCAGGTCTCCCAGGCGCTCGCGCTGTGCTCATGGGCAATCCGGGTCGAGCAGACCAGGCGCTCGCCGTCCCGCGTGATCGCATGCCCGGGAGCGCAGACGGGCCCGAAGGCGATATCGGTCAGGCGGATCGCCCTCTCCCGGTCGCGCGCGGGATAGGAGCGGCGATCCCAGACCAGCACCAGATCGGCGCCCTGGTGCCTGATCTCCTGCGCGGCGGTCATCGACAGGCGTAGCCGGATCTCGGGATGGCGACGGTAGAAGCCCTGCAGATGCGGCACGAGCCAGCGCATGGCGAAGGTGGCGCTGCAGGCCACATGCACGCTCGGCCCGCGCGCCTCCTCCAGCACGCGCAGCCAGCCCTGCTCGAGCGCATCGAGCGATCCGGCGACGACCTGCCGCAAGGCCTCGCCGCGTTCATTCAGCCGCAAGCCGGTCCCCGCCTTCTCGAAAAGCTCCACACCCGCATGATCCTGCAGGCTCCGAAGCTGGCGGCTGACCGCGCCATGGGTTCGGCCGAGCTCCTCGCCCGCACGCGTCACCGAGCCGAGACGCGCCGTCGCCTCAAAGGCCCTGAGGGCGGAAAGCGGCGGAAGCTTGCGCGGCATGACTGATGGTCCGTGAGTTTAGCTCACCATGATCGGATTTTAACTCGATAGCATGAGGGGCAGTGTACCTCTAGAAGAACCGCCATGGCCGGCCAGCTTTCAGTCGATCCCGTGTCTTCATGGGCGGGTCGAGGAAGGCAGGTGGCTGTGCATTGAGTTAACGGAACGCAGGCGATGCGCGGCGCAAGGCCCGCACGCATCTGCCAGCCCCTTTGACGCAACAGGGAGGTCTCGATGACGGTCGGTTCGGTGAATCCACGCCAAGCGGACGGCAGCGCCGGGGACGCGAATTACGGCGTCATCGGCGCGGGCTATACCGCGTATCGGCAGCCCGAGCCGGCAATTGCCGCCCAGATCGAGCAGGCCCTCGGCACCGCGCGGACCGTGCTGAATGTCGGAGCCGGCGCAGGCTCCTACGAACCGCGGGATCGCGACGTCACGGCCGTCGAGCCCTCGGCCTCGATGCGCGCCCAACGTCCCGCCGATCTCGCCCCTGCCATTGACGCGGTCGCCGAGGCGCTGCCTTTCCCGGACGGGCATTTCGACGCCAGCATGACGACCTTCTCCATCCATCAATGGAAGAACCTGGAGGCCGGGCTTGCCGATATGCGGCGCGTGACGCGCGGACGGGTCATCATCCTGAGCTGCGACCCCGATCTCGTGCAACGCTTCTGGCTGAACGATTACGCGCCCGAGGTTCTCGCCACCGAGGCCCGCCGCTACCCCGCGCTTGGCCGCATCCGCACATTGCTCGGCGGCCAGACGCGCGCCGACCCGGTCGCCATTCCCTTCGACTGCCGGGACGGTTTCAACGAGGCCTATTATGGGCGCCCGGAACGCCTGCTCGAGGCCGGTGCCCGGGCGGCGAATTCGGCCTGGAGCTTCGTCGGCGACCCGGCCCGCGCGGGCTATGTCGCACATCTCCAGCGCGCGCTCGAAGACGGCAGCTGGGACGCGCGTCACGGGGCGTTGCGCCGGCAAGCGGCCTTCGATGGTTCCTTGCGGCTGATCATCGCCGAACCGTAAGGCCGGCTGGACCTGCAGCTCAGCCGGCGGAGCTGATTGTCCCGCCATCGAGGCGGCACATCTCCTCGCCGGAAAAGGCACGCGAGCGCGTGAGGAAGCGCTGCTCCGTGCCGTTCTCCAGCGAGAACATTCCGCCCCGGCCGGGGACGACGTCGATGATCAGCTGGGTATGGCGCCAGAGGGCGAATTGCGAACCGCTGATATAGACCGGAACGCCGCCAACCTCGCCCAGCTTCACGTCATGGTCCGAGACGATGAAATCGCCCTGCGGATAGCACATCGGCGAGGAGCCATCGCAGCAGCCTCCCGACTGATGAAACAGAATGTCTCCGTGCTTGGCCTGCAGCCGCGCGATCAGGCGTAGCGCAGCCGGAGTGGCGGTGACCTGCTCGATAACCTGGACCTGCTCGATGACTGGGACCTGCCCGATGACGTGCTCGCTCATGCCGGAGCTCCCCGTGGCGTGGGACGACCAAAACCTGCCGTACGCCCAGGCTCAACGCCAGGCCATGCGGCTTGCGGGACATCCCGGCACGCCCGCAGCAACGTCTTCGCTGCGGGCGTGCCGGGCCTGTGCCCGTGGAGGGGCGGGCAAACGCCCGAAGAAGCCAGCTTCTTCGGGGAGAAGCTGAACATCTTCAGGAGAAGCCCCAGGGGCTTCAGAAGAAGCCGAGCTTCTTCGGGGAGTAGCTCACCAGCATGTTCTTGGTCTGCTGGTAATGGTCGAGCATCATCTTGTGGTTCTCGCGACCGATGCCGGACTGCTTGTAGCCGCCGAAGGCCGCATGTGCGGGATAGGCGTGGTAGCAATTGGTCCAGACCCGGCCCGCCTGGATCGCGCGGCCGAAGCGATAGGCGCGGTTGCCGTCACGGGTCCAGATGCCGGCGCCGAGGCCATAGAGCGTGTCATTGGCGATCGAGAGCGCCTCTTCGTCGTCCTTGAACGTCGTGACGGAGACGACCGGCCCAAAGATCTCCTCCTGGAAGACCCGCATCTTGTTGTGCCCCTTCAGGACGGTCGGCTTGACGTAATAGCCGCCCGCCAGGTCGCCCGGCAGTTCGTTCCTTGAGCCGCCGATCAACACCTCGGCGCCCTCCTGCCGGCCGATATCGAAATAGCTCAGGATCTTCTCGAGCTGCTCGGAGGAGGCCTGCGCCCCGATCATCGTCGCGCTATCCAGCGGGTCGCCCTGCTTGATCGCTTCGACGCGCTTCAGCGCCTTTTCCATGAAGCGGTCATAGATGCTCTCATGGACCAGGGCGCGGCTCGGACAGGTGCAGACTTCGCCCTGGTTGAGCGCGAACATGACGAAGCCTTCGATCGCCTTGTCGAAGAAATCGTCATCCTCGAGCGTCACATCCTTGAAGAAGATGTTCGGGGACTTGCCGCCCAGCTCCAGCGTCACCGGGATCAGGTTGTGACTGGCATATTGCATGATCAGGCGGCCGGTCGTGGTCTCGCCGGTGAAGGCGATCTTGGCGATGCGGTTGCTCGAGGCGAGCGGCTTGCCGGCCTCCAGGCCGAAGCCGTTGACGATGTTCAGGACGCCCGGCGGCAGGATGTCGGCGATCAGCTCGGCCAGGACGAGGATCGAGGCGGGCGTCTGTTCGGCCGGCTTGAGCACGACGCAATTGCCGGCGGCGAGCGCCGGCGCCAGCTTCCAGACTGCCATCAGGATCGGGAAGTTCCAGGGAATGATCTGGCCGACGACGCCGAGCGGCTCGTGGAAGTGATAGGCGACCGTATCATGGTCGATTTCGGAGATGCCGCCTTCCTGCGCGCGCACCGCGCCGGCGAAATAGCGGAAATGGTCGATCGCCAGCGGCATGTCCGCAGCGGTCGTCTCCCGGATCGGCTTGCCGTTGTCCCAGGTCTCGGCCAGCGCGAGAAGCGCGAGATTCTCCTCCATCACATCGGCGATCTTGTTGAGGAGCAGCGCCCGCTCGGCGGCGCTGGTGCGGCCCCAGGCACCCTTGGCGGCATGGGCGGCGTCGAGCGCCGCCTCGATGTCGTTCGCGTCGGAGCGCGCGACCTCGCAGAGCAGCCGGCCATTCACCGGAGAGGTGTTCTCGAAATAGCGCCCTGACTGGGGCTCGGCCCATTTGCCGTTGATGAAATTGCCATAGCGCGCCTTGAACGGCGTCGCGGTCGTGCGGTTGAATTCGGACTTGTTCATCTCATCCTCCATCGCAGCGCTGTGAGGCCGCGCCCTGGAGGGCAGGATCGGCCGCAATGCTTGGCGTTGTCAGGAGGCGTGCGGCGCTTTCAGATGCCCGACTGTCTCAGCTTTGCGACAGGTTTCGGAAGAGATTGCATGTTCGGCCACGCGTGCGCTCACCGGCCGCGCTGGAGCCCGAGCCTTGTCAGCTTCCGGTGCATGGTGGCGCGGCTGACCCCGAGCATGCGCGCCGCCGCCGAGACATTGCCATTGGCCCGCGCCAGAGCCCGCTGCACGACGCCGCGCTCGGCGGCGCTCAACGCCTCGGCAGGCCTTGCCTCGTCACCCGCCAGGAGATCGTCGGCGGGAAATGGGTGCGCGAGCCGCTCGTCGGTCAGTCCATAGGCCAGCCGCGCCGCCCGGCTCGCCCCGAAGACGAGATCCTCCTTGTCGACGGCCAGCAAACCGCCGCCGCCGCCGAAGCGGTCCTGGGCGACGACGATGCGTGCCTTGGGAAAAGCCATCCGGAAATGATGAGCCTCGATCCTGTGCGCCGCCTCGACCGTCGCGCTGGCGACGAGCTTCAGCATGGCCGGCGTCAGGTCGGCCCGGCAGGTCGAGACATCCAGCGTCGCGATCAGCCGCCCCTGCGCGTCCCAGATCGGGGCGACGCTGCAGCTCAGGCCGATATTGCGCGTCAGGAAATGCTGGTCGCGGTGGATCGTCAACGGACGCCCCTCCGCGAGGCAGGTTCCGACGCCGTTGGTGCCCTCGCTGGCCTCGCTCCAGACCATTCCGGTCCAGAGCCCGATATTGCGGAAATCGACATCGTCGCCGACGACGCCCCGTCGATCGAGCGGCACGCCCTCGCGATCGGTGAACAGCACGCAGCAGCCGGCATCGCCGACCGACTGGAAGAGCCGATCAAGGGTCGACTGCGCCACTCGGATCAGCGGATCCAGGCGTTCGAAGGCGGCATCGAATTCATGCTGGCTGAGCCGCCAGGGCGGCCGGGCGTGGTTGGGATCGAGCCCGTATTTGACCGCGGAACGCGACCAGGACGCCGCCACGGCCGATTGCGCCACTGCCGCAGCGTTGTTCAATGTCGAATATATCCGGTCAGCGTGCAGGCCTCGCGCAGTCTCGACCATGCTCGGCATCCATTTCCACCCGCTTCGCACCGTCATTGCCAGCCGAGGCGCGTCACTACCGGCAGCCATGCGATTTTCGGCATGTTCCGGCCGTTCCGGCACCGCTGTCAACCGTCCGATAGGCGGAGGTCAGGATAGGAAAGCGTTCTGGTAGGAATTGACGAAGCCGATCGTTATATTCCAACTTATATAATGAAAGATCGCGCCGAGGCCATTCTAACGGAGGCCGCCCCGGAGATAGCGGGCGCATCCGACTGATAATGTCCGTCCCTCGCTGCCTGCATTGCAGCGACAGATCGGCGGCCGGCCACATGCCCCTGCGGCCGGAGCCGGCTCTCAGTAACTGTGCTCCGCCCCCGGGAATTCCTGGCTCTTCACCGCGGCGACATAGGCCTCGACCGCCTGCTGGATCGAGCCCGCGCCGACCATGAAGTCCTTGGAAAAGCGTGGCCTCTTGCCGGGATAGACGCCGATCGCGTCGTGGAGGACGAGCACCTGGCCATTGCAGTTGACACCGGCGCCGATCCCGATCGTCAGCATGGCGTCGCTCGCCTCGCCAATCTCGGCGGCGAGCGTCGACGGCACCATTTCCAGCACGAGGAAGCGCGCACCCGCCTGCTCCAGCGCGGCGGCGTCGGCCTTGAGCTTGGTCGCAGCATCAGCCGATTTGCCCTGGACCCGGTAGCCGCCGAGCTGGTGCACCGATTGCGGCGTCAGCCCGAGATGGCCGCAGACCGGGACGCCGCGCTCGACGAGAAATCGAACGGTTTCGACGGCATAGTCGGAGCCTTCGAGCTTCACCATATGGGCGCCGGCAGCCATCAGCCTGGCGGCGTTGTGCATGGCTTGGGCAGGACCTTCCTGATACGAGCCGAACGGCATGTCGGCCATGATGAAGGCGCGCCTGGCGCCGCGCGCCACGCAGGCCGTGTGATAGACCATCTGCTCCATGGTCACGGGCAGGGTCGTGGCGTGCCCCTGCAGCACATTCCCCATGGAATCGCCGATGAGCAGGATCTCGACACCGCAGCTCTCGAGCAGGCTCGCGAAGCTCGAATCGTAGCAGGTCATCATCGCGACCTTCTCGCCCGCCGTTTTCATCCGGGCGAAATCGGCCAGCGTGAGGGCGCGGGCATCGGACAGATAGGCCATAGGCATGACTCCCGGCGAGACTGATCGCCGCGCAACCTATAGGGGCCGCGCTCGCAATTGCGAAGCGAGCGCCGGCCTCAGGTCCGGGTCACCCTGAATGGGCCAGTCCGGTCGTGCCGCGGCTGTAGAAGATGTGGCGGCCGATCACATCCATCTTCTTCAGCCTCTTCGCCCAGGAGGGCTGGACATAATCGGCGTGATAATGCGTGGAATCGCCGACCTCCACGAGATAGGTCCGGCCCTCGTAAACCTCACGTGCGATGCGCTGGGCCACCTGCCACTGCTCCGGCTCCTTGATGCGCAACGACTTGCCTTCGCAGGCGAAGGTGAACTGGCAGGCGAGCCTGCGGTGGCGGTTCTGATAGACGACGCCGCAGACGGACCCCGGATAATACCCGCTCTTGACCCGGTTGAGCACCACCTGGGCGACGGCGACGCGCCCGTCCTCCGCTTCGGAGCGCGCCTCGAAATAGATCGCCTCGGCGAGGCAGCGCTGCTCGCTCGCCAGCGTGTCGCCGTCGACGACGACCGGCACGCCGGTGAGAATGAGCTGCGTGGTCGCCAGGGTCGTGGCGGGCGGCTCGACAAAGGCCGCAAGCGAAAGCAACGCCAGTGGGGCGATGCGCTTCATGGGGATACTCCGGGGGTAAGGGTCAAGCCGTGCGTTCGCGGTCCGGATCCATCGTCGGCAGGATCAGCGGCCCTTGTGGCTTGGTCTGTTTGCTGGGTTTGGGCGCCGCGGCCTGACCGGAGACGAGCACATCAAGGCTCTCACGGAGGCTGTGGAGGCGGAAAAGAACTCGTTTTGCTGGAGCTTGTCCCGAAGCATGGCGAAGGCCCTGCGTAGCGCAGCGTCTCGATATGCCGAAGGCGACAAGGCTGTTTGACTAACGTGGGTTAACTGGCGTTACGGCCATTGCGATGAGGAGTGAGGCTGCGGGCAGAGCCGCATCAAGCGGCCTCGTGCCGAGGCGTTACCGCGCCGCTCAACGCGCGGGAGAACCACGGAACGGCGTCAGGCCTCAGGCTATTCATTGACGACTGATCTGTATTAGCGCGTCGTCCGGATACGCCGGCGCCGCGCCGGAACGCGACAGTGGAAATGACGACCACTTCGCAGGCGACAATCTTTCCCGTCGCCGACCGAGAGTGACGACCGTTACGCGAAGCAAAATTCTGTATCGCAAACATACAGTCTGCATCACCGTTGAGTTTAACATTCATGGCAAATCGGCCTCGACAACGTCGGCTCGGCGTACCCGAAAAATGTTGCTGACGGCTCTGCCTCTTTTTCCTAATTACCAAAGATTTTTTCTCTCCCGATTTGAGACTGCATTGTTCGCTGATCGAAGCGCTATGGACAGGGAGTTCGGCAACTTTGTGACCGTTCCTGCCGATAGGTGATTTAGACGCGCATCGCGCCGGGATCCCTCAGGAATATGCAAGCCGAATTTTGTAATCAATATTTTGGTAAATCGCAATTAATATTATTAACTTAATTTAATAAACATAAATCAATAAGATAATACTGACGCATATTAGCAGGCGCGCAGATTTTAGATTCAGCGCCTTTGCCTGCACTGACCCGAATCTTGCGAGGGAACAAACTTCCCGCCGACGATGGCATTGCGGCTATGAATCGCTTCTCCGGTGTTGACGATGATCGTTGTCGTCTGGATGGCTCCGCCAGAGGTCGGCTCAGCGAATGAGACAACAGCCTGCCCGGAGGCAATCGTGCCGAAATTCGGCCACAAGGTCGCCGAGCCCGCGCCGCCAATCAGGGAAGCGGAGCTTTTATCGGTATCCCAAACAAAGGTCAGGGCATTGCGAAAGCTAGGGAACCTACATTCCCAGGCAAAGGTCGCAGCGTGACCGGTCGAAGAAATCATGATCCCGACAGCGCTCAATGAGGCCAGACGCCGGCGAGATCTCATCCATAGGCTCCAATTCCGCAACAGGTTTGTTCTGGGCTTATTGGTTTGTCCTGGGCCTATTGCCTTCGAGGCGTGGCCGGTGCGCGCACGCAGACCGGACATCCCTGAAATACGTTGCTGGAGCATCCGACGCTTGTTAATTTCGGCCAAGATTTTGCTCGTCCCGGACATGAGCAGGGGAGTTCGGCGGCTTTGCCACGCGACCTGACCTCCCTGCCGACCACGCTAGCGGGCATCTCGCGCCTTGCCGTTGCGCGTCTTGCCGGCGCCGGCATACCGGCCGCGCCTCTCCTGAACGAGGTCGGCCTGACCGAGGACATGCTCGCCGATCACGATCAGAGAGTGCCCTCCCGGCGTCAGGTCGCATTCCTGGACCGGGCCGCGGCGGCACTGGGTGATGATTGCCTCGGCTTCACCCTGGCCCAGGAATTCGACCCCCGAGCCATGGGCTTGCTGTTCTACGTGATGGCATCCTCACAAACGCTCGGCGACGCAACGCAACGGATTGCGCGCTACAGCGCGATCACCAATGAAGCGCTGGTCTTCAGCATTGCCGAGGGAAGCGGGTTCACCGTCACGCTGAGCTATGCCGGCCTTCCCCGGCATTGCGATCGGCACCAGGCCGAGTTCTGCATTTTTGGAGCAATCAGGATCTGCCGCATCCTGACCGGCGCAAATCTCGTCCCACAACACGTCTCGATCGCGCATCACCGATCGGGCGACACCTCTGCGATGTCGCGGTTTGCCGGGACGAAGGTGGAGTTCGGCGCCGAGACCGATGCATTCGTTCTGCAGGCCGATGCGCGCGAACGCCATCTCGTGAATGCCGACCCTTATCTCAACGATCTCCTCCAGACCTATTGCGAGGCGGCGCTATCATCCCGCACGACCAATGCGAGCCCGCTTCGGGTGAGCGTCGAGAATGCGATTGCTCCGCTGCTGCCTCACGGCAAGGTTCGCGCCGAAGTCATCGCCCGCCAGCTTGGATTAAGCGAACGGACACTGGCGCGAAGGCTCGCCGAGGAGGGGCTGAGCTTTTCGGAGGTCCTGCGGCAACTGCGGCGTGATCTGGCTTTGCGCTATCTCAATGATGGCGACCACCATGTCTCCAAGGTCGCCTGGCTGCTGGGTTTCCACGAAGTCAGCGCGTTCTCGCATGCGTTCAAGCAATGGACCGGGCTGGCGCCGAGCCAGATGCGGCTGGGCGGCACCCCGAACGGATGAATGTCGCTTGGCCGACGCCAAGGCCGTTGGCGCAGTCGGCGCGGCCAGAGCGCATGCGACGCCCATCGGCCTGGGCGAAGAGCGGCGCCCCCTGCCCTCTCAGGCCGTCGGCCGCTCGGTGCCGGCGCGCAGCGTGGTGTCGACCAGGAGATTGCCGGTCGCACCCTGTTCCAGCGTGATGTCGACGCCATACACGTCCGACGCCGCCGGATGGGAGAGGACATCCCTGGGGCGGCCATCGGCGACGACGGTCTTGCGGTCGATCAGCAGGAAGCGATCCGCGCAGCGGCTGGCCAGTGCCAGATCGTGCAAGGCGACGAGCGTGACCTGGCCGCGCCGMCGCGTCGTCTCGCGGATGACATTGGTCACCTGCAACTGCCGGCGCAGGTCGAGCGCGCTTGTCGGCTCGTCGAGCAGGAGCACGCTGGGCGCGCGCACCAGGGCCTGGGCCACGGAGACGAGCTGCTGCTGGCCACCCGAAAGGTCCGACACCGGAACCTCCGAGAGATGGTCGATATGCAGCGTGCCGAGCGCCTCCTCCACCGCCCGCAGATCCTCGCGCGTGGCGCGGCCGCCATGGGCTTTCCGGGCGAGCAGCACATAATCGAAGACGCAGAGCGCAGCCCGCATCGCGACATGCTGCGACAGGAAGAAGATCGCATCATGCCGCTGCCGCGATGTCATTCCGGCAAGGTCGGCCCCGTCGAGCCGCATGGTGCCGGCGCGCGGGCGCAGCAGCCCGGCCACGAGGCGAAACAGCGTGGATTTTCCAACCCCGTTCGGCCCGACCACGGCGGTGACGGTGCCGCGCTCGAGCCCCAGAGCGCTGAGTCCGTCGAAGACGTCGCCGCGGCCACGATAGGCGAAACCGATCGACTCGATCGAAAGGCTCATTGCCAGCGCTCCCGGCGGATCGACATCACGAGGCTAAGGAAGAACGGCACGCCGACGAGGGCGGTGATGATGCCGATGGGATAGATGATCCCCGGGGTAATGCCCTTCGACAGCGTCGACGCGACGGACAGGATGAGGCCGCCGGCAATCGCCGCGACCGGCACGAAATAGCGCTGGTCCTCGCCGACCAGAAGCCGGGCGATATGCGGCCCCACCAGGCCGATGAAGCCGATCGTGCCGACGAAGGCGACGGCGGTCGAGGCCAGCAGCGAGATGCAGACCAGCATTTCGAGGCGCAGCCGCGCGACGCGCACGCCAAGGGCGGCGGCCCGCTCGTCGCCCATGGTGAGCGCGGTCAGCATCCAGCTGCGATGCAGGCAGAACGGCAGGATGACTCCAAGCAGGCCGGCGCAGATCCCGAGCTTCGTCCAGGTGGCGCGCGACAGGCTGCCCATCATCCAGAAGATGATCTGCTGCAGCTGGGTTTCGGACGAGTGGAACTGGATGAAGGCCAGAAGCGCATTGAAGGTGAAGAACAGCGCGATGCCGACGAGCACGAAGGTCTCGACGGTGACGCCGCGCAGCCGCGTGAACAGGAACAGGATCGCCGAGGTCGCGAGCGCGAACAGGAAGGCGTTCGCCGTCACCAGGAAGGCCCCCGCGAAAGGCACGAGCGAGACGCCGGTCGCGATGGCAAGCGCCGCACCGAAGCTCGCCGCCGACGAGATGCCGAGCGTGAACGGATCGGCGAGAGGATTGCCGAGGATAGTCTGCATCTGCGCCCCGGCAGTGCCCAGCATGGCACCGACGAGAATGGCCATCACCGCGACGGGCAGGCGCACATCCCAGACGATCACGTCGAGCTTCGGGCCCATCGATCCCGGTTCGAGGATGACGCGCGCCACATCCATCAAGGGGAAATTGCCGGGCCCCACCGAGACATCGACCACGAGCGCCAGCGTGAGCAGCGCAAGCGCCCCGACAGCGAGCAGGAGCTTGCGCAGCACCCGCCGCCGATAGCGCTCGCTGGCCGTATCGGCAGGCGGCTCGAAGGCCGGCATATCGGACAGGGCCATGGCGATCAGTTCATCTCGATCCAGAACTTGCCAGTCAGCTTGATCGGCAGGAAGCGGTCATGCAGTTCCTGGAAGGTCGCCCAGGCGTCGAGATCCTTGAACTCGTTGGGGTGCAGCCACTTGGCGAGCGCCTGGATGGCCACGAAGTGATACGGGCTCTGGTAGAACTGGTGATAGATCGCCATCACCTTCCTGTTCTTGACGGCCGTCAGCCCCGGAAATCCGGTCCGGGCGACGAGGCCCTTGAACTGCGCGGCGGCGCGTTCAGGCTGGGTCTCGTAGCCGAGCCAGACGGCGATATTGCCGGGGTTGCTGTTCGACCAGTTGGCGCCGGTCATCAGCAGGAATTGCGGATCATCGACGATGATCTTCTCCGGATTGACCATGCCGCCGGCACCGGAAAAATACTTCGATCCCCAGTTCATGCCGCCGGCTTCGGAGACGAATTCGCCGAAGTTGAAATTGCCGAAGGACTGGCAGCAGGCAGACGGGTTGAGGCCGGCAGCCTGCTCGGCAAAGACCAGCGGCCGCTGATCCTGCTTCAGCCGCGTCGTGACGTTGTAGACCCGCCGCATCTGCTGCGAATAATAGTCGATGAAGCTATTGGCCGCGTCCATGCGGTCGAAGACCCGGCCGAGCAGAAGCATGCTCGGCACGGTGTTCTGCGTCGGGCGCTCGCGGAAATCGATGAAGATCGTCGGAATGCCGGCCTTGGCCAGGTTGTCGACGACACCGGACTGCATCGCCTTGTCCAGGAAGCCGAGCGACAGGATGACGAGGTCCGCATCAAGCGTGATCGCCTTCTCCACGCTGAAATCGCTCGAGGCGAGCGCGCTCACCAATGTCACCGACTTGGCGGCAGGGACATCCGCCAGGTAGCGGTTCCAGGTGTCGGGGTCGAATTTCGGCAGATCGTCGCCGATGGCGGCGAGCCGCGCGAAGGGCTTGTCCTTGCCCATCAGCACGACCGTCGCGGAGAATAGCCGGCCCTCGCCGAGGATGGCCCGTTGCACGCCCTTCTTGACCTTGACGGTGCGGCCGGCAAGGTCGGTCACCTCGATCATGGTGTCGGCAGCCTGCGCGCTGCGGATGCCCGGTGCGGCAAGCAGGGCCAGGGCGGCCATGAGCGCCACGCGCCGGGTCAGCCAAGCAAACCAGCCCGGCACGGATTGTGAATGCCTGTCCATCATGATCCTCGCTCTATCGATTGCCGTTTGCGCATGGGGATGGCGCAGCGGTCCTGGCCCAGCCGCCAGTGTTCAACCGGCGGCCTCCCCTCGCCCGACCGACCATGATCGGCTCATGCTCCAGGAAGACGGTTCTGGTGCGGATCGGCTCAAGCAATCGCTGGTTATCGCGCGCGCCGAGATGCGCAGACCGGCTGAACAAGAAGATCTCATGATTCCGCAATACATGGGCTTGGCCGACGGGCGGTTCCAGTCACGCCGGATATTATTCCTGATCGATCGCGTGCTCAGAAGATCCACCGCATCTGTCCTCGTGCAGAATAGCGACCAGTTACAGACTGCGCGGCGATTTGTCACAATACTTCAATAACTTAGAAATACTCAAATCTATAACTAGAATATTCTTAAACTAAACGCTTGGCGAGATGGGCCGGCGCCCGACCTGACGGGGATGGGCGGACCTGACGATTGCGCTGAACGAGATTGCCATTGCTGGTCTCAGCCGGCCCGGGTGACCGCCGCAGCGGCGGCAGAATGCCCTCCCGCCTGCCGCCAGCCACAACCTCAGGCGCAGAAAACGGAATTCTTCTACCTAAGGTTTAGCAAGACAGGTTTGTCGACCCGATTGAATCGAGATTGTTCTCATTTTGAGAGGATTTACAAAGAGCGTTGACTACGCAACCATCCGGTCAGGCTTGGGGGTAGAGTGCAGAGGTCAGCCATGCCGGACCTTTCGGTTGCGATCGTCGATGATCACCCCATGCTGATGGAGGGGATCGCCGTGCTGCTGAAACGCTGGGGCGGTTTCATGCTCGCCGCGACGGGGACTGTCGCAGATCACATCGTGCCGATCGCCAGAACGCATCGCCCGGATGAGATGATCGTCGATCTCAGCATGGCGGGGGATGTCTTCCAGGCGATTGCGGACGCGTTGAAGATCGCTCCTGAGACGAAGATCGTGGTGTTCACCGCCTCGGCCAGCACGGAAGACGCGATCAGGGCGCTGGATGCCGGGGCCAAGGGCTATGTCCTGAAAGGCAGTCCCGGAGAAGACCTCTTCCAGGCTCTTCAGGCGGCACAGCGAGGCGATGTCTATGTCACGCCCTCCTTCGCGACCAAGCTGATCTGTGCGTTGAAAGAAAAGACCCTCGAAAGACAGAAGGCGGTCAGCAACAGGCTCAGCGTCCGGGAGCAGCAGATCGTCAATCTGCTGCTGCTCGGCAAGATGAACAACGAAATCGCCCGCGAGCTGTCGCTCAGCGCCAAGACCGTCAAGGGTTACATGACCAATCTGATGGCCAAGCTGAACGCGCGCAACCGCCTCGAGGTGGTGCTCGCCGCGCAAAGGCTGACTGCGGGAGCGAACACCCCTGCCGTGATCAGGCGCCCGTGAACGACGACCGGCCCTGCCGGGCCCGTTGAGAGGGCCGCAGTCGCTAGGCTCCAGACGCTAGCCGGGCTCAAGGCAGCCAGAGCCGGGGAGGCTCGGCATGACGGTCGCGGACACTCTTACGCCCGGCATTCCGGTCCAACTGGCTTCCAGGGCGATCCTGCAGCACCGGGTCATCGGCAGGGCGACACGCTGCGGCATCGCGGCGGCTTGCCTGTGCTGCCTCCTTGTCATCCTCGTCTGCAATCCTGCCCGCGCTGCCGAATCCGACTTTCTCGAGCGTTTTCGCGGCGACTGGTCCGGCTCCGGCAAGGTCCAGCGCGACGGCGGCAGCCAGCCGCGGCACGTGACCTGTTCGATCATGGGGCGGCCCACCGAAAATCGGATCAGCGCGCAAGGCAGCTGCCGCGCCTATCTGATCTTCGTGCGCCCGGTCGCGATCGATGTCACTTATGATCCGCGCTCCGGCACCTATCACGGCACCTATACCGGCGCCCGGATCGGCCCCGCCCGGCTCAGCGGCACGCGCAGCGGCGACACCCTGAACCTTCGCATCGAGTGGCCGCGCCCGGTCAATGGCGACACGCAGGCCGCGATGGTCATCCAGAATGACGGCCGCGGCATCCTGCGGATGACCGTCGCGGATAACCTCACGCCCGGCGGCCCGATCCTGCAGACCTCCGAGATCATCCTGGTGCGTCAATAGGCGGGACCTGATCGGAACCGCCCTCGCCCACTCCGGAGAGATGATGCCCTGGCGGGGACCTGCGTCCTGGCTGAAGCACGCCCTCGAATTCGCGTGCCGTTGGACGATTCGCGCCCAATGGTAATCTCGGGGTTGCGATTGGCGTGAACCGGCCTCACTCTAAGGCATGAGCAGTATCGTCTCACGAACCGGCATGGCCATGCATGCGTGAAGAGCGACCCGACCGCCGGCGGAACCGCGCGCCAGGCTACCCGAACCGGCGCTCCGTGATGCTGAGCTCGGAGGCGGACTATATTCGCGCCTGCGCCAGGGCGCGTGATCTCCACGCCGCCGCCCACCATCCGATGGCCGAGCTGGAGCTTGAGAACCTGGCTCTCGCGATCCTGACCTGGGAACTCAAAAGCAGCGGGCCGGACGGAACCTGAGGCCGGCCAGACCGACGAAGCGGCGCCGGGCCCGGGGTCGCGCCGCTTCCCCTGCCCGCGCCGGCCGTGCCCCTATGCCGTGAGGCTATCCGCCCAGGCGGCGACCTTGTTCGACAGCGTCCTCAGATGGTCGTCGATGGAATAGCCCGAGACCGCCTTGCGCGGCTTCAGGTCGTGATCGCCATCGTCGAGCCAGAGGATCTCGATGGCGCTGGAGAGCGTGTAAGCCGACACCTCCTCGCGCGTTCCGAACAGGTCCCTCGTCCCCTGGGCGATCAGCGTCGGCGTCTTCATGGTCTCGAGATGCGCCGTGCGCAGCTGCTCGGGCTTGCCGATCGGGTGGAAGGGATAGCCAAGGCAGAGCAGGCCGGCGATCCGGCCGGATGCGTGCCACTCGTCGGCCAGCATGCTGGCGACACGTCCACCCATCGATTTGCCGCCGATGATGAGCGGTCCCTTGCAATCAAGCGCGCCGATGGCGGCGGCATATTCCGAGATCAGGGTTTCGGCGCGCGGCGGTGGCTTTCGACCAGCTGATGTCCGCCGACCTTCCATGTAACCGAACTCGAACCGGGCCACGCGAAGACCGGCCGCAGCCAGAGCGCCGGCGTTGGCCGTCATCGAAGCGGAATCCATCGGAGCCCCCGCGCCATGCGCCAGGAGGATCGTTGTCCTCGCCTCAGCCGGGCCATCCATCAGAAATGCCACCATCGCCGCCTTCGCCTTGCCGGAGCTGTCGGCTTCTCGCCGCCGGCCAATCTTCGGGTCGGCCGAGATTAAGCGGAAGCCGCCGCAATCAACAGCGTCGCCAGATCGCGCTCGTCAAGTCCGGGCCGATGAATGCCTCCAGGAGCATGTCAGGCTTCGACCCGCTGGCGATAATGATCCAGAACGGCCGCGACGCCCTCGGCCGACACCGCACCAGCCAGTCCTTCGGCCGCGCCTTCCGCGGCAGGTCTCGCCCGTCGCATCATCGCGGCTTCGTAAGCGGCAACCGCGCCCCATCCATCGCCGCTCGTCAGCGCGTCTGCCAGGTCGACGGCATCGGCGAGCGCCAGATTCACGCCCTCGCCGCCGAAGGGCGACATCAGATGGGCTGCGTCCCCAAGCAAGGTCAGCCCCACCCGGCTTTGCCAGGAATGATCGATCGGCAGCGCATAGAGCGGGCGGACGGCGATAAGCTCGCCACTGTCGATGAGATGGACGAGGGACGGCGCCCAACCTGCGAAACGATCGCGCAGCATTGCCCGGATGCGATCGTCGCCGAGCGACATCCAACCGCGCGCCTCCGCCTCAGGAAGACGCAGACCCGCGTAGCCGCGGATATGGCGGTGTCCATTGCGTTGCGCGATCAGCACCCGATTGTCGCCGACGGCGAACATCTTGCCGCTCCCGACCAACCCGTCGACGTCGGGATGGCGTTCGGCAGCGAAGCCGAACTCGACCAGCGTTACCCCCTCGTAGAGCGGCCGGGCATCGGAGAGCAGGGCGCGGACACGCGACCATGCCCCATCCGCACCGATGACGATATCGAAGCGTTCCGAGATTCCGTCGACGACGACATCAAACCCGCCCGCCTCGATCGGTGTCACGGCATCGACCTTGCTCGCCCAACGCAGCGTCATGGGCGCAAGCGAGCCGAGCAGGATCTGGCGCAAGGCGGTCCGGTCGACCTCCGGTCGATTGTCTCCGGCACCGTCGCGGTCGAACAACAGCGTGCCGTTCTGGTCATAGAGCCGGTCGCCCTGATCCTCGGGCCGCGCCACGGCGCGAAACTCGGCTTCGAGCCCAGCCCGGGCGATAGCCTGCTGGCCGGTCTCGGCGTGGAGATCGAGCGAGCCACCCTGTGGCCGGTCACCGGCATGGCGATCCCGCTCGAAGACTGTCGGCTGAAGCCCGCGCAACAGAAGGAGCCGGGCGAGCATCAACCCGCCGGGGCCGCCGCCGATGATCGCGATTTTCGGTCTGGTTGTCATGACAGGATCCTCAATATACATAGGAGCCTATATAACAACATAGGAGCCTATGCAATGACATCCGAGGACTGGGACCCGATGGCCTATCCCGGCCATTATTTCAGCCGGATCGCGCGCGGCCTGGCCCGGATCGGTGATCTACGCCTCGGAAAGATCGGTTTCGCCACCGCTCAGCTTCCGGTGCTGGCCGCCCTGAAAGACGGGGACGGTCGATCGCAAACCGAGCTCGCGCGCTGGGCAAGGGTCGAACAGCCGACAATGGCGCAGCTTCTCGCGCGCATGGAGCGTGACGGCATCATCCGGCGGGAGCCCGATCCGGCCGATCGCCGCAGCAGCCTGATCTCGCTGACGCAGGAGGCACGCGACCGCCTGCCGGCGGGACGGGCGATCCTTCAGCAGAGCAATGAAGAGATGACGCGTGGTCTCTCGGCTGAAGACCTGCAGACGCTGATCGCATTACTCCGTCGCGTGCTCGGGAATCTCGAGGCGATGGAGCGATAGCGCCGGGCGGTCGATCACATGGTCATTCCACGCCCTCCGCTCCGGCCGCCTGGTGGGCGCCGGTTGCGTCGCGCATGCCCTGGCGCAGGGCCTGGACGCGGCTGTTGAGCTCGATCATCTCGGGCACGGCGAAGCCGGAATGGCGCAAGAGCGCATCGGTCAGGCACCCTGTCTTGGGATGCAGGCTCCTGCCCTTCTCCGTGAGATGGACCTCGACCAGACGCTCGTCGATGGTGCTGCGCCGACGGGCGAGAAAGCCCGCCGCCTCGAGCCGCTTGACCGCGGGCGTGATCGTGCTCGGCTCGAGCGCGAGGCGCTCGCCGATCGCCCCGATCGTCAGGCCGTCCCGCTCCCAGAGCGCGCTCAGCACGAGATATTGCGTATAGGTCACGCCGAGCGCGTCCAGCATCGGCTTGTAGACGCGCTGGATCGCCAGCGAGGCGGAATAGATCGAGAAACAGAGCTGGCCGTCGAGCGGCAGCGTCGGGGCATCGGTCATCGGCATCCTCCAGGGGCCTCGCGGGCCCAGATCTCGAAAAACAATATCGCGATAAAGAAATCGCTTTACAAGGCCGCGGGGCCTCTGTATCGAGTTACATATCGCGATAATGATTATCGCAGAAACAGGAAGGAGCCACCGTCATGACCAAGTCCCTGATCGCTGCCGCCGCCCTCTCCGCTACCGTTGCCCTCTCCGCCGTCGTCGCCGGCACCGCCGCCGAGGCCGCCCCTGCCGTCAGGAACGTCGTCCTCGTCCATGGCGGCTTCGTCGACGGCTCGGGCTGGCAGGGCGTCTACAATATCCTCCGGAAAAAGGGCTACAGCGTCACCATCGTCCAGAACCCGACGACCTCGCTGGCCGACGATGTCGCCTTCACCAAGCGGGCGATCGCCCAGCAGGATGGCCCGGTCATCCTGGTCGGCCATTCCTATGGCGGCGTCGTCGTCAGCGAGGCCGGCACCGATCCGAAGGTCAAGGCGGTCGTCTACATCGCCGCCTTCGCGCCGGATCAGGGCGAGTCGGTCTCCTCGCTGATCGCCAACCCGCCTCCCGGCGCATCAGTCCCGCCGATCCTGCCGCCCGTCGACGGCTTCCTCGCCCTCGACAAGGCTAGGTTCGCCGCCGCCTTCGCCGCCGATGTCGATGCCGACACCGCCGCCCTGATGGCGGATTCGCAGGTGCCCTGGGGCGTCGCGGCGCTGGCCGGCGCGGTCACCAATCCGGCCTGGAAGATGAAGCCGAGCTTCTATCTCGTCGCCAGCGACGACCACATGATCCCGCCCCCGGCCCAGCACCAGATGGCCAAGCGCGCCGGATCAACCGTCGTCGAGACCAAGGGCAGCCATGCCGTCTATGTCTCGAAGCCGGCCGTCGTCGCCGAGATCATCGAGAAAGCCGCCAACGCGAAGTGACCGGACCAGGACGGTCGAGCCGATCCATCACCGTCGCCATCGATCTTCAGGGCGGGCCCAGAGCGGGCCCGCCCTTCCCGCTTTGGCTGTGCGTCAGGCGAGTTTCGTTTCGTTGCGTGCGCAAGGCGCCCCTCGAAGCGATTGATCCGCCTTGGCGCCGCCAGTATCCTTCTTGTCGACAAGAGGATCTGCCGATGAAGACGACGAAACAATCTGCCGCCGCTCCCGAGCGCAAGCGCGGCTCGGGCGTGAAGGTCGTCTATGATCTGCTGCGGGACGAGATCCTCGACCTCGTGCTGCCGCCGGGCAGCCCGATCGACGAAGTCCAGCTCGCCGAGCGATTCAAGATGTCGCGCACGCCCATTCGCGAGGCGCTGGTGCGGCTGGCGGGCGAAGGGCTGATCGACACGCTGCCCAACCGCTCGACGATGGTGTCGAACCTCGATTTCCTCAACATGTCGCCGTTCTTCGACGCCCTCGTGCTGATGTACCGGGTGACGACGCAGCTCGCGGCACAGCATCATCGCCCGCAGGATCTGGTCACCATCCGCGCCCGGCAGAAGGAATTCGCCGCCGCCGTGCAGGCGCAGGACGCGCTGGCGATGATCGCGACGAACGCGGCGTTTCATTCCGCCATCGCCGAGGCCGGCCGCAACCCGTATTTCAACAGCCTGTTCAGCCGCCTGCTCGATGAAGGGCGGCGCTTCCTCAGGCTCTACTATCAGTCCTACGAGGACCGGCTGCCGCAGCGTTTCGTCGAGGAGCATGAAGCGATGATCGCCGCGATCATCGCCCGGGACGTCGTCGCAGCAGAGCGCCTCGGCAAGGCCCACGCCGATCAGATCGTCCAGCAAATCCAGAAGCTTATGGTCGGCGACGAGCGCCTGGAGATTGCCCTTTAGGACGCTCGCCTAATTCTTGTCGACAAATAATATGCAAACAGATATATCAGGACGCAGAGACGAGCATCGTCGCCCTTGCGGCGCTGCGAACTCCACCATTCGGCAAGCCAGAAGGAGATCGACATGAAGGCCAAGATTTTCTCCGGTGTGATCCCCGCGCTGATGACCCCGTGCAAGGCGGATCGAACCCCCGACTTCGATGCCCTGGTGCGCAAGGGCAAGGAGCTGATCGCTGAAGGCATGTCGGCGGTGGTCTATTGCGGCTCGATGGGAGATTGGCCGCTGCTGACCGATGCCCAGCGCATGGAAGGCGTCGAGCGCCTGGTGAAGGCCGGCATTCCGGTGATCGTCGGCACCGGCGCGGTCAACACCGCTTTAGCGGTGGCTCACGCGGCCCATGCGCAGAAGGTCGGCGCCCAGGGCTTGATGGTGATCCCGCGCGTCTTGTCCCGCGGCACCGTCCTCCTCGCCCAGAAGGCGCATTTCAAGGCGATCCTCTCGGCTGCGCCGGATCTGCCGGCGGTGATCTATAACAGCCCCTATTATGGCTTCGCGACGCGGGCCGACCTGTTCTTCGCCCTGCGCGCCGAGCACAAGAACCTCGTCGGCTTCAAGGAATTCGGCGGTCCCGCCGACATGCGCTACGCCGCCGAGACCATCACCAGCGGCGACGATGACGTTTCGCTGATGATCGGCGTCGATACCGCCGTCGTCCATGGCTATGTGAATTGCGGCGCGACGGGCGCGATCACCGGCATCGGCAATGTGCTGCCGAAAGAAGTGATCCATCTCTGCAAGCTCTCCCAGGCGGCGGCGGCCGGCGATGCCGAGGCGCGCCAGCGCGCACTGGAGCTCGAACAGGCTCTCGGCGTGCTCTCGTCCTTCGACGAGGGTCCCGATCTCGTGCTCTATTTCAAGCATATGATGGTGCTGAAGGGGGCCAAGGAATACACCCTGCACTTCAACGAGACGGATGCCTTGACCGCGAGCCAGCGCGGCTATGCCGAGGCGCAGCTCGCGCTCTTCGACAGCTGGTATGCGGCCTGGAACACGCTTCCCGGCGCCGTCCAGAAATATGCCGCCTGAGGGCGGGTTTAAGGTCGGGCGTGGCGGCGGAGCTTTCC